>JBBEBQ010000010.1:0-300000 GCA_040882285.1 Gemmatimonadaceae bacterium
ATTCATCGCATCAGCCCTGCTACCGTTTCACGGGTTACAGCCCACTAGTAGTAGTAGGCTTGGGAACTGCCACTGAGAACTGCCAAGCTGCGCGCTGCCAGCTGGAAGCTTCCAGCTACGGGCTCAAGACACTACCCGGTCCAAATCGCCTGCAGCTCGTAGCTGGCAGCTTCCAGCTGGCCGCTCGCAGCTTGGCAGTTCTATGTGGCAGTTAAAACGCTTGGCAGTCTACGTGGCAGTTAAAACCGGCTCGACCCCTCTCGTCGCAAAAATGCGAGCGACGGTCTCCCCGATCTTGTTGTTCGGCGTGCTCGCCCCCGCCGTGAGCCCCACCCGCACCGGCCCCTCCGCCGCGAGCCACCCTGCGCTCGTCGTCTCGCCCTCGGGGCTCCGGTGCCGGATCGTCCCCGCCGCGGGATCGATGCAGTCCGCGTCCTCGATATGGTACGTCGGCACCTTGAGGGCGCAGATCGCCGCGAGCGAGATCGTGTTGCTGGAGTTGTACCCGCCCACCACCACCATCGCGTCGAGCGGCTCCGTGAGCAGCTCGTCCACCGCGTCCTGCCTGTCCTGCGTCGCGCTGCAGATCGTGTCGAACGTCCGGAAATTCTCGGCCAGGTACTCCGGGCCGTGCCGGTGCGCCAGCGCCTCGCCGATCCGCCCCCCGATCGCCAGCGACTCCCGCGCGAGCATCGTGGTCTGGTTCGCCACACCGATCCTCTTGAGGTCGCGCTCGGGATCGAACTCCTCGTCGAACGCGTTCGGCAGCCGCTCCCGCAGCTCCCCCGCCCGGATCTTCCCCTCGATGAAGTCGCAGACCACTTCGGCCTCCTCCATGCTGCGCACCACGATGGACTTGGCTCCCGGGTACTTGAGCGTCTGCGACGCCGTCGCCCGCGTCTCCTCGTGGTAGTACTTGCCGTGGATCAGCGACGTCAACCCGTCCCGGGCGTAGCTCTCCACCCGCTTCCACACGTTCAGCACCGAGCCGCAGGTGGTGTCAACGACGATGCATCCCAGCGAGCGGAGTGACTCGAAATCGCCGATGGTGACGCCGAAAGCCGGCAGGATGACGACGTCTTCCGGCCGGATGACGCTAAAGTCGAATCCCTGCGGGCTCGGCAACAGAAACGTCACGCCCATCGCCCGCAGCTTGGCGTTCACGTGCGGGTTGTGGATGATCTCCCCCACCAGGTAGATCCGGCGGTCCGGAAACTTCCGCCTGGACTGGTAGGCGTAGTCCACCGCGCGCTCGACCCCGTAACAGAAGCCGAACTCGCGGGCCAGCCGGACGGTCGTGTCCCCGGCGGTCAGGGTGTACTCATTCGTACGCAACAGGTCCACGAGCTGCCCCGTATAATCAGCGGCCAGCTCTTCCTCGACCTCCGCCTTGAGCCCGAGCCCTTTCCGAAAGTAGGTTACCTGCCCTCCCTCACTGCTCATACGATCCAATCTAGTCAGCCCCCTCCCGGGTCGCCCTCGGAAGAGCCCCTCTCTTCCGATCCGGCCGACGTGGACCTGCTGCCACTGCAGAAACCTCCCGCGATCAGGAAGGGCGACACCATCGGCGTGGTCGCTCCCTCGTACGCGCCGCGCCCCGGCTGGCTGCTGCGCGGGGTGAAGGCGCTCGAGCACGTCGGCTTCAACGTGGTGCTCGACACCGAGATCGAGCAGATGCGCCGGTTCGAGCGCCGCGAGGACGAGCGCCGCGCCGAGAACTTCATGGGGATGTGGATCGACCCGCGGGTGAAGGCCGTGATCGGCGGGACCGGCGGGTACGGCGCGACGCGGATGATCCCGTATCTCGAGTCCGAGGTGTTTCGCCGGAATCCCAAGCCGTTCGTCGGCTACTCCGACATCACCGCGCTGCACATCTGGCTGATGCGGCGCTCGGGGATCCGCGTGTTCCACGGCCCGACGGTGGACGATCTCATTCCCAGCATGCGCGACCCGACGATGATCTCGCTGCTGAGCGCGCTGATGACGCCGCGACCGGCGATAAAGCTTGGCAAGGGCATCGCGCGCACGAGCCGGCCCGGTCGCGCCGTCGGCCGGCTCACCGGCGGGAATCTCTCGCTCGTGCAGCAGACGATCGGCACGCCGTACGAGATCGACACGCGCGGCGCGATTCTCTTTCTCGAGGAGACCACGGAGCCGATGTCGGTCGCCGACGAGCGGCTGGTGCATCTCCGCGCGGCGGGGCTGCTCAAGCACATCCGCGGGATCGTGTTCGGGCAGCTCTCGCTGGACCGATCAGAGGAAGACGAGTTCGAGGATTTCCTGCTCGATCTCGTGGCTGATCTCGGCGTCCCGGTGGTGATGGATTTCCCCGCGGGGCACGAAGTGCCGAACCTCACGCTGCCATTGGGCACAATGGTGGAGCTGGTGGCGGAGGAGCAGACGGGGTGGATCAGTTATGCTGAAGATGCGCTGACTGAATCTCCGGGGGAGTAGCTACCGGGATTCCCCGTCATTACGCACGGGGGTTGCGGGTGCTCAGCTTTCCCGACAAGCATCAACTGGTTTCCCCACGCAGCTTGGAGCTGGCGCTCCGAATGATCGACCACGCGGACTGAAGAAACAGCCCCGCGATCGCCGCCGCGACGATCAGGTCCGGCCACCGCGTCCCGGTCAGCGCGACAAATCCCGCCGCGATCACCACGGCCAGATTCCCCAGCGAGTCGTTCCGGGAGAACAACCAGATCGCGCGCACGTTCACGTCGCCCGCGCGATGCGGCAGCAGGACCGCGGCGGCGGCGAGGTTCACGACCAGCGCGATCACGCCGAACACGCCCATCAGCTCCGCGTCGGGCTGGCGCAGTACGAAAACTCTGTAGGCAGTAGTCGCGAGCACTCCCACGCCCATTGCCGCCAGAAACACACCTTGTGTGAGAGCGGCGCGGGCGCGCCACTCGCGCGGCCATGACAGAGCGACGATCCCGAAGAGCGTGATCAGCCCGTCGCCGAGAAAGTCGAGCGCGTCCGCCTTGAGCGCTTGTGAATCCGCGAGAAACCCGCCGGCCATCTCCACCACGCCGTAGCCGGCATTGAGCAGCACGACGATCCACAGCGCGTGCCGATAACCGGGCGCGGTCGCGACGTCGCCGGCTCGCTCCACTCAGCCTGCCTTCACCGCCTCGTCGATCGCGACGCACCACAGATGCAGCAACATGAGATGCATCTCCTGGATGTGCGCGGTGATATTGCTCGGCACAGCCAGCACGTGATCAGCCGTTGCACCGTCGGTTAAGCCCGCCGCTCCAGTGAGCGCAATCGTAACCGCCCCGCCTTTTTTCCCGGCGGCGAGCCCGCGCAGGACGTTCTCCGATTTCCCGCTGGTGGTGAGCCCGATCGCGACGTCGCCGGGCTGGGTGAACGCTTCCACCTGTCGCTCGAACAGAGTCTCGTAGCCGAAGTCGTTGGCGATGCACGTCACCGCCGCGGGATCGCACGCGAGCGCGACCGCCGGCAGGGGACGGCGGTTGTCCTTGAACCGACCGACCAGCTCACCCACCAGATGACTCGCCTGCGTTGCGCTCCCGCCGTTGCCGAACGCGATCACTTTGTGCCCGGCGACGAGCGCGCCGGCCATCGCGTCGGCGGAAGCGGCGATCCGGGCCGCGAGCGCGGTGAGCGTGTCGCCCGCGACTTTCTGGTGAGCGCGGAAATATTCGGCGAGTGCGGATTGCGAGGTCTTCGGCATTTGTCCCGGGATCGGTCGGTGCGGAATTCTAACGCCGGCCGCGCGGGCTGCGACCCCGCCCGCCGCCGCGCGCCTTCGGTGCCCCACGCTTGTCGCCACGCTTGCTCCCCTGCCGCGGGCCGCCGCGCTTTCCGCCCCCGCCGTGACGATCACCTCCGCCGCCACCACCGCCGCCACCGCCACCACGACCACCACGACCGCCACGACCACCGCGTCCACGCGACCCGCCGCGCCCGTCGCCCCGCACCTGCTCACGCTCTCCCCGAGCGGGTCGCTCGACTTCCTCCGGCATCCACGGCAGGTCGAGCGCGTCCTGCAATTCCTCCAGCGTGTTCCCGCGCACCGCCCCCCGCTGCCCACGCAGCACCATGAAGCGCAGCGGCCGGTCGAGCCGCGGCAGCTCGGGCTCGCTCAGCGTCCGCGCGACCTTCTCCGGCAGGCGCAGCCGGGCGACGCCGCGACGCTCGCCGTCCTCCTCCTCCACCTCGTACGCGATCTCGACTTCCTTGTCGCGGATCGGAACGGTGTCCGGCAGCGCCGCGTACCGCTCGCGCGCGCCCGGCTCGATCAGCGCCTCGAGATCCAGGCGCAGAGGCGCGGCCTTGAAGTCGTTCAGCGAGCGGACCTCCGCGAGCGCGATCTCGTACATCGCCGTCAGCTCCTGCAAGCCGAGCTTCGGCGTCGCCCCGCCCGAGCGCCGGTAGATCTCGCGGATCTCCTCGACCGCGACGCGATTGCGGTTCACCGCCGCGTGCCGCGCCTCGCCCTTCGCCAGCGCCTCCGCCAGCGCGTGCCGCGCCGCGCGCTCCAGCTCCGGCGGAAATTCCTCGAGCGACTCCAGCTCCCGCTCCAGCTCGAAGCCGAAGTACGTCAGCGTTCGCCGCAGGGTGAACGGATTGTGCTTGCGCCGCGCGTCGTACACGATCTCCGGCGGACCGCGGCGGGCGTGCTTGCGGATTTTCTCCAGCGGGATCTGCGTCCCTTCGATCCCCGCCCGCGGGATCCCGCTGCGGTCCGCGAAGTATCGCAGCGTCCCGGCGATCGGACCCCAGCTCCCGCACACGCTCGTCTTCGACACGCGCGCGTTGTCGCCGCTCGCGGTCTCCTCGTCTATCACGAGATCGAACGGCATCACCTCCGCCAGCAGCTCCACGAACTTGCCGTACGCGTGATCGCGCGCGAGCACCATCTTCGACGGCAGCTCGAGGTTGAGCCCACGATACACGCTCGCCATCCCCAGCGCGGCGTCCTCGATCGCCTTGACGAGCACTCCGCGCTCCTCGGCCCACTGCTCCACGCTGTCGTCGAACAGGTGCCGCGGCAGCCCGTACACCTCGCCGATGTAGCCGCAGCGCGTGAATCCCTCGGCGTAGAGATTGTACGCCGTGAGGTGATCGCTCCCCGGGACGACGAGCCCTTCGAGGTTACGGTCGTCGCGCGTCATGCGGTGCAGCGACTCGACCGAGCTCATCACCGCGACGTACGGCACGAGATCGTCGTCCGCGTGCACCAGCAGCTCGGCCCACGGCCGGTCCACCGGCATCGCCTCCACCAGCTTGCCGTAGTGCGTGAGCCGGCCGTTCTCCACGATGCCGCGGTCCTCGAGCAGCGCGAGCGCGCGGCGGTACGACTGCTTGTCGAGCGGCACCGGCAGCTCGAGCTCGTCGGCGCGCACGCCGAGGTCGGCGCAGGTGATCGCGACGCGCTCGGAATCGCCCGCGAGCTGGAAGTCGGGCGCCGTCGGCCGCAGCTCGGAGAAGACGATGTCGCGGTCGGACAGAATAAACACGCGCCCGTTCTCCACGCGGCCGTGCACGCGTCCCGCCATCTGCAGGATCTCGTTCGCGCCGAGGTGGACGCGAGTGAGCACGTTGCGCCCGCGCTCGATCACGTTGGCGAAGCGCGTGTCGTCGATCACCACCGTATCGAGCCCGCGCACGTTCAGCGCGCTCTGCCCCGCCGCCGTCATCGTGAGCAGGAACGGCTTCAGGTCGTCCCCCTCGAGGAACGGCCGGATGATCCGGATCGGCTCGCCGCCGTGATAGAACGCGGTGTTGATGCGCGGGAATCGCTCCTCGACCTGCGCGGCCGCCTGCTCCACCGCGTTGCGCGTCGGCAGAAAGACGCCGACTCCCCGCCTCTCCTTGAGCACGCGCTGGAGGAACCGGTCGTCCAGAAAGTCGAGCGGTTCCTTGTCGATGACGGTGACCTTCGCGGCGCGGGCAGGATCGAAGGCGAAGCTCTGCACGACCCCGGAAGATTCCAGGTAGCGCGAGTAGAACGTCGGATCGACCGTCGCCGACAGCCAGATGAACCTGCACCCGACACGCTTGCCGAGCGCGAGGCACAGCTCCAGCTCGGCGGAGGTCTGATGGATCTCGTCCACGACCAGCGTGTCGCTCGCGAGGATGTCGCCGTCCTGGAACCAGCGGCGCGCGATGCCGGTGGTGACGATGATCACGTTCCACGTCGGCGTGTCGGGCGTGGCCTCGCGCTCGCGGTTGACTACTCCGACTTTGAGCGGCGCCTTGAGAATGATCTCGGAGATCGGCCGGACCGCGAGCGTCTTGCCCGTACCCGTACCCGCGACGATCCCGAATCCGTTCCCGGACGCGGCCAGCTCGCGGACTTCAGTGCCGTGCTCGCGCTCGAGAAACGTGTCGATGTGGAGCCCCAGCGCGAGCTCGATGGTCTCACACGCCGCGCGCGTGGGGGCGATGACGATGACGCGCCCTGTGGGCGGCTCCGCCGCGACGAAGGCTTCGTGGTCGGGCGGGAGGTATTGGTCGCGGGCGCTGCGGAGCATTTAGGGAAGATGCCACCGCGCGGGCGCGAAACAAACCGCGGGTTGGTTGATGCCGGAAGGCGAAGTTGATTGAGGGAAGGTCCGCAGACCCGTCTTAGCGAGCGCAGTCTGCTCGCGTAGGGCCAGCGGACCTTCCCTCAATCAACTTCGACCGCGCGACAAGAGCCTACCCCGCGCGGCCCTTCCCGCGGCGCCCGCGCTCGGCGTCCCGCCGCGCGCGCTCGATCGCCTTGGCGCGATTTTTCTGCGCTTTGCGCACGGCCTTTTCCCGGTCCCGCCGCGCCTTCTCCACCGCCTTCCGGCGGTCGTGCTCGGCGCGCGACATCCGCCGATCGAAACCGTCGTCGTCCCGGTCCCGATCACCGTTGACGCGCCCGTTGGCTGCGATCCGCGTGAGAGTCCGCCCGTCGCGGCTCCGCGCGCGCTCCACGATCGTGCGACCGCTGCGGTCGCGCACGCGGCGCTCGTAGATCACGTTGCCGTTCCGGTCGCGGCCCACCGGATACCACACGCCGAGGTCCCGGGTGCGGCTCGCGCTCACGCGGCAATCACGATCCATGTCGCGCCGCGAGGTGCGCAGGCCGAAGAAGATGTCGCCGAGGTTCGAGCCGCGACGCTCGAAGTCGCAGTTGTTGTCCCGGAAGCGGCCGACCGCGCGCCCCGGGAACGGAGCGTCGCTGCCGTAGATGATGCGCGAGTTCAGCGGAGCCGTCGCGCGCGCGGTGATGCAGTCGGTCACGGTCGGCTGCCGTCCAGCGGGCACTCCTTCGATCCAGACGCGACACATTCCCGCTGGTGGACGCTGGCCCGGCGGAACGCTGCTCGCCCGCACCATAACCTGCGCGCTCGCTTCCGCCGCGAGCGCCGCGCCCGCGACGATTAACGTAAGAGCGATCTTTCTCATCGGTCCCTCCTCATGAGCTGATCCATCACTCGAAGGAGCTGAGCCCGAACGGGTTGCCACGGCCGCCCTTCTTCCTGGATGCCGGCAGCGGATCTCCGAAGATCACGCGGCCGTTCGCCGGCTTGTTGCGCAGCGCCCTGATGCAATCGGTCGGCGCCGGCTGTCGGCTGGCGGGCACACCCTCGAGCCAGATCCGGCACATCCCCGCGGGGGGACGGTATCGGCTCGGGATCCGTGGCTGCTCATCTCTGTCGCGCTGCGGCGCCGGCTGCGGCACGCGGGGCTTGCCCTGTGCGGCGGCCTCCCCCGGTATCGCGGCGGCGATCACTGCGAACGTTATTGCGAGATAGAGCTTGTTCATTGACAACTCCAACGATGCGCCGGCCCCATGCCGGCACGCTAGGTAATGGCAGATATGGGGCCGAGTGCTCAAATCAGCGTAAGTCGTTATAGGGAAGTAGTTTACGGATTTGTCAAAGCGGGGCCAACCGCGAAAATCGTCCTCCCCAGAGGACATTCAGTCCCCGAACGAGACTCCCGTGGCCCGGGCCGTCATGACGATGTCGTGGTTGGGGTCCACCCGCTTCGGCTCCCGCAACGCGTCCTCCAAGGGAATCGTGACGATGTGCGGCGATTGCAGCGCCAGCATCGTTCCCCACCGCTCGTCCTCTATCGCTTTGATCGCGGCACCGCCGAAGCGAGTCGCCAGCAGGCGGTCGTATCCCGTGGGCTGGCCGCCGCGCTGCAGGTGACCGAGCGTGAGCGACCGGCTCTCCTTCCCCGTTTTTTTCTGGATGATCTGCGCGAGCTCCTCGCACACTCCGCCGAGTCGCTTCGCTTCGCCGGGCAGCGACTCTCCGAGGATGGATTCGCGCCTGCCCTTCGGGTAAGCGCCCTCGGCGATCACGACGATGGAGAATTTCTTCCCCACGCGGTCGCGCGCCAGGATCTTCTCGCACACGACGTCCACGTCGTACGGGATCTCCGGGATCAGGATGACGTCGGCGGTGCCGGCGACCCCGGCGTGCAGCGCGATGAAGCCCGCGCGGCGCCCCATGACTTCCATGACCATCACGCGGTCGTGCGACTCCGCGGTGGTGTGCAGCTTGTCGATCGCTTCGAGCGCCGTGTTGACGGCGGTGTCGAAGCCGAAGGTGGTGATCGTACCGCTGATGTCGTTGTCGATCGTCTTGGGAACGCACACGATCTTCAGCCCCTTGTCGCACAGCTTCTTCGCTATTGCCAGCGACCCGTCTCCGCCGATCGAGATCAGCGCGTCGATGCCGAGCGCGCGCGCGTTCTCCAGCAGCTCGTCCGAGCGATCGATCTCCTCGACTGTTCCGTCGTCGCGCATGCGCGGATACGAGAACGGGTTGCCGCGATTGGTCGTGCGGAGAATTGTGCCGCCGAGGTGGGCGATACCGCGCACCGTGTTCTCGTCCATCGGGATCACTTCGTCCTCGCCGAGCAATCCCGCGAAGCCGCGCCTGATGCCGCACATCTCCCAGCCGCGACTCAGGGCGGAGAGCACGGCGGCGCGGATGACCGCGTTGAGCCCCGGCGCGTCGCCGCCGCCGGTGGAGAGGGCGATTTTCATGGAGGGAAAGCTATTGGCTGTTGGCTATTGGCTGTTCGCTAACAACCCCAGTTCCCGGCTCTTCCGTTCTGAGCGAATAGCTAATAGCCAAGAGCCAATAGCTCCTTCAGTATCTCCCCCTTCTCAGCATGCCGCTTCAGCTTCGCCTTCGAGAAAATCAGCTTCCCGTCCACCGTCACCTCGAACCTCCCTCCTCCGGACGGAATCAGCTCCAGCTCCGCCTTCGGATGCGCCTTCCTGATCTCGGCGGCCAGACCGGCCGCCCGGGGCTCGTAGCTTCAAACGGTGCAGTACTCGATCGTGATATGCATGGGTGCAAGATAATGGATACGGTGGTGAGAGTTGGCTGGCATTGGATCGCGATGGTCGCACTAACGTCACGGTGACCAGAAGATCAACTGAGAACGGATGAGCTGCCCGCTACCCGCTGCACGCTGTCAGCCACGGAGCTACGGCAAAGCGGTTGACTTATGAAGAGGTACTTAATGACACCTGCACGTTGCCCATATGCACCGACAAAGGGTCAGCGAAGTTTGCAGCTGTCTAGCGGACAGCTTCCAGCGGGTAGCGGGCAGCTGTTCAATTCTCTGTTGCAGTTCAGGCAGCTTCAAGCGGACAGCGGGCAGCTATTCAGTTCTCTGTCGCCGTTCAATCGCAGAAGGCCGCGCCGAGGCACGACGATACTCGAGCTCGCGCTTTCCCTGTCCGTGATCAGCATCCTCTCCGCCATAGCGTATCCCCGCATCGGCGGGCTGCTCGACGGCATCCACGTCCGCGGCAGCGCCACCGAGATCCACTCGCTCTTCACCGCCGCCCGGCATCACGCCATCACTCGCGCCGAGCGCATAACGGTTCAGATCGACACCGCGCGCGCGGCCATCTCGCTCGTGGCCGGCTCCGACACCCTGCACACGCGCGGCTTCAGCGAGACTCACGGCGTCGCGCTCGCGGCCAACCGCGCGTCCTTCACCTACTCCCCGATAGGCATCGGCTACGGCGCGGGGAACATGACGCTGGTGATCCGCCGCAACGCCCGGGTCGACAGCCTGTTCATTTCGCGCCTCGGCCGCGTGCGCAGGGACTAGAGCTTCCGCAGGAAGCTTCGCGTCGCTTCCAGCACCACGTCGGGCGTCTCCTCGCAGATCACGTGGCCCGCGCCGGGAATCTCGTGCACTTCCGCGTCCCGCATCGCGGCCGCGTCCTTCGCCGTCGCGCCCTCGTCCAGCAGCAGGTCCTTCGTGCCGAACAGCAGCAGCGAGCGGTGGACGATGCTCGACAGCGGCACCGGAACGCGCTCGCCGAAATCGAGCTCGTGCAGCAGGTCGCGAACGGCCAGCGGGAACTCCGGGAACTGCGTGGGAGCCCGGTACTCGTCCACGTCGCGCGCCGTGGGCCTGCCGATTCCGCCGTACGTGAGCCGGAGAATCGCCGCGATGACCCAGCGCCAGGTGAGATGCGGCAGCAGCGGCCGGACGAACGCCGGAGTGCACGCGCGATAGAATCGCAGGTGCGGAACTCCGCGATATCCCACCGGCGAGTACAGCAGCAGCGCGCGCACGGCGTCGCGGCGCTCGGCGGCCACCATGAACGACAGCACGGCACCGAGCGAGTGGCCGCCGATGACGGGATTCGCAAGCGCGAGCGCGTCGAAGATCTCCACCCCGTGCCGCACGAGCGCGGGGCGGGTGTACTCGCCCGGGCCGAACGGCTTGTCGGAAAGGCCGTGCCCCTTCAGGTCCACAGATATGGCGCGGTAGCCCATCTCCGCGAGCGCGGGGAGAATCAGCCGGAAGATGTACACCGAGCACGCCCAGCCCGGATACAGCAGAATCGGCGGCGCGCTCTCGTCGCCGCACTCGACGGCGCGTACCGAGATGCCGGACTTCAGCCGCACCATCCGCGAGCGGAAACGCGCATCATCCGCGGGGAACATCGCTTCCGGGGGAAGTCGTCCCCCGAGCCGCCGCGCGCTAGACGACCTTGATCTCCCGACCGGCGAGCCGCGCGATGAGACCGACGCGGAAGGTGACGTCGGCCCAGCGGCCCTCGCCCGCCAGCGACTCTTCCAGCGGGAACGTCGCCCACGCGTACGGGCTCTTCGTCTTCGGCGTCTCCGTTCCCTTGTGCGGATGCCACACGCCGTCCCGGTTGGTGTCCTCGAGGAACCTGTCGAACATCTTCAGCCATCCCTCGTTGCGGCGCAGGAAGCCGAGCCGAGCCATCAGCTCGAGCCACATCAGCGCGAACGGGATGTCAGCCTCGACCGCGTTCCGGTGCGGCAGCTTGTCGCCGAGAACGAGATGCGGCTGCTGCATCTGGTGGCGCCCGACCAGCTGCACGGGGTCCTGCCTCGGCTGCGGCTGCGACAGATGCTCGTACAATCTCTCCAGCGCCGAGTGGTGCTCGTACCGGAGAAGCGGCATGTGCGCGAGGATCCGCAGGACGAAGATCGAAGGCGGCGCGGCTTCGGCCGCGAGCACGTGCGTGTTGCCCACGCGCGTCCACGGCTTCTCGCCCAGCGGCGAGGCGAGGAACGCTTCCATCCGCTCGACGATCCGGCGCACCGCGCCGCGCAGCCGCGGATCGTTCTCGAACCCCGCGCGGGCCAGCGTCGCGGCGGCCGCCTCGCGCAGGATGGCCCTTCCGCGGCGGATCTGGTCTTCCGTCTGCGTCTTGGTCGCGAGCTCGTACAGAAAGCTGGGATCGTCGTCCTCGGCCAGCAGGCGGAACAGGATCCGGCGCGAGAGCGCGATCGGGGGCGAGTCGGGCGACCAGCCGTACTCCAGCAGCCGCTGGAGAGCGGGGATCGTGCCCACTCCATCGAACTCGCCGCCGCGGCTCGCCGGGACCGCCATCATCCGGTCGTTCCAGACGCCGTCGATCCCCTGCGTCACCGCCAGCCGGATCGCCGACCTGGACGCGTACGGCATCCAGTCGAGCTGCCCCTGCGGGATCGGCAACCGTGCGACTTCCACCGCCGCCCTGTATTGTAAGGCGGGCGAGCCGTGCTCCATCATCCAGGAGAGCGGGAACGTAACCGCTTCCGCCTCTTCTGCCGGAGCTGCGGGCGGAGGAGCGCTGGAAAGCCCTTCGAGCGCGGTCGAAAACCCTGCTGGGCTTGGGCTTAGGTGTGTAGCGCGCGCGTCGGGCGGAGTATTAACGGTCAAATTGTCCGTTTGAGCGGGGCGGGCCAGCCATGGAAGTGCGTGCCGGTTCAGCGGTTGGGCGAGGTCGGCGCGTAAGAATAGCACGTTTCCCGGTGGACGCCAGCCACTTATCGGGGTCAAATGCGCGGTGAATTCGTGGATGTCGGGGGCGTGCGGCTGTACTACTACGCCGCGGGCACGCGCGGTGGGGGCGACCCGATCGTGCTCCTGCACGGTTTCGCGACGTCGAGCGTGCTCTGGCGCGGTCTCATCCCGCTGCTGCCGCCCGGCCGCCGTATCGTCGCCGCGGATCTGCTCGGCTACGGTCGCAGCGACCGCCCGTACAATTCCGCGCTGACGGCCGATGCGCACGCCGACCGGCTGCGCAGTCTGCTCGCCGAGCTGCGGATCGCTCGCGCCTGCTTCATCGGCCACGATCTCGGCGCCACGGTTGCGCTCCGCTTCTCGCACGCCTGGCCCGCGCTGGTGTCGCGGCTCTGTCTCGTGGATCCGCCTGTCGGCCGCCACTGGGCCGCGTCGGCTTCGCTCTCGCCGGGAGCCGCGGCGATGCTGGGTGGACCGTTGTCCGCCTTCGCCCGGGGGAGAATCAGAGCGCGCATGATCTCCGGCTACATGAACCGCGAAGCGGGCGCCCGGTCGTGCGCGCGGTATCTCAAACCCTTCTCCGACGCCGCGGGTGGAATCGTGCTCGCGCGGCACGCGCGCGCGCTGCGCGGCGAGGCCTTCCCGGAAGACGGCGCGACCGCGGGCTCAGCCAGCGTATCCGGCGTATCCGGCGCCATCCCGACGGCGATCGTCAGCGGATCGCTCGACACTCTCGCGCCGCCGCGCCGCGCGCGAGTGCTCGCCGATTCGATTCCCGGCGCGACGTTTCAGCAAATAGATGGGATGGGACACTTCTCGCCGGAAGAAGCGCCGACGCGCCTCAGCGAGGTGATCGGGGCGCTACTGTCCGGGTGACGCCCGCGCCGAGTCCGCGCGGCGCGCGGAGTCGGCTCTTCTCGCGGTAGCGGCTCGCCGGATCGAATCGGCGGTGAGACTGCGCAGCCCTTCCTCGAGCGCCGACTTCGGCCGCAACGCCGCGACCGTGTAGCGCGATCCCGGATTCCACAGAACCCAATCATAGTAGCCGTTGTCGTAGCCCGCCTGGATCTGCGCGCGCACTTCCGCGATTCCGTACCGCGGCGCACCCAGCGTGAAATCCTGGTACCACGGGATGATACGGCCCGCGCCCTTTATTGGAGCGGTGCGCCGGGTCACGTCCTTCATCGCGTTGTCGATGGTCGCGTACGGCCGCGCGTTCGGGTTGGCGAGCTTGTACGTGCCGGGCGCGAAGTGCGACGGATAGTTCATCGGCAGCACCGCGTCGGCCATGTCCACGAACAGCTCCCACTTCTGCCCGATCCCCATGTCGGTGCTGTCCGTGGCCGTGAGGCCGAACACGTCGATCGTCATCGGGATGCCGTTGGCCCGCAGCAGCCCGCGCGTGAAGCCGAGCTGGTCGCGGATCACCCGCGCGCGGATTCGTCCCTGCGCGAGCGGGAAGACAACCTCGCGATGCATCCGGTTCTCGTCCGGGAAGCGGACGTAGTCGAGCTGCACTTCGCTGAAGCCGAGGTCCCACGCTTCCCTGCCGAGGTCGGCCGCGTACTGCCAGACCGCGCGCTGGTGCGGGTCGAGCCACGGCTTCCCGTTCTTGTCGAGCCACGGCTGCATGTCGGACCGCCGCTTGATGGCGAGCTCGCGCTTCTTGTCGGCGAGCAGCGGGTCCTTCACCACGACGATTCTCGCGATCGCGTAGATGTTGTGCGCGCGCATCGAGTCGAGCATCGCGCGCACGCGCGCCGCGCTCATCGGCGAGTTCGTGTCGGCGCCGATCTCGCGCGCGAGCGGCACGCGCGAGCGGTACAGGACGAAGCCGCGGTCGTCCTTGACGTCGATCACGAGGGCGTTGATCTCGGTCGTCTTCGCGAGATCGATCATCTGATTCATCTTGGCGCCGACCGCGGCCCAACGATTGACGTACAGCCCGCGGACGATCCGCGGCATGGGCATGTGCGTTACGCGGCGGACCGTGTCCTTCGCGGCGGCGTCGTTCTCGGCGGGGCCGACACGCTCCGGGACGGGCGGGCCGGCGACGCGCGAGTCGGCGGCGGCGGCGCGCTGATCACAGGCGGACGACGCCATCGCCACGACGAGGGGAAAAGCAGCAAAAAGGGGAGCGCGGAACATCATTGAATTTACCCGGGAGGCAAAGCTTGTTCCGCGAGGGCCGGCTCCAGGGATCAGGAGAGGGAATCCAAGTTCGGAGTGTGGCAGTCTTGGAGTGGGACAGTCAGGAGTTGCTCCGAACTGCCACACTCCGAACTACCACACTCCAAACTTGGATTCCCCTGCGGCTCGATCGGCACAAGTTCTATCGAATTGACTTCACCTCATCGGCCGCTTCCAATGCACGCCGGATGTCCGACGACAGCGCCCTCGCCTGCTGCGTCGCGCCCACCACGTCCTCCGCCGCCGACGCAACCCCCGACGATCTCAGCTTGAGCACGTCCAGCCGCAGGTTCTCCAGCAACAGCGTCGCCCGCTCGAACCGCGTCTTCAGGTCCGCTTGCCGCTGCTGCAGCTCCTTGATCGACGTGCGCTGCCGCTCGAGCAGCTCGCGCTTCCGCTCCCACTCGCCCGTGCGGTTCGTCTCGCGCTCGAGCGCCGCGAGCCGCGAGCTCACCTCGTCGGTCGAGGTCGAGCCGACGTTCTCCTCCAGGCGGCGGAGCGCGTCGCCGAGCACCAGCACCTGCTCCAGCAGCGCGTCGATCGTGGGACGCACGTCGGGAATCAGCTCGCGGTCCACGGGCGAGAGCTGTTGAATGGTCTGCACGATTCCCTCGTAATGCTCGCGCGCGCGTGCCATCGCCCGCTCGGTGGGGCCGGCGTAAGCCGACACCGACACCGCCTCGATCGCGCGCTGCCGGCCGCCCTCGCGCGCCGACCGGTACGAGCGCCCGGGGAGCGCGCGCGAGGAATCGCCCCTGAGCGCTCTCCCCTCGAGCGACACGGGCCCGCGCGAGATCAGCTCCCGCAGGCTCACGCCGTCGGCCCAGAGCCCCGCCGCCTGCCGGATCAGGCCGATCGAGAACACGATCGCCGCGATCAGCACCCACGGCACCTGCGGGGTGAACAGCACGTTCAGCCCGATCAGAAACGCGAGCGTGCCGGCGGCCTGCCAGAACGAGCGCCGGAAATCCCGGACCCGCCTCTCGAGGGTCGGCTCTTCGATCACCCTCTTCTCCGGCATCAGCGCGAGGCGCTTACGCGCCCGGTCTCGTCAGCCGCGTACGCCAGCACGTCCACGTCGCGCGCGAGCCGCATCGCCTGCTCCGCCAGCAGCGTCACGTTGTAGTGCGACTGACCTCCGGTGCGCAGGCGCAGCACGTCGAGCCGCATGTTCTCCAAAGCGATCCCGCAGCTCTCGATCTTCGCCATCGCTTCGTCGCGCCGCTTCTTCACATCCATCAACGCGCGCCGCCGGCGCTTGAGCCCGGCGAGCCGGCGCACTCGCTGCTCGCTCGCGGGCTCGAGCGGATTCGCCTGCGCTTCGAGCGTCTCTATCTCCCGCTCGACGTCGGCGGCCGCCGCGTCCACACCGTGACTGTCCACGGCCGCGAGAGCGTTCGACAGCGCCCTGATCTTGTCAAACAGCTGCTCGGCGGATGGCACCACGTCGGGGATCAGCTGGCTGTCCTCTTCCGGCAGCGACCGCACCAGCCGCCTGATCTCGTCGCGGTCGGATCGCGCCTGCGCGACGACCGGCAGCTCCCGTCCGCGGGGAGCGTCGGAGATTCCACGGCTGCGCTCGTCGCGCTCGCGCCCCTCGCGCGCCTTCCGCTCACGCCGCCCCTCCGATGGTACGCCTGTGGTGTCCGGCCGCGCGCGCGGCAGATTCCGCTGCGGCGTGCGGCGGGCGCGCATCTTCGCGCGCACTTCCTCGCGCTTGTTCGGATCGAAGATCGCGCGCGCGTCGTCCAGCGTCTCGCCGGCGACGTCCACGAACAGCCGGTCCCGCGGCTGGCGAAAGACGTCGCGCCAGTCGTAGCCGGCCGACCACAGCTTCGAGTACTGGATCGCCATGTGAATCGACCAGAAGACCGTGACGAAGAAGACCTCGACACCGCTGATGATCGACGCGACGACTATCACGGAGTTGACCGCGATGTACGGCGCCAGCTTCTTGCGGAACCGCCGGACCGGCGCGGCTTCCCACCGCTCCAGGTCTTCGTCGTACTCCGGCAACGGGGCCGGAGGAGGCACCGGATACCGCGCCGTCGTGACCGGCCGCGGGATCGCGGGCGCCCATATCGTCCCCTGCGGGATCGGCACGTTCCCGCTCTCCAGTGCCACGGCCAGCGCGCCGGCGCTCGGGAAGCGCGCGTCGGGGCTCTTCTCCAGCATCAGCATGACCGCGCGCGCGAGATCATCCGGCACGCCGCGGCACCGGTCGGAGATCGGCGGCGGCATCTCCGACAGGTGCTTCACCAGCATCGCGGGGGTGTTCGGCGCGTCGAACGGCAGCTCGCCGCACAGCATCTGGTACGCGACCACGCCGAGCGAATAGATGTCGGTCCGGCCGTCGATGTTGCTGTCGCCCGCGGCCTGCTCGGGCGACATGTACGCGGGCGTGCCGAGCGCCATGCCGGTCGCCGTCAGCTTCGACCCCGACCCCTCGATGACCGCGCGCGCGATGCCGAAATCCGTCACCATCGCGCGCCCCGTGTCCGCATCCAGCAGGATGTTGTCGGGCTTGATGTCGCGGTGCACCACCTTGCGTCCGTGCGCGTACTGGAGCGCCTCGGCTACCTCGCGCAGGATCCGCCGGACTTCGGCCGGGTCCAGCGGCCCGCGGTCGTGGATCAGCTTGGCGAGGTTGTCCCCGCCGATGTACGCCATGATGAAGAAGACGAGGTTCCCTTCTTCGCCTACCGTATAGATCGGGACGATGTTCGGATGGCTGAGCTGCGCCGACGTCTCGGCTTCCCGCAGAAAGCGCGTGCGGATGTCGGAGCGGAACGACAGCTCCGGAGGCAGAAGCTTCACTGCCACGGAGCGCTTCAATCGTTTATCGCGGGCGCGATAGACGATCCCCATTCCGCCACGGCCGATCTCTTCCTCCAGCTCGTAGTTTGCAGAAAGAGCCCGATCTACCTGGGCCCTGAGCTCAAAATCAGACGTAGTTAGACCGCGATCAGCCACTATGTCTCGCCGGGAACGTTAGGGTGGGACTAACAGGCCTAACGTAGCACGGAGGACACTGACGGAACAGGATGGCGCCGTTCCGGCAGCCATGGCGCCATTCCGGCCTTTGTTTGCTTGCCCAGGCCGCCTGATTGGCGTATGTCATCTAGTGCGATTCATGCAAAAGGAAGTACGTAAGAAATCAGTTTTTGGTTCATGTAGTTCCCGGTGGCTGGAAGAAAGCAGTTACTAGTCACTAGTCACTAATCACTAATCACTGCCTCTGTGACTGAACGCCAGACAATGCCCGTCCTGCCCCTGCGCGGGACCGTGATATTTCCCGGACTCACCGCGCCGATAGCAGCGGGGCGCCCGGGGACTTTGCGGGCCATCGAGTCCGCCCTCAAGAAGGACCGCCTCGTCTTCGCCGTCGCCCAGCGCGACAACAGCGACGAGCCCACCGCCGACATCCTGTACTCGATGGGCGTCATCGCCAAGATCGGGCAGATCCAGCGCGGGCTCGGCGGCGTGCAGCTGCTGCTTCAGGGCGAGCAGCGCGCGACGGCGCTCCAGTACACCACCACCGAAGGCTTCCTCGCGGCGGTGGTGATGCCCGCCGAGGAGATGGTGCCGATCGATGAGAACGACCCCGCGTTCGTCGCGCTCGAGAAGGAGACGCGCGAGCGCGCCGCCGACCTCGGCGAGCGCCGCGGGCTGCCGGAAGAAGTCGTGCATCAGGTGCTGGAGTCGGTCACTGATCCGGGCCGCTTCGCGGATCTCGTGGCCGGCTACATCGATCTGCCCGTACCCGAGAAGCAGGGATTGCTTGAGACGCTGAGCGTCGAGGAGCGGCTCCGCCGCGTGCTCGTGCACATCCAGCGGCACGTCGGCCTGCTCGAGGCGCAGGAAGAGATCAAGTCGCAGGTGCAGGAAGAGCTGGGCGAGCGGCAGCGCGAGATGTACCTGCGCGAGCAGCTCAAGGCGATTCAAAAGGAGCTGGGCGACGACGACCAGGCCAAGGAGATCGTCGAGCTGCGCGAGAAGCTCACCAAGCTCGATCTTCCCAAGGAGGCGCGCGCGGAAGTCGAGCGCGAGCTCGGCCGGCTGGAGCGCGCGGGGCGCGAATCCATGGAAGCGCAGGTGATCCGCACGTACCTCGAGTGGATCGCCGAGCTGCCGTGGAACGAGCGCTCGGACGACCACCTCGACCTCAAGAACGCGGGCGAGGTGCTCGAGGAAGACCACTACGGCTTGAAGGACGTGAAGGATCGCGTGCTGGAGTTCCTCGCGGTGCGGCAGCTCCGCGCGGAGCAGCTCGCGCACGAAGTCGAGGAGGTCGGCGAGCTGCCGGCGTCCAAGCTCCAGCCCGTGAGGGACGAAGCCACGCCCGCGCTCAAGATCGGCGAGCTGGAGGACCGGTCCATCACCGACTCCAAGGAAGTGAAGTCGCGCGCGATGGCGAAGGGGCCGATCCTCCTGTTCGTCGGACCGCCCGGCGTCGGCAAGACATCAATTGCGAAGTCAGTGGCGCGCGCGCTCGGCCGCGAGTACGTCCGCGTCGCGCTCGGCGGCGCGCGCGACGAAGCCGACATCCGCGGGCACCGGCGCACCTACGTCGGCGCGATGCCCGGCCGCATCATCCAGGGGATGAAGCAGGCCGGCACCAAGAATCCGGTCTTCCTGCTCGACGAAGTCGACAAGCTCGGCGTGTCGTTCCAGGGCGATCCCGCGAGCGCGCTGCTCGAGGTGCTCGACCCCGCGCAGAACGACACGTTCACCGATCACTACCTCGGCGTGCCGTTCGACTTGAGCGAGGTGATCTTCATCGCGACCGCAAACCTGCAGCAGACGATCCCCGGTCCGCTGCTCGACCGCATGGAAGTCGTGGAGTTCGCGGGCTACACCGAGCGCGAGAAGCTCCAGATCGCGAAGAAGTACCTGCTCCCGCGGCAGCTCGAGGAGTCGGGACTCGCCGACAAGAAGATCGAGATCAGCGACGAAGCGATTGCGTCAATCATCTCGGGCCACACGCGTGAGAGCGGCGTGCGCCAGCTCGAGCGCCAGATTGGCGCGGTCGCGCGGAAAGTCGCGCGCAAGATCGCCGGCGGCGAGACCGTGCCCGAGAAGATCGAGGCCGACGAGGTGCGCGAGCTGCTCGGCAGGCCGAAGGTGCACCCCGAGCACGCCAAGGAACAGAACGAGATCGGCATCGCTACGGGCATGTACTACACGCCGATGGGCGGCGACATCATGTTCGTCGAAGCGTCGATCAGACGGTTCTATGGAAACCGCGCGAACGACAGCGAGCAGGTCGGTCCGAGCGGCGCGGTGTCGCTGATTCTCACCGGTCAGCTCGGCGACGTAATGAAGGAGTCGGCGCGGGCGGCGTTCACTTATGCCACGAACAACGCGTCGGATCTCGGCATCCCGCGCGACCGGCTGGGCGCGATCGAAGCCCACATCCACGTGCCGGCGGGCGCGATCCCGAAGGACGGCCCGTCAGCGGGCATCGCGATCGCCACGGCGCTCGTGTCGGAGATGTCGGCGCGCCCCGTGCGGCGCGACGTCGCGATGACCGGCGAGATCACGCTGCGCGGACGCGTGCTGCCGATCGGCGGGCTCAAGGAGAAGGTGCTCGGCGCGCACCGCGCCGGGATCACGACCGTGATCATCCCGAAGGCGAACGAGGCCGACGTCGAGGACGTGCCCGAGGAAGTGCGCGAGCTGCTGACCTTCCACCCGGTGGAGACGCTGAGCCAGGTGCTGGACATCGCGCTGGTGCAGCCGGAGGAGCCGGCGCAGCCGTTGGAAGCCGTGGCCTGATCCAGATCCGCTCGGCAGATAGCGCTAACGTAAAACGGGCCCCGCGACTTCGCGGGGCCCGTTGAGTTTCAACCTTCCAGCTTACGGCGTAATCGTAGCGACGAGGCTAACACCCGTGAACGCGACGTACGGGTCGATCATGATGAAGTACGTCCCAACCTGCGGAGGCGTGAACGTACACGTTTCGTTGTTTCCACCGGCCCACGGACGGCAGTCGAACTGAGTTAGCGTGGGGAGCGCTCCAAAGCGGACGTGGATGTCAGCATCACCGGTACCGCCCGACATGGCAATGGTGAGGTTCGTCGCGCCTGCAGGAACGATGACCTTGAAGTACGGCGGGTTGCCCGGCGTGCCGGAGATGCCCGTCCTTGCAACGCCGCTCGTGAGGGTCGGAACCGCGGTCACGGTGACATTGGACGAGATGATCGTACCGTCGGATGTGGAGGTCGCGCTGATCGCAGTGGTTCCGGCACCGACGCCCGATACGAGGCCGGCAGCGTTGACGGTCGCGATCGTAGCGTCCGAGCTGGACCACGTAACGTCTGATGCGGCGATTCCCGTCACACCGATCTGTGTGGTTGCGCCCTGGAGAATGCCTACGGAGCGGGGAGTGGTCTCCCAGGGAAGGATGTCAATCCCGGTCGGCTCGTCGTCGCTACAACCGGCGATGACGAAGGCCGCAAGCATCAAGCTGGCACAACGAGTGACGATACGATTCGACATACGGTTCGACTCCTGGGGGGGTTGCCTCGAGGCCCACGCTCGACCCATACGAGCGCGCGCTACAAAACTGGTTCGTCAATGTAGAACGGAATTCGGCAAGCGGCAAGCAGTTATTGCAGGGGGCCCCGTTCCAGGACCCTCCAGGGGTCCAGCCGGAGGACCTCGGGCTCGGTGCCCTCCACGAAATACTCAGTGTAGCGGCGATCCGCGGGGGTCAACTCGCCGGCGAGCAGCCCTGTCCCCCGCTCGGCCGTGGCCGAGATGACGCCCGGCGGGGGCGTCCAGCTCTGTCCGGGGCCCCTGGACCGGTACATGGTGGCCACAATTCGCCCCCAAGCAGGGGCGGCCAGGGTGCCACCCGCCGCGGCCCCGCTGATCGGCGTAGGCCGGTCGAACCCGAACCAGACACCGGCCACAATGTCCGGTGTCAAACCGATGAACCAGGTGTCCGTATTGTCGTTGGTCGTGCCGGTCTTGCCGGCTACCGGGACCGTCGCCGGAACGAACCGGCGGACGCTGGTGGCCGTTCCCCGGTCCACCACGTCCCGCATCATCTCCCGGACCACGAAAGCCACCCGGGCGTCCATGGCCGGGGCGAGGGCCTGAACGGGGGCGGAATGCACCGTCCGGCCCCGGCTGTCCTCGATCCGGTGGATGAAGCGCGGCTCGACCGGCGTGCCCAGGTTCGCGAAAGCCGTGAAAGCCGCGACGATGTCGAGCGGTTGGACGACCGAGGCCCCGATAGCGCTGGCCGGCCCGGGCGTGATCGGGGAGCTGATCCCCATCCTCCGCGCCATCGCGATGACGGAGTCCATCCCCATCTCGACGGCGAGCTGTACCGCCACGACGTTGCGCGACCGCGCCAACGCGTCGCGCAGGGTCATCGCTCCCATAAACCGGCGGTCGGAGTTCTGCGGCCGGTAGTAAGTGCCGTTCGTCAGCCGGAACGAGACGGCAGTGTCCTGCACGATCGTGAGCGGGGTGAGCGCCTGATTGATCGCCGCGGCGTACACGATGGGCTTGAACGCCGAGCCGGGCTGCCGCTCCCCGTCCACGGCCCGATCGAACTGCGAATCCTCGTAGTCGCGCCCTCCCACGAGCGCGCGCACGTCGCCGTTGGACGGATCGATCGCGACGGCGACGCCCTGCAGGTAATTCGGCGTGCCGCTCCTGTGGCTCGCCCGGGTCGGGTGCCTGTAGCCGGGCCACGCCTCGAACGCCGACGCTTCCGCTTCGATCGCGGCCACTGCCGCGTTCTGGAGATCCGGATCCAGCGCCGTGTAAATGCGATACCCGCCGTTCATCACAGGGATTCCCGCGCGCGTCGCCTGCACCCGCACGACGTTCACGAAGTTCTGCGCGGGCGCCGACATACCCCGGTTCGGCGCGAGCGCGAGCAGTGTGCTCTGCGCGGCGCGCGCCGCCGCGGCCGAGATGTACCGCTGCTCGGCCATGAGCCGGAGCACCACGTTGCGCCGGGTCCGCACGCGGTCCGGGTTCCGCAGCGGATCGAATACCGCCGGCCCCTTGGGTACCGCCGCGAGCGTGGCGGCCTCGGCCAGAGTGAGCTGCGCTGCGGGCTTGCCGAAGTAGTGCCGGGACGCGACCTCGATCCCGAACCAGCCGTGTCCGAAGGCGATCTGGTTCAGGTACGCCTCGAGGATCTGCTGCTTGTTGTAATGCCGCTCCATCTCCCGCGCCGCTTGCTGCTCGCGCACCTTGCGGCCGATCCCGGGGTCGGACCGGTCAATGATGTCGGGGTGCATGTTGCCCACGAGCTGCTGGGTGATCGTGCTTGCGCCGCGGCGCTCGCCCAGCAGGTTGTCCTTGAGCGCGCCCGCGATGCCGACGACGTCCACGCCGTCGTGCTGATAGAAGCGCTGGTCTTCCACGGCGACGAACGCCTGCCCCACGTACGGCGGGAGCGAGGACAGAGCTATGGACACGCGCCGCTCGCGGCCGATCTCTCCGATCATCGAGCCGTCGCGCGCCAGCACCAGCGAGGCCTGCGGCGGCGTGATGATTTGCCATGGCTCGCGCTGCTGCGCGCCCGCGGCGTGCGGGAGCGCGAGGATTCCGGCGGCGATAGCCGCCACGAGTCCCGCGGTCCTGCGATTTGTCCGCACAGGTGCGAAGGGTGGAAGCGTCATGTAATGTTCGGCCAATGCATTCACTAGTACACCTGGCGGCGGTACAGTTCAAACCGCGCAAGGGTGATTACGCCGGCAGCCTCGAGCGGCTGGGGCCCGTCTTTGCCCAGCTCGACGAGCTGGACCCCCGGCCCGAGCTCGTGCACTTCGCGGAGACCGCGCTCACCGGCTACTTCGTGGAAGGCGGCGTCCGCGAGGTCGCCGTCACCGCGGGGACGCTCGCGGCCGACCTCCACAAAGTGTACACCGACGTCACGGGCGGCGCGCGTACGCTTGACGTCGCGCTGGGCTTCTACGAGCTGTTCCGGAACTCGCTGTACAACAGCGCGCTGTACGCCACGCTCGGCGGCGACGCGCCGGTCGTCCGGCACGTGCACCGAAAGCTCTTCCTCCCGACGTACGGGCTGTTCGACGAGGAGCGCTTCGTGGACCGCGGGCTCGAGCTGCGCGCGTTCGACACGTCCGTCGGCCGCGTGGCGATGGTCGTGTGCGAGGATGCGTGGCACAGCTTCATGGGGACGGTTGCGGCTCTCGACGGGGCTCGACTCCTGTTGATTCACTCGGCGTCTCCGGGACGCGGCCCCTGGCAGCGCGAGCCGGAGGAAGCGCCCGCGCCGGGACCGGCCACGCTCGACCGCTGGGACCGGCTCGCGCGCGACATCGCGGAGGAGCACGGCATGTACGTCTCCGTCGCGCAGCTCGTCGGCAGCGAGGGCGGCAAGCTGTTGACGGGCGGCTCCGTGCTCGTCGGGCCCAAGGGAGACATCCGCGCGCGCGGCCCCGTCTGGGACGAGGGGATCGTGAGCGTGACAGTGGACATGACCGACGTAACCAAGGCGCGCTCGGACATGCCGCTCCTGAGCGACTTCGAGACGCTGCTGCCGCACATGCTGGAGAACGTGCAGCGCATCAAGCGCGGTGACCCGGTCGAGCTCGAGTACGACAAGGCGAAAAAGAAGCCCACCGCGAAGAAAGCGGTGAAGCCGGCGAAAGCCGACAAGGGTGCGGTAGCCGGAAACGGGAAGAAGAAGGGCGGCCTCAAGGTCACCCGCGTGATCGAGCGCCCGCTCGCTCCGCCGCCGATCGACATCGACCCGAAGCTGACGACGGAGTGGCTCGTGGCCTTCATCCGGGACGAGATGGAGCGCCGGCGCTTCAGCAAGATCGTCGTCGCGCTGTCCGGCGGGGTCGATTCAGCCTGCTCCACCTACCTCGCCGCCCGCGCGCTCGGCCCGGAGAACGTCATCGCCGTGCGCCTTCCTTATAGAACGTCGAGCCCGGAGAGCCTGGCGCACGCACAGCTCGTGATCGACGATCTCGGGATCGCGTCCGAGACCATCGAGATTACGGGGGCCGTGGACGGCTACTTCGCGCACGAGCCCGAAGCCGATCCGACGCGCCGCGGCAACGTCATGGCGCGCGTGCGCATGATCGCGCTGTTCGACATGTCGGTGAAGTACTGCGCGTTGCCCATCGGCACGAGCAACAAGACGGAGCGGCTGCTCGGATATTTTACCTGGCACGCGGACGACAGCCCGCCGATAAATCCGCTGGGCGACCTGCTCAAGACGCAGGTGCTGACGCTCGCGCGCTACCTCGGCGTGCCCGAGGAGATCGTCGCGAAACCTCCCACGGCCGATCTGGTACAAGGACAGACCGACGAAGGCGACATGGGGATCACCTACGCCAAGGCGGACGAGATCCTCAACTGGCTCGTCAGCGGCTACCGGCCGGAGGAAGTCGTTTCGCGCGGGTACGACGCAGCCGAGGTGGAGGTGGTGAACCGGCGGCTCTCGTCCACGCACTGGAAGCGCCGGCTTCCGACGGTCGCGATGCTCAGCACCGCCGCGATCGGCGAGTCGTATCTGCGACCCGTCGATTACTGATTGAGTTCGAATTTCCCCCAGGAGTTATCTGAAGTGATGGCGATCCGGTACCGGCTTGGCTTTCTGCTTGCGCTCGTTTTTCTCGCCGGGTCGTGTGACGACCCCGCGGAGCCGCTTCCCTCGGGCGTGCTGTCGGTCTCCATAGATAGCTCGGCCGGCCCGATCATCCGGGTGGCAACGATAACGCTGGAGCGGCCGGCGCCGGTCGACGTCGTGTACGGTGCGCCCGACACTCCCACTCTCCGGATCACAGCCGATTCACAGGCCAGCGTGTATCGCATCGTACTGCCGCGGCTGCGAGCGGACAGCAAGTACCGCCTGCAGGTGGGGATTCCCGAGGAAGGCGGGGTCCACGAAACGACCTTCGGAACTGCGCCGCTGCCGGCCGACCTCGCGCGGATCGAGCTGACGATTACAGGCGAGCCGACTTATCCGGTCTCGCTGATCGAGATCGCCGGCGCCCCGCCGGGGGAGTTCACCGGCCTGCTGATGGTCGAGCAGGGCGAGATCGTGGGCTACATGCACGTGCCGGGGTCGCTGTTCGGAATGACGAGACGCGCGAACGGCGACATCGGTCTCATGCACCCGCTCGTGGGACTCGTGGTACAGCGCCTGGACGGCACCGTCGTTCATCAGCTGCCCTCGTCGAGCTCGAGCACCGCCTACGGCCGCATTCACCACGACCTCACAGCGACGCCATCTAATACGATCCTTTTCATCGCGGCGGACGTCCAGACAGTGGATGGTGTTGCGGTCACGGGCGAAGCGCTGTGGGAGTGGAGCCCGGAAGCGGGGACGGTCGTGAAGCGCTGGAGCGCATTCGATCATCTCGACTGGCGAACCGAGCGCGGTCGCGAGAGCACGCGGTCCAACGCCGGCAACTGGCTGCATGGAAATGGAATCCAGTACGGTCCGCGCGGCAACGTGATAATGTCGCTGCGCAACATCAATCAGGTGATCTCCATCGCGCCGGATTTCCAGTCGGTGGAGTGGAAGCTCGGCGGGGACAACCCCACTCTGGCCGTTCCCGACGGCGACAGGTTCTTCGGACAGCACTACGTCTCGGAGCCGAAGCTCAACCACTTGCTGGTGTACGACAACGGCTTCGAGCGGCCGGGGTGCGTGGATCCGCCGAGCGCGCCGTGCTACACCCGGGCCATCGAGTATGTGATCGATCGCACGGCGAATACCGCGACCAAGGTGTGGGAATACCGGCACTTCCCGGATATTTTCGCCGCGCTGGTCGGCTCGGTGCGCCGGCTGCCGAACGGAAATTCAGTGGTGCTGTTTGGAATGAGCGTGCAGAACCAGTCGACGGGACCAATTACCGCCGTCGAAGTGAACGACGCCGGCCAAGTTCAGTGGCGGCTGACCGTGCCGGATACCGATGTAGCGTTCCCGCAGAACACGCCGGGTCGGCCGGGGCCGCCGAGCCGCCTCTACCGCCTCACGCCAATCGCGTCACTCCTCGGCGAGGTTCGTGCTTCGTTTCGCTGATTCGATTGTCCAGCGTCCCTGGAGTCCGTCGTCGATATCACCGATCCTGACGCTTCGGAGCTACTGCTCGACCATCCGGCACTCGCCGCCCGAGAGCGCGAGCGGCGCCGGCATGCGGAATTCGCACGTGGACGCGAGCTGATACTTGCGGTTGTAGGCGTTCTCGGCCACGACGATTTCGTCGAGCTTTCTGAACAGCGCTACCGAGTCCGTGCCCGTGGAGCAATACGCCAGGTAATACCGCGGGCCGCCGCACGCGCGATTCCCCACCGGAGCGGTCCGGCACTGCGACACAGTAGCGCAACCGGAGACTTTCGCGATCGCCTTCGCCTGGTCCTCGAGCCGGAGGATCGCCGCCCAGTCCGCCTCCTGTGTGCCCGGCTGCGCGCCCGCCGGCGGCGGCGTGGAATCACCGGGTCCCGCGCCGTTGGGTGGCGGTTGTACGCAGGCGGACAGGATGAGCGCCGCAACGAAGTAGAGGCTGGTTGATTTCGTCATATGGTCATCGAAGTTGGCGGCTGAATAGCCGGAAGCGTTCAGCGGGCAGCTCGCAGCTTGTCAGTCGGCGGTTGCCTTTGGCGGTATCGGCGCATATTCCCGGCCACTCCGTCGTAGCCCGCGCCCTCGCTCATTCACTATTTTTCAAGACAATGGCCACCCGAGCAATCCCGGAGCGCAAATCCGCGCCCAGGTCCGAGGCGCCGCCCGCGCTGAGCCGCGAGCAGCTCGTCGCCGCCTACCGCAACATGCTCCTGTCGCGCAAGATCGACGACAAGGAAGTCCAGCTGAAGCGGCAGAACAAGATCTTCTTCCAGATCTCCGGCGCCGGGCATGAAGCGGTACTGACCGCCGCGGGCATGCTGCTCAAGCCGGCGTACGACTGGTTCTACACCTACTACCGCGATCGCGCGCTCTGCCTCCACCTGGGAGTCACCCCCGCGGAGATGCTGTACGAGGCAGTGGGCGCGGCGATAGATCCCGCCTCGGGCGGGCGGCAGATGCCCAGCCACTGGGGCCACAAGGACTACAACATCGTGTCCTCGTCGTCGCCCACCGGCACGCAGTTCCTGCAGGCGGTCGGCTGCGCCGAGGCGACGCTGCGCGCGCGGCTCATCGGAATCACCGAGGGCTTCCAGAAGGACGAGGTCGTGTACGTCTCGACCGGCGAAGGCACGACCAGCGAAGGCGAGTTCTGGGAATCGCTCAACACGGCGTGCAACCTCAAGCTGCCGGTGCTCTACCTGGTGGAGGACAACGGCTACGCCATCTCGGTGCCGGTCGAGGTGCAGACCGCCGGCGGCAGCGTCTCCCAGCTGGTCCGCTCCTTCCCCGGCCTGCTCGTCGACGAATGCGACGGCTGCGACTTCCTCGCGAGCTACGCCACGCTGTCCAGGGCGGTCGACCACGTCCGCAACCGGAAGGGGCCCGCGCTGGTGCACGCGAAGGTCATCCGCCCGTACTCGCACTCGCTGTCCGACGACGAGAGCATGTACCGTCCGGCCGCCGAGCGCGAGTCCGACGCCGCGCGCGATCCCGTCACGCACTTTCCGAAGTGGCTGGTGGAGCAGGACCATGCGACGGACGAGGCCATCGCGAAGATCCAGGAAGAGGTGGACGCGCTGATCCTCGAAGCCACCGATGACGCGCTGGCGCAGCCGCAGCCCACCGAAGACACCGTACACTTCGGCGTGTACTCGCCGTCGGTCGATCCCACCAGCGAGCAGTTCGACACCGAGGACGATCCGCAGTTCAGCGGCGACCCGACCACGATGGTGGACCTGCTGAACGCGTGCATGAAGGACGAGATGCGGCGCGACGAGAAGATCCTGCTGTTCGGCCAGGACGTCGCCGACGTGTCGCGCGAGGAGTACGCCGGCAAGGTCAAGGGCAAGGGCGGCGTCTTCAAGGTGACCTGGGGGCTGCAGAAGGAGTTCGGCGGCCACCGCGTGTACAACTCGCCGCTCGCCGAGGCAAACATCGTCGGCCGCGCGATCGGCCTCGCCACGCGCGGCTTCAAGCCCGTCGTCGAGATCCAGTTCTTCGATTACATCTGGCCCGCGTACATGCAGCTCCGGAACGAGCTGGCCACGATGCGCTGGCGCTCCAACAACAATTTCTCGGCGCCCGTGGTTGTGCGGGTGACGTACGGCGGCTACATCCGCGGCGCCATCTACCACTCGCAGACCGGCGCGTCGCTGTTCACGCACTGCCCCGGGTTGCGGGTGATGTGCCCGGCTACCGCGCTGGACGCGAACGGGCTGCTGCGCACCGCGATCCGCTGCGACGATCCGGTGATCTTTCTCGAGCACAAGCACCTGTACCGGCAGACGTACAACAAGAGCGCGTATCCCGGGCCGAACTTCATGATTCCGTTCGGCAAGGCGCGGATCGTCCGCGAGGGAACGGACGTCACCGTCGTGACCTACGGCGCGACCGTGCAGCGTGCGCTCACCGCGGCGAACGCGGTGGCCGACCAGGGGATCTCCGTCGAGCTGATCGACCTGCGCTCGCTCAGCCCGTGGGACCGCGAGACGGTGTTCGCCTCGGCGAAGAAGACCTCGCGGGTGATCGTAGCGTACGAGGATTCGCTCTCCTGGGGATACGGCGCCGAGATCTCCGCCGCGATCGCGGACGAGTGCTTCGCCTGGCTGGACGCGCCGGTGAAGCGGGTCGCATCCACCGACACGTTCGTCGGTTACGCGCCCCAGCTCGAGGACGCGATCCTCCCGCAAGTCGCCGATTTCAAGCGCGCGTACGAGGAAATCGCCGGCTACTAGCCGCCGCGCACGCCACTACACACGCGTTTTCTCTTGACCTGAGCTTCCGCCAGGGCGATATGTGTTGCCCCAAGTACCCAACCTCTGGAGGGACTCGGTGGGCAACATCAATTGGAGCAGGGTTCTGATCGGCGGGCTTGTCGCGGGGATTCTGTTCCTCGGCTTCGACGTGCTCGGCTTCATGCTCATGAACATGGACATGGACGCCTGGCTCGCTCAGCACGCGCTGACCGAGCCGCCGATGTGGGTCATTTACCTGACCGACATCCTGTTCGGCTTCCTGGCGGTGTGGTTGTACGCCGCGATCCGGCCGAGGTTCGGGCCGGGCTGGAAGACCGCCGCGATCGCGGCCGCCTTCATGTGGATCTGCTTCGCGCTGGCCTACTTCAGCTTCCACATGATGGGGCTGTTCACGCAGGGCGACTACATGATGATCGCCGGATGGTGGCTCGTCGCGGTCTTCGTCGGGACGCTTGCCGGTGCGTGGCTGTACCGCGAAGGAGGAGTAACGGCGCGGATGTAGCCGCCAGGACACGCGAGAGAAACGCCGCGGAGCCGAATGCTCCGCGGCGTTTTTTGTGGCTGCCGGGGCCGCTACCTGCCGCGCTCGAACACCACGCGCCCGCCGACGACAGTCAGCATCACCCTCGCGTCCCGAATGCTCTCGGGAGCGATGCGCGTGATGTCGCGATCGATCATTACTATGTCGGCGAGCCTGCCCGGCGAGAGCTCGCCCTTTTTTCCCTCGGCGAACTCCGCGTACGCCGAGCCGGTCGTGTAGGCGCGCAGCGCGTCTTCCACGGTGATTTTCTGCTCCGGCACCCAGCCGCCGGGATTGCGGCCGTCGAGAGTGCGGCGTGTCACAGCCGCGTAGATGCCTTCCAGCGGAGTGGGCGGAGCCACGAACCAGTCGCTGCCGAACGCGAGCGCCGCGCCGGCCTCGAGCAGCGACCGGAAAGCGTACGTGGTCCGCGAGCGCTCGACGCCGATGACCTTGTCCGCCCAGCGCCCGTCGTCGATCGCGTGATACGGCTGCATGCTCGGTAGCACGCCGAGCTGCGCGAACCGCGGGAAGTCCCGCGGCGCGATGTGCTGTGCGTGCTCGATGCGGAAGCGGCGGTCGCGCGCGCCGTTCTCGCGGGCCACCCGCTCGAAGACGTCGAGCTGCAGCGCGATCGCGCGGTCGCCGATGGCATGCACCAGCACATGCAGTCCCGCGCTATCGGCATTCTTCGTCCACGTGTAAAGATTCTCCGGCGTGTTCACCAGCAGCCCGCGATCGTTCGGTGCGTCGGTGAACGGCTCGAAGAACGCCGCCGTGTGCGAGCCGAGTGATCCGTCCACGAATCCCTTGAGCGCCCCGATGCGCAGCCAATCATCGCCCGTTCCGGCCGCCGCGATCGTGTCCCGCAGGCGGGCCCAGGAGGAGAGCGGCACCGCCGCGTAAATCCTGGTGCGCAGCCCGCCGCGCGCGTGCGCGCGCCTGAACACGGCCAGGTCGCCCCAGCTGCCCACGTGATGCACCGAGGTCACGCCCTGCTCGGCGACGTGCGCCATGGCAGCGTCGAGCGCGCGATCGTTCATGACGTCCGACGACGGCGGCTGCGCGCGCCCCACCAGCGACGTCGCGTTGTCCTTGAACAGGCCGGTCAGCTCGCCGGCAGCGTCGCGCACGATCGTCCCGCCCGCGACGTCGCGCACCTCGCGCGTGACGTTGGCGGCGCGCAGCGCCGCGGTGTTCGCCAGCGACATGTGCCCGTCGAGCCGGTTGATCCAGACCGGATTGTTCGGCGTCACCGAATCGATCCAGTCGCGGCGCGGGAGCTCGCCGCCCCACTGTTCGTGGTCCCAGTTCCCCTCAATGATCCACGTACCCGCGGGTACCGTCGCCGCGAAGGCTTTGATGCGCGCGATGAACTCGGCCGGCGTCGCCGCGTCGCGGAGCTGGACCGACGCGAGACCCCGGCCGCCGTCGAGGAAGTGGATGTGCGAGTCGATGAAGCCGGGAGCCACGAGCCCGCCGCGCGCGTCGATCACTCTCGTATCGGGACCAACCAGCGCGTTGATGTCGGCGTCGGAGCCCACGGCGACGATCCTGTCGCCGCTGACAGCGAGAGCGGTCGCCCACGGGTGCGCGTTGTCGCCGGTCCACACGCGTCCGTTGGTGATCGCGAAAGTCGCCGGTTCGCGCGGCGTCACCGCGACGGCGCAACCGGCGAGGGCGATTCCGAAAACGAGTCCGGCGACGAGGTGCGCGGCACGCAGGGCGTTCACTCCTTGTTCTTGATGAGTGCCTGGCTCTCAGGCAAATCTACAGTGCCTCGACGCCTGTCGATCCACACCTGGATTTCATTGGGAACGAACATGTTGTCGGCGATGGCGGCAATCTCTTCCGTATCGCGCGGAGAACGCCCGCTCGCACTCCTCGATCGCTTCCCACCGCTCGCACCCCCGGCAGACAACCCACAGCCGCCCCTTCGCCGCGTCGTGATATTCCTGCTAGTTCACGTCGGGCCCGCCCACCATCGGCATCTCCATCTCCGTGTACCCTTCGGGAATCGCGAACATGGCGAGCGGGACGCTCTCCCGCTTGATGTTGGAGAGCCGAGTCGTCGTCGTTTGCACCGGCTCGCCGCCCTCGGTCACTCCGGTCACGCGATCGACCTGCCGGAGCGCGAGTCCGCGTGGCGCGGCACGAATGAGCTTCTCCATCTCAGCCGTGGAGGCCGAATCGGCCCAGGGCATCCCGGACATCGCCGACCTGAACCCGCGCGTGTCCCGGAGCGGGTCCGAGTAATCGCTCAGCTCCTCCGCGAAATCGCCCTCGGACTCCACGTGCATCGACTCACTTACGTGTTCGCCCATCATCGTGATCGACATCGCGATGTCGGCGCTGACCTTGTAGCGCTTCGTCGCAAAGCCGGAGATCGTCTCTCCGGCGCCGAGGGTATCCACGACGATGTTGGTCACGGAGAAAGTCATCGCCGGCTTCTCCGGCATCGCCTCCATCATCTCCTTGAGCTGCTCCATCATCCTGCTGGGATACATGAACTCCTTCGTGTCGTGCATCACCAACGCGACCGTGGGAGCGTCGCTGGAATCGTGGACGATTATCGAGACGTTGTCGCCGTCCATCCCCGGCATCGGCGTGCCCGGCATCCCGCCCCGCAAATCGAGTCGCGTGCGCTTCCCCGCTATCCAGCCGCGCCCGGTCTGATGGCTGCCCGCCGTTGAATCGCCGGTATTCACGGTTACGTCGAAGGTGAGTCCCGCCGTCTCCTGGGCTTCGGACGGCCCGGCCACCAGCGCCCCGGCAAGAGAAGCCGCCGCGGCCAAGCGCCGCCATTCAAGAAATCTTCGCACAACTGCCTCGTGTGTTATTGATCGATTCGCCGACAGGGCGCCGAACGAATATCGGGGTCTGACGGATAACCGCCAGAGTCATTTGAGCGTCACACGCCCGTGATCGAGGCGCCGGACAGAGCCGAAGGCTCTACTCGTCCTTGCGGGACTCGGCTGGCTCGTCGTGACGGTGCTGTCCGAGCTTCGCCAACGGGGGGATGGAGGGCAGGTCGTGCCGCGGCCAGCGCAGCGACGCGACCACCGAGACGGCCAGCACCAGGGCGACGACCCCGAGCGACACGCCGATGGGAATGTGCACGAACTGCTCGCCCAGCATCTTCAGGCCGATGAACACCAGGACGACGGACAAGCCGATCTTGAGATAGTGGAACTTGTCCACGATCCCCGCGAGCACGAAATACAGCGCCCGCAGGCCGAGCACCGCGCACACGTTGGACGTGTACACGATGAACGGGTCCCGGGTGATGGCGAAGATCGCCGGAATCGAATCGGTCGCGAATATCACGTCCGTGGTCTCGACCAGCACGAGCACGATGAACAGCGGCGTGGCCGTGAGCCGCGGCGCACCGGTCTCGTCCGGCGCGCGGATGAAGAACTTCTGGCCGTGGTACTCGGGCGTTACCGGAACCACCTTCCGCACGAGCCGGAGTATCGGGTTCTCCTCCGGATCGTACTGGTCCCCGGCCTTCTGCAGCGCCATCCGCACGCCGGTGAACACCAGGAACGCGCCGAAGATGTAGAGAATCCACTCGAACCGTGAGACCAGCACGGCGCCCGCTCCGATCATCGCTCCGCGCAGGAGCAGCGCGCCCATGATCCCCCACAGCAGCACCCGGTGCTGATACTGCATGGGGATCCTGAAGTACCCGAAGATCAGGACGAACACGAAGATGTTGTCGACCGAGAGCGCGTACTCGATCAGGTATCCGGCCAGGAACTCCAGTCCCGACGTCGTTCCCATGAAGCGGAACACGAACAACGAGAAGGTGAGCGACAGCCCAACCCAGAGCGCGCTCCACGCGCCGGCCTCCTTGAGCGAAACGTGCCGCGGCCGGCGGTGGAAGACGAGCAGGTCCACCGCGATGAGCGTCAGCACGACGGCATTGAAGCCGACCCAGCCCCACACGTTGGTCAACCGCGGACTCCCCGGCCGGGCGAGGTCAGGCTAGCGTCTCGTCTCGAGCGCGTCGCGCACGTCGAGCAGGATCTCGAAATACAGCTGCTCGCGGCGGTAGGCGAAATCCAGCGTGGCCATCTGCGAGTCGTCACCGGACGCGCGCGCTCTCTCGAACGCCTCGCGGTACATCTCTTCCAGATTCGTCAGGATCTTGTCTCGGCTTCGCGGCATACGGGTCTTCTCTATCGCGTTGGGTGTGAGGCGTGGAACTTCGTCGCCATGCGGGCCCGAGACCGCGTCCTCGAGGAAGCGCTCGGGGTCCTTGTTATCGAAGATGTATTTACGGGCCGCGCTGAGTACGAGGCGGCGTGGATTGGGCGGCTGCGGCAAGTTGGGCTCCGGTCAGGAGTCGAAAGCTAGCCGATGGAAGACCGCTTCCTCCACGATGCGCCCGTGCTTGAGGTGGTCGACGACGATCCGCTCGAGCAGCTCGTCGGTGACTCCGGCGTACCACACGCCCTCCGGGTACACGACCACGATCGGCCCGCCGGCGCAGACGCCGAGGCACGGCGTCTCGCCGCGCTTCACCCGCGCGGGACCGAACAGCAGCCCTTCGCGCTGCAGCAGCAGGGCCAGCCTGGCGTACAGCGCCCGCCCGCGCCGATCGGGAGAGCAGAATTCGCCCGTGCAAATGAGCACGTGACGGGAATAGGGCTCCATGGCGGGCGTCGGCGGCATCGGGAAAAAGATAGCTGGCAGCTGGCACCGGCAGCTGGCAGCTAGCAGCGAACGACTCCCCGACAGCCATTCGCGCAGCGCTTAGGTTTCATAGTCTGCAGCTAGCAGTTGGCTGCTCGCTGCTAGCTGCCAGCTTTCTCTCGAGTTCTCCCCATGCCTACGACTCCGCAGGGCGACGGCAACTCGGCGCCGCCCGCCGCCACGAACACAGCTCAGCCGCCCGCGACTGTCACGGTCACCTGGGACGGCGACCAGCGTTTCGATGCCGGCCGGCCGGACAGCGAGACGATCCACCTCGACGGGCGGGGCAAGACCGGCCCCAGTCCAGTGGACGCTCTGCTCGGGTCCATCGCGGCTTGCGCGGGAATCGATGTCGTGGAGATCCTGGCCAAGCGCCGCACGCCCGCGAGCTCCATGAGAATTGAAGTGACCGGCGAGCGCGTCACGACGATCCCGAAGCGGCTCAAACACGTGACGCTGCACTTTCAGATCGAAGGCGCGGGCATCGACCGCGAAAACGCGGAGCGCACGATCGATCTCTCGATCAACAAGTACTGCTCCGTGCGCAGCTCGCTCCGGCCGGACGTGCCGGTAGAGTGGACACTTGAACTGGTGACTAGTGACTAGTGACTGGTGACTAGTAACGACTGGTAGCGCGTAGTGTCGTTTCTAGTCACCAGTCACTAGTCACCATTTCTTAGGGCTTTCCTCCAGCTCCGCGCGCAGCCGCGCATAGCTGTCGTACCGGGCCGCGCTGACCTTGCCCGCCTCCACCGCGTCGCGCACCGCGCAGCCGGGCTCCACCAGGTGCGAGCAGTCCCCGAACCTGCACTCGCCCAGGTACGGTCGGAATTCGGGGAAGCACCGGTCCAGGTCGTCGGACGCGAGCTGCCACATGCCCACCTCGCGCAATCCCGGGGAGTCGACCACGTAGCCGCCGTCCGGCAGCGGGTGCATCACCGCGCCGACCGTCGTGTGCCGCCCCTTGTTCACCGACTCGCTGATCTCGCCGATGCGCAGATTCAATCCCGGGAACATCGCGTTCAGCAGGGACGACTTGCCGACTCCGGACGGACCGCTGAAGATCGACGACAGGCCGGCGAGGGAATCGTGCAGCGTGTCGAGCCCCGCCCGTGTCTTGGTACTGGTGTAGTGCACCGCGTAGCCCGCGCGCTCGTAATCGGCGAAGGTGCGCGCGGCTTCGGCTTCGGGCACGAGGTCCACCTTGTTCACGACGACCCGGGAGATCAGCTCGTTCGCCTCCGCGATCACGAGAAACCTGTCGAGCATCCGCGTGTGCGGCTCCGGCTTGGCCGCCGCGAACACGACGACGACCTGGTCCACGTTGGCGGCGACCACGCGCTCGCCGTAGCCAGAGCCCGGCTCACGGCGCGCCAGCCGCGACCTGCGCGGGTGGATCGCCGAGATCGCCCACGCGCCGCCCGGATCCTGCTCGACTTCCACCTCGTCCCCAACCGCGATCTTCGTCACGGTGGTTTTCTTCAGCCGTCCGCGCAGCGACGCCTCGCGCACTTCGCCGTCGCTCGTCCTCACGTGCCAGATCCCGCCGGTCCCGCCGAGCACGTCTCCTACGAGCGTACCGCTCACGCTTCGTCGCTCTCGTCACGCATCGCTTCCCACCACGGACGTCCCGCGGACCGCTGCTCGAGCCGGGCATCCAGCAGGCGGCGCACGTCCTGTAGCGTGAGCCCGCCTATCTCACGCAGCACGTCGGCCTCGGAGCCGGTCGCCAGATACCCGGTCTCGACATGCCCCGACGCGACGGGATCTCCCGCCCGCCAGCGGACGAACAGCAGGTAACCGGCTACGGCTCCTTCCCCCGACTCCGGAGCGGGATCGGTCACGATCTCCGCGCTGTACGACGCTCCATCGGCGCCCTCGAACGCCGCCGGCCGCGCGTGCACCGCCATGTAGCCGCCGAGAGTGTTGGGATCACCCTTCGAGAAGTCGCCGGGAAGAAACTGTCCCACCAGTCAGCGCCGCGGCTTGCGGCGGCGGCGCGAGACCCCGCCCACCATCTCGCGCAGCATGCTGCCGGTGAGAAACGCCACGTTCGCGGGACGCTCGGCGAGTCGCCGCATGAGATACGGATACCATTGCGTGCCGAAGGGGACGTACACGCGCAGCCGGTATCCTTCCTCGATCAGCTGATCCTGCAGGTCGCGCCGGACGCCGTACAGCATCTGAAACTCGAACCGGTCGACCGCGATCCCCTGCTCCATGGCAAACCGCTTCGTCTCGTCGATTATCGCCTCGTCGTGCGTCGCGATGCCGGGGTAGTTTCCGCGCGTGAGCAACAGCCGCATCGCGCGAACGTAGCTGTCGTCCACGTCCTTCTTGTCCGGAAACGCGACGGTATCCGGCTCCTTGTAGGCGCCCTTGCACAGGCGGACGCGCGCGCGCAGGCGGATCGCGTCCTCGACGTCGGCCATGGTGCGGTAGAGATAGCTCTGCAGGACGATTCCGACGTGCTCGCGAAAGCACGGATACAGCCGGTCCTCGAACATGTCGAGAGTGCGCTGCGTGTACGCGCTGCTCTCCATGTCGACCCGCACGAACGTAGCGTGATCCCGCGCGCGCGAGAGTACCTCGTGCATGAGCAGCAGGCACAGCTCCCCGGACACGTCCAGCCCCATCCCCGTGAGCTTGAGCGACACGTTCGAGTCCACGCCCACGCTCGCGATGCGGTCGAGCAGCTCGGCGTACTGCCGGGCCGTCTGCTTCGCCTCGGCTTCGTTGTGCACGCTCTCGCCGAGGAGGTCGAGCGACGCCGTGATTCCGCGGGCGTTGAGCGAGCGCACGGCGCTCATCGCCGTGTCGAGCGTCTCGCCCGCGACGAACCGGTTCGCGAACGCACGCGCGAGCCGGTTGCGACGGACGAAGCTGAAGATCTGCTGTTGTTCGGAGAGGTAGAGCAGCGCGCCGCGAAGCATCAGGCGGATGGTTGCGTCATCGTGTCGTTGGCGTTCCCGGCCCGGACGCGATCCGCGCGACCGGAAACACAGATCCGGCGGCGAGACCCGGAAAATGATTCCAGGTGACGAGACCGTCGTCGCTCTCGGGCTCGAGCAGATATACCGCCAGCCGGCCGAGCGGCTGATCCGTCGCGACAAAGTAGGAGCCGGCCGGGATGGACTCGGTGCTCGTGGACCAGCGGCCGGTCACGCGCTCCTCCCGGTGTCCCTCGAACGGCCGCGGCGCGCGGATCACTGAATCGATGGTGAACAGCTCCAGCGGCGCGACTCGCGGGCTGGCGAGTCGCTCGACCGCGATGCCGTGGGCCGCGAGCAGCTTCAGCACCGCGGGAGGATCGCCCACGATGACGTACCCGCTGCGGACGTTGACGCTCAGCGTCGGATCGAACCGGTCGAACACGGGCATCTTCACCGCACGGAAATTCCCCGTGCGCCTTCTTCCCCGCGGCACACCCGGCTCCGTCCGGCTGGAGTCGCCGGTGCCCACGATGTCCTCGACGATCACGTCGGCCACGACCGGCGACCGAGTGAGCCGGGACCGGATCGGCACCACCTGGCCCGCACCCTGCGCGGCGGCCATCGCGCGCAGCCGCTCGATCTCGGCCGCGCGCTCGGCGGTGAGCGAGAGGATCTCGCGCACGAATGCGTCCGTGGACGCCACTCTGCGCGCGAACGGATCATGCGAGTACGCCTCGCTCAGGATTCCGATCCCGTTCCGCATTCCATAGTAGTTCGTGGAGTAGCGCGGCCTGTGATCGTACGTCGCCCAGCCTTCGGCCGCCTGCGTCGGGGCGGCGAGCGCGCGCTCGTCGGTGAGAAAGTTGCCGTAGTCGAACGTCTCGAAGCCGCGGCGCGCGCGCATCCGCTCCCGCAGCAGCGGGAGCCACACGCCCTGCGCGTAGCTCGCCAGCGGCGCGGCGGGCGTGAGGGGAGGTGAGTACGTGAGCGCGTAGCCGTGGTAGCTGCCGTTGGTCGTGTGCAGATCGACGAACACGTCGGGGTCCCACTCCCGGAACATCGCGAGCGACCCGCGCGTCTCCGGCGCCTCCGCCTTCACGTAATCGCGATTGAGGTTCAGCTCCAGCGCGCTGGCGCGTCCGCCCACGAGCTGCGGGCCGTTCTGCGAGGGGCGATTCCTCTCCCGCGGTCCCACCGCCTCGTTCCCGTCGGCGTTGTAGATCGGCACGGCGATGAGCACGATCGAGTCGAGCACGTTGCGCCGCTGCTCGAACACGAGATCGCGCACCAGCGCCTGTAGCACTTCCTTTCCCTCGACTTCGCCCGCGTGGATGTTGCCCTGCACGTACGCGATGGGCCTGCCCAGTCTTCGCGCTTCCTCCGCCGTCCGCACGAGCGGACGCGAAGCGATGACGTACGGTATCTCACGTCCCTGCGTGGTCCTCCCGATGCTGCCGACGGCTATCGGCGCGCCGAGCTTCTGCAGTGAATCGATGAACGCGACGACGTCCGCGTAGCGCGAGGTCTCGGTGTAGCCGCTCCGCTCCGCGCGCGTCTGCGGCAGCAGCGCGCGGTCGACGGCGGCCGGAAGCGGCGCCGAGCCGCTTGCGGTGACGAGTGTCTGCGGCGCGCAGCCCCACGCTGCGCCTGCCGCGATCGCAAACACGGCTCCTCGAGCCCGAGAGAATGTCAAACCGCGGGTGCGCGCCCCCCTGGGCAGCACCCGCGCGCGCACCAAACTCACAAATTCTCGAGAATGAACCGCGTGAAAGTGTCGTAGAGGTGGAGCGTAGCGCCAGCGCCCGAGATCGAGTGGGTCTTGTTCGGATACAGCATCATGTAGAACGGCTTGCGCGCGAACTGCAGCTTCTGCGCGAATTGCAGGGTGTTCTGCGAATGCACGTTGTCGTCACCCGTCCCGTGCACGAGCAGCAGCCGCGCGGTGAGGCCGTCCACGTGATTCAGCGCCGCGGTCGCGCGGTACCCCTCCGGGTTTCCCTCCGGAGTCCACATGTATCGCTCGGTGTAGATCGTGTCGTACAGGCTCCAGTCCGTCACCGGCGCGACCGACAGCCCCGTCTTGAAGACGTTGCCTCCGCGCGTCGTGGAGAGGAGCGTCATGGTGCCGCCGCCGCTCCACCCCCAGATGCCGATGCGGCTCGCGTCGCCCCAGCTCTGCCGTCCTATCCACCGCGCGGCCGCGATCTGGTCGTCCGACTCGAGCGTGCCGACGCGGTATTGCGTCATCTTCCGGAAGTTGCGTCCCCGCATCGCCGCGCCGCGGTTGTCCACGCTGACCACCACGTACCCCTTCTGCGCCAGCATCTGGTGCCAGAGGAACCGGGAGCTGCCCCACGCGTCGCCGACCGTCGGCGACGCCGGCCCGCCGTACACGTACATCAGCACCGGGTGCTTCCTGGTGCTGTCGAACTGCGGCGGGACTATCCGGTACGCATCGAGCATCGTCGCGCCGTCCGCCGACGGAATGCGAAGGAAGGTCACCCGACTCAGTCCCAGGCGCGCGACCCTGGTCCGCAACGTGTCGTTCGTCACCAGCGTCCGCACCGTCCGCAGCGACGGGACCTCGACGAGCCGCGCCACGGCCGGTGTGTTGATGTCGGAGTGCGTCATCACCGCGTAGCGGCTGTTCGGTGCGAGATTCATCGAGTGCCAGCCGCGCGCGGACGTGATCTGCTGGCCGCGGCCGGCGCGGAGCGCATAGCGGAAAATGTGGCGCTGCGTCGGAGTCGGGGCCGCCTGCTGCACGTACAGCTCGCCGCGGGTCTCGTCCAGTCCCACTATGTTGGTGACGTCGCTGCCGTCGCTCGTCACCTGTCGAATCAGCCGGCCCGACCGGTCGTACAGGAATACCTGCCGCCAGCCGGTGCGATCGCTGATCCAGAGGAACTGCCGGTCGTCGTTGAGCCACACGGGCTCCTGCACGTCCACGTACGCGGAATCCGAATCGGTGAGGATCAGCCGCGACCCGTCCCTTGTCACGCTCGCGGCGACGAGATCGACCCGGTTCTGCTTGCGCGGCAGACGCTGAAAGACGACGGAGTCGTTGCCCAGCCATTCCATCCGTGGAACGTACGAGTCCGGCTCGCCGCCGGTGCTTATCCAGCGCGTGCTGCCGGTCGCGACGTCGATCACTCCGATCCTGATGTCGGCGTTCCGCTCGCCCGCCTTGGGGTACTTGAAGGTGGTGAACGACGGATACAGCTGCGTCTCGTCTATCAGAGAGAACGGCTTGACCGCCGTCTGGTCGAAGCGCCAGAACGCGATCCGCCTGCCGTCGGGGCTCCAGCGGAACGCGTCGCGCAGCCCGAACTCCTCCTCGTACACCCAGTCCGTGGTCCCGTTGATGATCTCCGGGCTGCCGTCGCGCGTCAGCGCGCGCTCCTGTCCCGTAGCGAGATCCGTCACGTAGATGTTGTTGTTCCGGACGAACGCGGCGTGTTGGCCGTCGGGCGACAGCTTGCCGAACATGATCAGCGTGTCGACGCGCGTCACCGGAATCAGCTTGCGCGAAGCGACGTCGAAGACGTGAAACCGGCCGCGTGAATTCGCTCGCCACACCCGCTCCGAGCTGTGGAAGATCAGCGCGCGCGTCTGGTCCCCCGACCAGATGACGTCCTCGATGTCCAACCGCTTTCCATCCTCTCCCACGAAAGCCGCCGCGTCGACGAGCAACGTGCTCCGCCCGCTTCCTATGTCCACCATGTGGAAGCTTCCTTCCCGCACGTCCACGTAGTTCGCCTCGTTGCCGAGCCAGTGCAGCGTCGGCGACGGCTGCGCGCGGAACTCCGCGGAGTTGAAGATCCTGTCGACGGTGAGCTCGGTGGGGCTTTGCGCCCCCGCAACCGGCGCGGCGAGCACGAGGGAAAGAATCGACAGCTTCAGAACGCGACGCATGTAGTACCTGCTGTTGAAGTGTTGGTATGAATAGTAGGAGGCGGAGCCCTCAGAAAGCAGCGCAGTTACTAGTCACTAGTCACTAGTCACTAATCACTAATCACTAATCACCAGGCACCCTTTTCAACTACCGCCGCGCCGCCTGCAGCAGCCGCTCCGCCGGCTCGAACCGGCCGGGGAACCGCGAGTTCAGCTCCTCGAGCTGGCCCACCAGCGTCGCCGCCCCGATGGAGTCGATGTACCGGAACGGACCGCCGCGGAACGGCGGAAAGCCGATGCCGAAGACCGCGCCCACGTCGCCGTCCCGCTCCGAGCGAATGATTCCGTCCTCCAGGCAGCGCGCGGCTTCGTTCAGCATGGCGAACACGCACCGCTGCTGGATCTCGGCGACCGGAATCTCGGTACGCTCCGCCGCCGCGCCCGCCACCGCGTACACCTCCGGATCCGCGGCGCCCTTCTTCCCGGCTTCGTCGTACAGGTAAAATCCTTTCTTCGCTTTCCGCCCGTACCGTCCGGCGGCGACGAGCCGGTCGATCGCTCCCGCCGGAGCGAACCGGTCGCCGAACGCCTCGTGCATGACCGCCGCGGCCTTGGCGCCGACGTCCATGCCGACTTCGTCGAGCAGCGTCATCGGTCCGACGGGGAAGCCGAAAGCGACCATCGCGGCGTCGATGGCGTCCACGGACGCGCCCTGCTCGAGCAGCCGCCCCGCTTCATTGATGTATGGGAAGAGGATCCGGTTGACGTAGAACCCCGGCCCGTCGTTGACCACGATCACGGTCTTGCCCAGCCGCTTGCCGTAGGCGACCGCGGTGGCGACCGCTTCCGGGCTCGTTCCCGGCGTGGTGATCACTTCGATCAGCGGCATCTTGTGCACGGGGCTGAAGAAGTGCATCCCGAGTACACGCTCCGGTCGCGCCGCCGCCTCCGCGATCCGCGCGATCGGAATGGTGCTCGTGTTCGTCGCGAAGATCGCCTCGGGCTTCAGCACCGGCTCGACCTCGCGCAGCACCTCGTGCTTGGTCGCGAGATCCTCGAAGACCGCCTCGATCACCAGGTCCACGCTGGCGAAGCCGCTGTAGTCCACCGTCCCGCCCAGCAACGACATCGTATCGTCCATCTGCTGGCGGGTGATCTGCCGCTTGCCGAGCCGTTCCTTGAGCACCGATCGCACCGCGGCGAAGCCTTTGCCGACCCGAGCATAATCCGCGTCCTTCATGCGCACGACGGTTCCCTGCTGCACCGCGACAGACGCTATCCCGGAGCCCATGAAACCGGCGCCGAGTATGCCGAGCTTCTTCACTTCGCGCGGCTCGGCCGGACCGTCCACACCGTTGTCCTTCTTCAGGGCCGTCGTCGCGAAGAAGAGATAGATGAGCTGGCGCGACACGTCGGTGGCCGCCATCTCGCCGAACAGGCGCGATTCCTCGCGGTAGCCGTGCGCGCGCCGGCCGCTCAGTCCCGCGGAGACGGCGTCGAGCGCCGCGAGCGGCGCGGGATAGTGCCCCTTCGTCTTCTTGAGCGTCTCCTCCCGCGCCTTCCGCAGCACCACGCTTCTGCCGACCGGGTTTCCGTCGAGCAGAGTGTCCACGAAGCTGCGCTCCTTGCGCGTCTGCGGCCGCTTGCCGTTGCCCAACTCCTTCGCGCGCTGCACCGCTATCTGTCGCAGCATGGCCGGATGCACCAGCTCTTCGACCAGTCCCATCTGATACGCTTTCTTCGCGCGGACGTTCTTTCCCGTGAGAATCATGTCGAGCGCGGCGCGCAAACCGATCTTGCGCGGCAGCCGCTGCGTGCCGCCGGCGCCCGGTATGATTCCGAGCTGAACCTCGGGCAGCGCGAGCACGGTCTTGGGATGATCCGTCGCGACCCGGTACGTGCACGCGAGCGCGAGCTCCAGCCCGCCTCCTAGGCACGCCCCATGGATCGCGGCCACCAGCGGGATCCGCATCCTCGCCACCGAATCGATGAGCATCTGCCCGTCCCTGCTCAATCGCTCGGCTTGCGCCGCGGTTTCCAGCGTGAGGAATTCCTCGATGTCGGCGCCCGCGATGAACACGTCGGGCTTGCCGCTGATCAGGACCGCTCCTCTGATGTCCTTATCGCGCTCCAGCCGGTCCGCCAGCTGGAGGAACTCGTCCTTGACCGCGCGGCCGATCTTGTTGACCGACTCACCCGGCAAATCGAACGTGACGATGGCGATCCCGTCCTGCACATCGACGGTCAGCGCGTACGGTCCGCGGCTCTCCTTCGGCTCGACCACGCGCATCGTCTCCATCACGCGCGCTCCACGACCATGGCGAAGCCCATCCCGCCCGCGGCGCACACCGTCATCAAGCCGAACTGTCCGCCGCGCCTGCCCAGCTCGTTCAATAGCGTCACCGTGATGCGTGAGCCTGTAGCGCCGAACGGATGGCCGATGGCGATCGAGCCGCCCATGACGTTGAGCCTGGCGCGATCCACTTCGCCGACCGGCTCGGAGAACCCGGCGCGCTTCGCCCACTCGCGCGATTCCAGCCCGCGAAGATTCGACAGCACCTGCGCGGCGAACGCCTCGTGCATCTCTACGAGATCCATGTCGCGCAGCGTGAGTCCCGCGCGCTGGAGCGCCACCGGCGCGGCCAGCACCGGTCCCTGCAGCAGCTGCTCGCCCGGATCCAGCGCGGCGTACGCGTAGGATCTGATGAAGCCGAGCGCCGGATAGCCGAGAGAGCGGGCCTTTTCTTCGCTCATCAGCAGCACACAGGCGCCGCCGTCGGTGAGCGGGGACGCGTTGCCGGCGGTGACCGTTCCGTACTTGCGGTCGAACACGGGCTTGAGCGCGGCGAGCTGCTCCATGCTCGTGTCGCTGCGGACCCCGTTGTCCGAGGTCGCGAACGTCTCGTACTTCGGCGGGACGTACACCGGCATGATCTCGGCGGTGAGCCGCCCGTCCGCCGTGCCGGCCGCCGCCATTCTATGCGACCGCAAAGCGTATTGGTCCTGCTCCTCCCGGGTGATGCCGTTCAGCTTCGCCATCTTCTCCGCCGACTGACCCATCGTCTCGCCGGTGGACGGCTCGGCGATGGCGGGGGCGATGGGTACCAGGTCGCGCGGCCGTATCTTCGCCACGGCGCCCGCGCGTCCGGCGATCGTCTTCGACCTCGAGGCCTTGATCAGCGCGTCGGTGAACGTCTGCTGGTGGAGCATGGGCACGTTCGACAGCGTCTCCGCGCCCCCCGCGATCGCGACGTCAACGTGTCCGAGCACGATCTGGTCGGCCGCGTCGGTGATCGCCTGGTTCGCGGACGCGCACGCGCGGCTGACGCTGAACGCCTGCACTCCCTTCGGCAGCATCGGCATCAGCGCGATCTCGCGCGCGATGTTGGGCGCGACGACCGAAGGAATGACCGTGCCGAACACGATCGCCTGCACCTCGCGCGTGTCCAGCCCCGTGCGCTGCAGCAGCTCGGCGACGCACAGCTTGCCCAGCTCGATCGCGCTGAACGACTTGAGCGACGTGCCCGCTTTGGTGAACGGCGTTCGCACCCCGGCGACTATCGCCACACGTCTGCCGGTCCCGCTGCCGAAGGTCGCCATTACGGGAAAGTTAGACGCGGGGCGTATATGTTTCTAGGATGACGGCGCCGCTTCCGACGTCCGTTCCCGTTTCGGCTCACGCGCACCGCGCGCGGCTGGGGCGGGAGTCGTTCGATGTCGTGGTCATCGGGGGCGGCATAAACGGCTGCGGCATAGCTCGCGATGCCGTTATGCGCGGGCTGAGCGTCGCGCTGATCGAGCAGGACGACTTCGGCTGCGGCACGTCCAGCCGGACGTCGCGCCTCGTGCACGGCGGGCTGCGGTACCTGGAGCACGGGCGCGTCGGGCTGGTGCGCGAGTCCCGGCGGGAGCGCGCCACGCTGCTGCGCATCGCGCCGCATCTCGTCCGGCCGCTCCGCTTCACCTGGCCGGTCTACAGCGGCGCGCGGGTCTCGACACGAAAGCTCGGCGCCGGGCTGACGCTGTACGACCTGCTCTCCCTCTCGCGTCCCGGCAGGTGGCACGAGCGATTGTCGCCGGCCGAAGTACTCGCGCGCGAGCCGGCGCTCAAGCACGCGGGACTCTCCGGCGGCGGCGCCTACTTCGATTCGTCCACGGACGACTCGCGCTTGACTCTCGCGAACGCGCTGAGCGCCGCATACTGGAGCGCGGTCACCGTGAATCACATGAGCGCGGAGCTGCTGCCCGGCGGCGCGCCGCACACCGTCGCACTCACCGACAACCTGACCGGCGAGCGGCTCTCAATCTTCGCGCGCGTCGTGGTTCGCGCGATCGGTCCGTGGTCTTCGGCCGTCGAGCGCAGCAAGGGGTCGCACATCATGGTCGACCGCTCGCTCGTCGGGAACCGCGACGCCATCGCGCTGCTCTCCCCGGTCGACGGCCGCGTGATGTTCATCCTCCCCTCCGGTCCGCACACGATCATCGGCACCACCGAGGTTCTCACGCGCGCGTCGCCCGACGAGGTTCGCGCCTCCGAATCGGAGATATCGTATCTGATCGAATCGGCGAACGCCTATCTGGCGGACGCGCGCCTGCGCCGGCGGGACGTGATAACCGCATGGGCCGGTCTCCGTCCCCTCGCGCCCGCGCCGATGTCGGCGGACCTCGCTTCCGCTTCCCGGGAGCATCTCATCACGCGCGACGCCTCCGGCACGATCACGCTCACCGGCGGCAAGCTCACCACGTACCGGGCGGTGGCGGAGGAAGTGGTCGATCTCGTGCAGATCACGCTCGGCATGCGCACTACGCGATCACGCACCTCCCGGGAAGCTCTTCCCGGCGCCGACCGCGAGACCGCGATCGCGGAGATGACCCGCGCGGAGCCCGCGCTGGGGCGACCACTCGCGAGCGACTCCGAGGTGCGCCCCGCGGACCTGCTCTATTCAGTCCGCCACGAGCACGCCCTGACCCTCAGCGACCTTCTCATCCGCCGCACCCAATCCGCCTTTCGCGCGCGCGACCACGCCATGTCGCTCGCCGCGCCGGCCGCGGACGTCGTCGCCCCGCTCCTCGGATGGAGTGCCGAACTGAAGGAAGCCGCGATCGCGGATTACGCGCGCGACGTCACCCGGCTGTTCACGATCGATCCCGACTAGGCAGGTGCCGTTGTTGGTTCGGGAGCCGAGGCTGGCCTCCGGAGCACCGTCTTAGCGAGCGCAGCGAGCGTAGGTGCGAAGGAGGCCAGCCTCGGCCTCCGAACCCCGCAGGCCGCGCCTGCTAGACGGAAGTCGAATCGTGAATCGTCTTGAGGTCGACGACCTTCAGCCGCCGCACGCCCGCCGGCAACTTGAGCACCGCAACCTCGCCCAGAGCCTTTCCGACGACCGCGAGACCGATCAGCGACGACATCGTGACGTGACCGTCCTGGAACTCCATGGCGTCGCCGAACACTAGGCTGTACGTCTCCCGCTTGCCGGTCTTCTCGTCCTCGACCGTGACCTCCGAGCCGAGCCCGACTCGATCGGTCGGAATCTGCGCGACGTCGATCTGCGACAGCTTGCTCAGGCGCTGGCGGAGCTGGCCCAGCCGCGCCTGCACGAACTGCTGCCGCTCGAGCGCGGCCTTGTACTCGCTGTTCTCGCGCAGGTCGCCGTGCTCCACCGCGCGCTTGATCTCCTGCGGGAGCGTGATGCTGAGCTCGCGCTGGAGACGCTCCACTTCTTCGCCGAGTTTGGCCTTGAGCTCTTCGATCATGACTGCGGTGACTAGTGATTAGTGACTAGTGACTAGTAACTAGTAACAGATAAACTACCAACAACCCCTTTTACTAATCACCAATCACTAATCACTAATCACCTTTTTGCGTTAAATGCAGTAATCACCGCCTGCGCCGCTTCTTCCGGGTCGTCCGTGAGAAAGAGCAGGTCCAGATCGCCCGGAGAGATCTTCTGCTCCAGCAGGACGCGCGCCTGCAGCCAGCGCAGCAGGCCGGCCCAGTACCGGCGCCCCATGAGGATCACGGGGAACTGGTAGATCTTGCCCGTCTGAATGAGCGTGACCGCCTCAAACAGCTCGTCCAGCGTGCCGAAGCCGCCGGGGAAGATTATGAACGCCGAGGAGTACTTGATGAACATCGTCTTCCGCACGAAGAAGTAGCGGAAGTTCACCAGGGTGTCGACGTACGGGTTCGCGCCCTGCTCGAAGGGCAGCTCGATGTTGCAGCCGATGGACGGGCCGTCGCCGAGGCGCGCGCCCTTGTTGGCCGCTTCCATGATGCCCGGGCCCGCGCCCGTGATGATCGAGAACCCGGCCTCGGCCAGCAGCCGCGAGACCTCGACCGCCTTGTCGTACTGCGGGTCATCGGGACCGATGCGCGCCGAGCCGAACACGGCGACGCCCTTCTCGGTCTGCGCGAGCACGTCGAAGCCTTCGATGAACTCGCTCATGATTCGCAGGACGCGCCACGGGTCGCTCTTGACAAAATCGGCTTCCGCGCGGGGATGCTGCAGGAACTTCTCGTCTTCCGTCTCGACGATGTGATCGCGGATGGCTTCGTCGATCACGCGCGTCGCTCCGGCCTGCCGCGTGTCCTCGACGCGCGACGGCGGCATGCGTCCGGCCTTCATGTGGCCGACTTCGGTGCGCTCCTTGAGCCCCGCCAGCGCCGACTCTTCCGCCGAAGCCAGCACGGCCGGGCTCATCGGCTTCCCGGTTGCCGTGCGCGCGCCTTTCTTGCGGCGTGTCGGCTGCTTCTTGCCGGCGGACGGCGACTTCCCGGGGCGCGTCGCGGGCTTTACGGTATCTTTTCGCTTCTTCTTCATCTAATTGCACGCTGAAGTACGTGGCCGGAATCTATTGCCGATTATAATCCTCGTCGCCGACGGCGCACGCACCGATACCCTTCGAGCCGCGATCGACTCGGGCGCGCTCCCCGCCATGGCACGAATGCAGGCGGAGGGTGGTCTGCACGAGATCACCTCCGTCTTCCCTTCGGTGACCGGTCCGGCGTACACGCCGTTCCTGCTGGGGAAGCACCCAGGGTCCGTGGGGATGCCCGGACTCCGCTGGTACGACCGCTCGCGCAAGGACTGCGCCGGGCCCGGGCACTCGCGCAGCTACGTCGGCAGCGAGATGCGGATGGTGGACCGCGATCTGGAGCGGGGATCTCCGACGATGTTCGAGCTGGCGCCCAACTCGCTGGCCGCGATGAGCATGGTCACTCGCGGGCTTCGCCCCTCCCGGAACCTCACCCGCGGTCCCGCTTTCGCCGCGCGCACCGCGTTCACGCACTTCCGCGGCGACGTCCAGGGCTGGCTGGACATCGACCGCGCTGTCTCGCGCCGGCTCGTCTCGACGATGCGGAAGCAGAAACCGTATTTCGTTTTCGCCGCGTTCACGGGCGTCGACAAGGTATCGCACGCGTGCGGGCAGGCTTCCGACGACGTGACCGCCGCGCTCCGCATCGTGGACGACACGGTCGCCCACATCCGGGGCGATCTCGAGCACAGGGGGCTCTGGGACATGACGCACCTCTGGGTCGTCAGCGATCACGGGCATACGGCCATACGCGGGCACGACGACCTCGCTGGCGTGCTCACGCAGCTCGGACTCCGCCCGATCTGGCACCCGTGGGGACTGTTAACGCGTGACCCGCGCACGGCGGTGATGGTGAGCGGCAACGCGATGGCGCATCTATACCTCGACCTGAAATCGGGAAAGCGGCGTTGGTGGCCTTCGCTCGCGAGCGAGTGGAGCGGACTCGCCGCAAGTCTGCTGGCGCGCGACTCGACCGATCTCATGCTGCTGCCGCACGGCGACGCCCGCTGCGAGATCCGCTCGCGCGCCGCAGGGACGGCCATGCTCGAGTGGACCGGTGACGGCTATTCGTACCGGCCCGCTAGCGGCGACCCTCTCGGGATCGGCGAACACGCCGGCCTGAGCGGAGACGAATCGCGCGCCCTGACGGTGGGAAGCGAGTACCCGGATGCGCTGGTTCAGATCGCGCGTCTCGCGCGCTCGCCGCGGTCGGGAGACATCATACTGTCCGCGGCGCGCGAGTGGGACCTGCGCGCGCGCTTCGAGCCGATACCGCACATCTCGTCGCACGGCGCGCTGCACCGCGATCACATGCTGGTGCCGCTGCTGGTCAGCAGGCCGCTCGCGCGGGCTCCGCTGCGAACCGTGGATCTGATGCCGAGCGCTCTGGACGGACTCGGTCTCCCGCATCCACCGGGCCTCGAGGGCAGATCCTTCCTCTGATCGTCACTCGCTCGCGCTCAGCGTGATGAACTCGACGTCAGCGATTCCGTCGGATATCCGCAGTCGCGCGACGCTGGGCTCGAGATCGAACCTGCGCTGACCGGCGGCTCCGGGGTTCACGACGACCCGTCCTTCCCACTTCAGCAGGAAAGGCTTGTGCGTGTGGCCGTACACGAGAACGTCCTGCGGATAGCGCGCCAGCAGGCGCTCCGGCGTCGGACGCCCGAGCTCGTGCCCGTGACTCACGTGCACGCTCAGCCCGCCGATCTCCTGGATTATCTCGCTCTCGAGATGCGGCGCCGGCGCGTCCGTGTTGCCGCGAACCGCGAGCGTCGGCGCGATCGTGCGCAGCTCGTGCAGGATGTCCTCGCCGCCCACGTCTCCCGCGTGCAGGATCAGCTCGACGCCGGCCAGCTCGTCGTGCACGTCGGGCCGCAGCAGGCCGTGCGTGTCCGAGATGAGGCCGATCAGGTGTCGGGAAGCCATATCACTTAAGTTGAATCATGCAGTGGTTGCGTCTGACCGGAGCACTGGCCGCGCGCTCGGTTCGCCGGCCGCGACTGGCCGTCGCCCTGACACGGGTGGCGTGGCGCTTCCGCCGCCGCGAATGGTATAAGCGATTCCCGTTCCTGCCGCTCCCGGATCGCACCTACCTGCGGTGGAGAATGCACACGGCGTATGGCGATTACGACGCCACGCCCCCCGCGCGCGACGTGGAACGGTACGCGCTCTGGTCGGTATCCAACTCATGAGGATCGAGGATTCGCTCAAGTCCCGCGCCCGCGCGCTTGGCTTCGATCTCGTCGGGATCGCCAGGCTCGGGCCCGCGGAGACCGCGCCGATGTTCGACGAGTGGGTCGCGCGCGGCTTCGCCGGCGACATGGCGTATCTGGAGCGCGGCGCCGGGAAACGCGCCGATCCGCGCCGCGTGTTCGAGAACGTCAAGTCGGCGGTGGTTGTCGGAATGAACTACGGCGGCACCGCTCCCATCGGGCCCGTCGCCAGATACGCGCGCGGCGATGATTATCACGACGTGATGACGGAACGGCTGCGCGCGTTACATGCCTGGCTCAACACCGAGCTCGGGCGCGAGGTCGCCGGCAAGGCATACGTTGACACCGGACCGATTCTCGAGCGTGACCTCGCGCGCAAAGCCGGGCTCGGCTGGTTCGGCAAGAACACGATGTTGCTCAACCCGGAGATCGGCTCGTTCTTCTTCATCGGCGCGCTGCTGCTCGATCTCGACCTCCAGGAGGACGCGCCGTTCGAGGCCGACCGATGCGGCACGTGCGCTCGCTGCCTCGATGCGTGTCCCACCGATGCTTTCATCGCGCCGCGCGTGCTCGACGCCACGCGGTGCGTGTCATACCTCACCATCGAGCTCAAGGGCGACATTCCTGAGGAGTTTCACTCCGCCATCGGTGAGAATGTGTACGGCTGCGACATCTGTCAGGACGTGTGCCCCTGGAACGTGAGCTTCTCGCGCAACCTGCCTGATGACTCACCCTTCAGCGCGCGGGAGATGCTCGCCGGCAAGAACGCGCGGCAGCTCGCGCTCGACCTGCTGGCCATGTCGCAGGAGGAGTTCACGGTGCCGTTCCGCAAGTCGCCGATGAAGAGAGCGAAACTGCGAGGCTTGCAGCGGAACGCGGCGGTGGTGCTGGGAAATGGGACCTCCCAATGAATCAGCGCTCCATTCGCCGTAGACGGGAGCTCAGGGCTCCCTCGCGGCCGAGTCCATGCGCGCGTTTCGTGCGGCCACCGAATCCGCGGCATTCATCGCTCTGGTGATGCCTCGCGCGCCCGGTAGGCCGGAGGCGCCGATCGCGCTGTCCGCCTGACGTTTCGTCAGGTCGGTGCGGGGCTCCGGCGTCTCGCCAGACTGGCACGCCGCCAGCGCGAGCATTCCCGCCAGGAGCATCAGCTTTTGCATCGTACCAATCCTCCGATGGTTGTTGGAAGCATGCTGCTGTGCTGAGACTAACACGGCATCATCGGCGGAGCGTCTCCGGCATGCGCCAGACGACAGCCAGGCCGGACGCGAGAGTGAGCAGCGCGACGACGCCGATCGCCCACGCCATCCCGAACAGGTCCGCCACCACGCCCGCGAGCAGCGCCCCCACGGCGTAGCCGCTGTCGCGCCACAACCGGTAGATGCCCACGGCCGAGCCGCGCCAGCGCGGATGCGCGACGTCGCCTATCGCGGCGAGCAGCGTCGGATAGACCATCGCGGTCCCCACGCCGAGTAGCGCGGCGGCACCCATCCACGGCCAGAAGCCGCGCACGAGGGCGATCGCGCCCAACGCCACTCCCTGCAGCAGCATGCCGCCCGCGATCAGGCGCCTGCGCCCCAGACGATCCGACGCGGCGCCGGTCCAGAGCTGCAACACGCCCCAGACCGCGGGATACGTAAAGCTCAAGACTCCGATCTGCGCGACATCCAGCCCCGCCGCCGCGAAGAAAAGCGGAAACAGCCCCCACGCGAGACCGTCGTTCAGGTTGTTGACCATTCCAGCCTGGCTCGCGCTCGCCAGCGCCGGATCCCGCCAGCTCACGCGGGCGAAGAGCTCCCGCGCGGACACGTCGCCGCCGTAATCCCGCGCGGTCGAGCGCTGCTCGAAGGTCGTTGCCTCCAGCGCCGAGTGTTGCTGCGTCTCCCGCACGAAGAAGAGCGACAGCGCCAGACCGATCGCGGCGAAGGCGATGCCGAGGTAGAACGGCGCCGGACGGTAGCCGTACGCCGCGGCGATGTAGCCGGTGCCCAGCGCGGCGAACGCAACGGCGAGATAGCCGGCGAACTCGTTGAGACCCATCGCCAGTCCGCGCCGCTTCGGGCCGACGAGATCGATCTTCATGATGATCGTGATGGACCATGTCAGCCCCTGGTTTATCCCAAGGAGCACGTTGGCGAAGACGATCCACGACCAGGTGGGCGCCCATATCACGAGCAGCGGCACCGGCAGCGCGAACACCCAGCCCGCGAGCAGGACGCGCCTGCGGCCGTAGCGATCGCCCAGGCGCCCGGCGAAGAAATTGGTGAGCGCCTTCACGACGCCGAACGTCGCTATGAACGACAGCGCGGCGCTCTTGCTGGCCACGCCGAACTCGGCTTCCGCGAGCAGCGGGAGCACGGTGCGCTCGAGCCCCACCATCGCTCCCACGAACGCGTTGACGAGCACCAGCAGCCAGAACTGCCGCCAGTTCTCCCGCAGCCCGAGCGCGAGCGCTCCCTTGGGAGCCGCCGGGCTCAAGCTATGCGCGTGCCGGGAGCGACATCCGCGTCGGGGCCGAGCAGCACCACGTCGCCGGGCGCCGGACACGCGCCGAGCACGAGCACCTCGGATACGAACGGTCCGATCTGCCGCGGCGGGAAGTTCACGACGCCCACCACCAGCTTTCCGACGAGAGCCTCCGGCTCGTAGTGCAGCGTGAGCTGCGCGCTCGACCGCTTGATCCCGATCTCCCCGAAATCGATCGTCAGCTTGATCGCGGGCTTCCTCGCCTCGGGAAAGTACTCGGCGGAAATGATCCGGCCGACGCGGATGTCGACCTCGAAAAACTGCTCGGGCGTGACCGTCTTCAACTGCTCTGAATCGTTGCAGTGTCGATCACGAACCGGTAGCGCACGTCGCTCCGGAGCATTCGCTCGTACGCCTCGTTGATCCGATCCATGGCGATTACCTCGACGTCGGCCTGCAAGCCGTGCTCGGCGCAGAAGTCCAGCATCTCCTGCGTCTCCCGGATCCCGCCGATCGACGAGCCCGCCAGCCTCCGCCGGCGGGAGACCAGCGGACCCGCCGAGACCAACGAAGGATCCGGTATCCCGACCAGCACCATCGTCCCGTCGAGGCAAAGCATCCGGAGATAGGCGTTGTAATCGTGCGTCGCGGAGACTGTGTCGAGAATGAAATCGAACCGGTTCTTGTTCCTGGCGAACACGGTGGAGTCGTCGGTCGCGAGGAACTCGTCGGCGCCAAGCTGGAGCGCGTCCTCGCGCTTGCCGGGCGAGTGGCTGAGCACGGTGACGTGCGCGCCCATGGCTTTCGCGATCTTGACGCCCATGTGCCCCAGGCCGCCGAGCCCGACGATCGCGACCCGGTCTCCGGCCTTCACGCCGAAGTGCCGCAGCGGGGAGTAAGTCGTGATGCCGGCGCACAGCAGCGGCGCCGCTCCCTCGAGCGGAATTCCCTCCGGAATCCGGACGACGTAATCCTCGTTCACGGTGATGCGCGTGGAGTAGCCGCCGAATGTCGGCGTTTTTCCGTCGCGCTCCCGCCCGTTGTAGGTCGGGGTCATCCCCTTCTCGCAGTATTGCTCCTCGCCGGCCTTGCACGCGGCGCACCGCCGGCACGAATCCACGAAGCACCCCACTCCCACGACGTCGCCGGGCTTCCAGCGGGCGACACGCTCGCCCGCGCGGGCGACGGTTCCGACGATCTCGTGGCCCGGCACCATCGGATAGATCGAGCCGCCCCACTCGTCACGCACCTGATGGATGTCCGAGTGGCACACGCCGCAGAAGCGGATGTCGATCAGGACGTCGTGCGGGCCGGGCTCGCGCCGGTCGATGGCGAGCGGACCGAGCTGCGCGGTCTTCGACGGCGCGGCGTAGGCTGCAGTCTTCAACATTGTCTCCTCGGTGCTGTTTCCATTCCGCGAACTTCGTGGCATAGCCGCCTTTCGCAGAGCTTCTCAAAGCGACAACATTCCCCGCTGTGAAACAAGACCGAAAACGCCCCGCGATCCATGTGGAGTACCCGGACTGGGTCGACTCCGTCGTCGACTGGCGCCGGACCTATCGCACCGACAGCGAGCGCATGTCGCTCGCCATCGCGGTCTCGCGCGAGAACGTCGAGCGCGGCACCGGCGGGCCGTTCGGCGCGGCCATCTTTGACCAGGCGAGCGGCAAGCTCGTGTCCGTCGGCATGAACAGCGTGGTCCGTTACAACAACTGCGCGCTGCACGCCGAGATGGTCGCGTTCATGTTCGCGCAGAACCGCGTCGGCTCGTTCAGCCTGAGCTCGGCCGCGCTTCCGCCGCACGAGCTGTTCACCTCCTGCGAGCCGTGCGCCATGTGCCTGGGCGCGACGCTCTGGAGCGGCGTGCGGCGGGTGGTGTACGGCGCGGCACGGGAGGACGCATCCCGATTGAGCTTCGAGGAGGGCCCCGTATTCCCCGAGTCGTACAAGTACCTCGAGGATCGCGGAATAGTCATCGAGCGGAACGTCCTGCGTAACGAGGCGCGGGAAGTGCTCGAGCTGTATCGCTCGCGCGGTGGCATGGTGTACAACGGATGACGACTTCGCTCGACAACGAGCTGCTCCTCGATGCCGCAGCGGCTTTGCGCGAGGCGAACATCGCGTTCGCCGATGCGCATCCCGGCGAAGGACCCGGCCGGCAGCCCGTGCACACGGTCTACGGCGGCGCGCAGCTGTTCGCCGCCGACACCGTGTCCAAGCTCGGCGCGGTGGCGCTACGCGCACTCGACACCTACGCGCCGGACGCGGCCGCGCTCGGCCGCGCGCTGAACATCGGCAACCACCCCGCGCTCGCGACGATCGACCGCCGGGTTCGCGACAAGCTCGCGCGCGAGCCGATCGAGGATTTCCGGATCGACTTCGAGGACGGCTACGGCAACCGCCCGGACGCCGAGGAGGACGGGCACGCCGCCGCGGTCGCGAAGGAGCTGGCGAAGGGGATGCGCGACGACTCGTTGCCGCCGTTCATCGGCGTGCGGGTCAAGCCGCTCAACGAAGAGCTGCGCGCGCGCAGCGTTCGGACGCTCGATCTCGTCTACACGGCGCTCGCCGAGTCTGGCGGCGTGCCGGACCGATGGATCGTGACGATCCCCAAGATCACGATCATCGAGCAGGTGGAGTTCACCGTTTCGGTTCTCCAGCAGCTCGAGCGCAAGCTCGGCCTTCCCGCCGGCGTCTTGAGGTTCGAGGTGATGGTCGAGACGCCGCAGATCGTCCTCGACGCGAGCGGCCGGTCGCTGCTGCCGCGGCTGCTGGACGCTTCGGGCAGCCGTTTGCGCGGCGCGCACTTCGGCACCTACGACTACACCGCCGGCATCAACATCACCGCGGCCCAGCAGCGCATGCAGCACCCGTCGTGCGAGTTTGCCAAGCACTTCATGCAGGCCGCGTTCGCCGGAACCGAAGTCTGGCTGTCGGACGGCTCGACTACGGTGATGCCGGTCCCGGCGCACCGCGAAGCCAGGGGCGGCCCGGCGCTGACGAAATCGCAGCTCGCCGAGAACGCCGCGAGTGTGCACGCCGCCTGGCGGATGCACTTCGACGACGTGCGGCACTCGCTCGCAGGCGGATTCTATCAGGGCTGGGATCTGCACCCGGCGCAGCTGGTGACCCGCTACTCCGCGCTGTACAGCTTTTTCCTGGACGGGATCGACGCGGCCGGCGTGCGGCTCAGGAACTTCGTCTCGAAGGCGGCGCAGGCCACTCTCGTCGGTGACGTTTTCGACGACGCGGCCACCGGCCAGGGACTGCTGAACTTCTTCCTGCGCGGGATCAATTCCGGCGCGATCACCGAAGCGGAAGCGCTGAGCATGACGGGGCTGACGGAAGAGGATTTCCGCAGCCGCTCGTTCGTGAAGATCATGCGGACGAAGAGGTGAGTGGAGCGGACTGGGAGATCGTCGACCTCGTAGCGCGCTGGGTGCACGTCATCGCCGGCATCATGTGGGTCGGTAACTCCCTGCTCTTCAGCTGGCTCGACCGGAATCTCCAACCGTCGGAGGACGCGGCACCCGGATCCCTCGGGCACATCTGGCTGCTGCACAGCGGCGCGTTCTACTACGTGGACAAGACACTCCTCGGCGGACGGTCGCTGCCGCGGCCGCTGCACTGGTTCGTCGTGCAGGCGATGACGACGTGGGGCAGCGGCGCAGTGCTGCTGATCGCGGTGTACTGGGCCGGCGGCCGCGCGGCCATGGCCGATCCCGGGCTCGCGCAACTCAGCCATGGCCAGGCGGTCGTCGTCGGCATCGCCGCAATCCTGCTCGGCTCGGCGCTGTACGATGCGATGCAGCGGACAGTGGCGGTACGTTCGCCTCGCCTCGCGAGCGCGGTTTGGCTGACCGGGCTGACAGCGATATCGATCGCCCTCACGCAGCTGCTGAGCGGCCGCGCGGCGTTCCTCCACGTTGGGGCGATGCTCGGAACGATCATGGCGCTGAACGTCGCGCACACGATCGTTCCGTCGCAGAGACGGCTGGTGGCTTCGGTCGGCGGGGGCGGCATCGCCGACCCGGCGGTGAGCGATCGCGCGAAGCGCGTCTCCATTCATAACAACTACTTCGTGTTCCCCGTCATCGTGCTGATGGTGAGCAGCCATTTCCCGAACATCTACGCGAATCGCCTGAGCTGGTTGCTGCTGTTGATCCTCGTCGCCGGCGGGGTGGCCGTGCGGCACGTGCTCAATATCCGCTACACCATGCGGACGTGGCCGGCCGTGCTCACGGCCACGATGCTGGCCGGCGTCGTGGCACTGTACGGCACGGTGCGGCTCGGCGCGGCCCCGCGGTTGCCCGCGGTCGCCGACCCTCCGGGGCCCCTGACTTTCGCGGAAATCCGCAGCGTCATCGACCGCCGCTGCACGGTGTGTCATTCAGCAAAGCCGAGCGACATGACGTTCGGGGTCGCGCCGGGCGGAGTGCGGTTCGACACCCCCGAGCAGATCGAGCTCCTCGCGGCCCGCATTTACGAACGCGCGGTCCTGACTCGAACGATGCCGCCGGCGAATAAGACCGCGATCACGGACGCGGAGCGCGCCCTGCTCCGCCGCTGGTCCGCTCAGCGCTGAGCGGACGCGAGCGAATTTCGTCAGCTCCCGCGGTATGTGGAGTAGCCGAACGGACTGACCAGCAGAGGCACGTGATAGTGTTCGCCCTCACCGATCCGGAAATTCACCGTGATCTCGGTGTAGAACGAGTCGCGCCCGCTCGCGGCGAAGTACTCGGCGACCAGGAAGCGAAGGCGGTAAACTCCGGCGCTCATCGGACCACCGGCTTTGATCTCGGGCACGCGCCCGTCGGCATCGGTCACGCCGGTTCGAATGATGTCCGCGCCCTGCTCGAGCGTGACCTTGATTCCCTCCGCCGGCCGGCCGAGCGAGATGTCGAGAACGTGGGTGCTGAGCGTGCTCACGCTGAGTCTCCTTGTTGTCCGAGCAGCTTCTCCAATCTCAATCGCGTGATCTTGCGCTGCTCGTCGGCCGCGACGGCAAGCTCCGTAGCCGGATCGTTGCGCAACCGCTCCGTCACCATCGCGAGCAGCTCCTCGGCGGTCTTGCCGGTGGCGCATACTACATAGATGTAACCGAACCGCTTCTCGTACTCCCGGTTCGCGTCCGCGAGCGAGCTCCGGATGTCGTCGCGCGCGTCGCCCACGCCGGACTGCTCTCCGGCCGCCCATGCGGCGCCGCGCTCGCTCTGCGTTTTGACGCTCCGCCGCTCCCCGATTCGCGGATGGTGCGAGAACGCCTCGCGCCAGTCGTCGGGTCCCAGCGATCGCCACGTCTCGTCGGCCGCCGCCAGCAGCCGCTCCATCGACCCGAACGGCCGGCGCGCGACCATCGCCGATATCCAGCGCGTGGATCCACAGCAATCGCCCAGGAGCTGCGACGCGCGCTCCGGCGGCAGGACGTCCAGCTCGGCGACCGTCGAGTTCACACCCACGCTCCCGCTATGTTGTCGCGCGGCCGAACAGCCGCAGACGCGCGACTCCGCCGTCCGGGTAGATGTTCAGCCGGGCGTGCGTCGCGGGCTTCGCCGGCAGGTCGTCCCAGCGGTGGCGCGCGTCGGCGTCGAGCGGCGTGTTCGGCAGGAGCTCCTCCCAACACGCCGTGTCCGCGTCGAACGAGTCGCCCGCGTCACAGCATTCCAGCATCGCGCCGGCGGGCGCGTTGCCCTTGAAGTGATCGGTGTCCAGCTCGATCCGCTCGATCACTCCGCGCCGCGCGAGGCGGATGATGGCCCAGTCGTGGCCCGTTCCGCGGCGCCGTCTCGTCTCCCAGCCGTCGCCCATGTGCGTGGAACTGCCCGGGATGATCAGGTTCTGCCGATTGCCGTAGTGCATGTCGCTGCAGGACACGACGAATCCGCCGTTGGCCATGGCGGAGAGATCCACCTCCGAGTCCTGCTCGAACAGCCGCTCGTCGGGCACGACTTCGCCGTGCACGCGAAGGCGCGCGACCCCGCCGTCGGGAAAGATGTTGAGCCTCACGTGCGTGACTCGCGCGTTGCCGTCGATCGGGAACGAGTCCACCGCGTCGCCCTTCAACGCGGACTTCGCGAGCAGCGGCCGCCAGGGAATGTCGTCCCGCGCGATCCGCTCGCCGGGCACCGGATCGTCCACGGCGCACGCGTCAATGCCGGCGTGCTCCGGATAGTTCCCGGTGAAATAACTCGTGTCGATCACGACGCCGCGCACGATTCCGGGGATGCCGAGCTGCACGATCGCCCAGTCGTGGCCGGGCTCGCGCCTGCGGCGCGTCTCCCACCCGTCCATCCATTTGCCGCGGTCGGTGTACTCGCCCTCGCGCCACTCCGGCTTGCCGGGCTTGATCAACGACTCCTTGGGGGCGAAGAAATCGTCGTTGGCGGCTACGACCTCGCCGCCAAGGCGCTCCGCCGCCAGATCGGGCAGATCGGTGAAGGAGGGCGCCGGAACGTGTCGCGCCGGTGAGTCTGCAGTCATCGGGCGTAATGTAACGGTACTTGTGGGCGGTGTTCGTCCCGAGGATCGATTGTGACTAGTGACTAGTGACTAGTGACTAGTGACTAGTGATTAGTGATTAGTGATTAGTGATTAGTGACGGCCATGCGATCGCCGAAGACCTGGCGGCCGCCGACGTAAGTGGCGTGCACCACGCCAAAAAGCTCGCGGCCCGCATAAGGTGTCACGGCGTGGCGATGGAAGAGTTCCGCTGGATCCACGACGAAGCTCGTGTGCGGGTCCCAGAGCACGATGTCGGCGTCGTACCCTGCGGCGATCGCTCCTTTTCTGTCGCCGAGCCCGGCGAGGCGCGCCGGTGCGGCGCTCATCCACTCCGCGATGCGCTCGGGAGGAACGTCACGAACTCTCGCTCCGGTCCAGACGGCGGGAAGCGACAGCTGCAGTGAGGCGATTCCGCCCCACGCCGAGAAGAAATCGCCGTGCGTGCGCTTCATGTTAGGCGGGCAGGGGGAATGATCGGATGCAACGAGATCGATGTCGCCGGCAATCAGCGCCTCCCAAAGCCCGTCCCGCTCGGCGCGGGACCGGATCGGCGGTGCGCACTTGTACTCGGTAGCTCCGTCGGGGATCTCCTCGGCCGCGAAGGTCAGGTAGTGCGGACACGTCTCCACCGTGAGCGGGAGCCCGCGCAGCTTCGCGGCGCGGATGATCTCCAGCGAAGTGGCCGAGGAGAGATGCACTATGTGCACGTGCGCGCGCGAGCGGTTCATGAGGCCGACGAGCAGCTCGATGGCCGAATGCTCCGCCTCCACGGGCCGGGAGGCGAGATAGTCCGCGTACGAGGAGGAGCTTCCGGCCGGGACGAGCCGCGCGGGATCTTCCGCGTGAACCATCAACGGCAATCCCAGTCGCGCGAGCACGGGGAAGGCCTTGGCGAGATCTCGCTCGGTGACGTGCGGGAACTCGTCCACGCCCGACGGCGAGAGAAAGCACTTGAACGCGCGCACGCCGGCGTCGCGCAGGCCCTCTAGCTCGCCGGTGTTTCCCGGCACGACGCCGCCGATGAGTTCCACGTTGACCGACATCTTGCCTTCGGCCGCCGCGCGCTTCACGGCGAGCGCCTGCACGGACGTCGTCGCGGGGATGGAGTTCAGCGGCATGTCGAGGATCGTCGTCACGCCACCCGCCGCCGCCGCGCGCGTCGCGGACTCGAAGCCTTCCCAGTTCGTTCTGCCGGGCTCGTTGACGTGCACGTGGGTGTCGACGAGCCCCGGCATTACGAGCAGCTCTCCGGCGTCTACGCACTGCTCCCCGCCGCCCACTTCATCCCACGCGGCGACACGCGCAATGCGCCCCGACTCGATGTGCACTGAAGCAGCGCGCACACCCTCGGGGGTCAGAACCCGCCGTCCGCGGATGACCGCGGGTACAGTCGTGTCGATCACTGTCTGCGTAGCCTCATCCTCCGAGACGCGGAAGTTGCAAAATAGAGGAGAATCGCCCTGCGAGGAGCCGCTGGCCCGCTGAGGCTTCGGTCGCTAAACTGGCTTCTCGCGCGTTTGCGCGCGTCGCCGATTCGGCCCACGCCGGGTAGTGTCATCCACATCGTGATTCGAGATGAGCCGTATTTTGTCTTTGCTTTCATGGTCGGCGGCCCTCGCCGGCTCGATTGTGTCGTGCGCCGACGGCCTCGTCGATCCCAAGCTTCCCCCCGGCGCGACGCAGTTTACGCCGCCGGCGGTGTACGCCACATGGTGGGAAATGACGAAGGCCTGTTCCGGCCGCTCGAGCTCGCTCGACGCCGTAACCTGGTACGAGGTTCCGGCCAACGTTCCGCTCGAATCCGATGGGAAGCCGGTGTCCGCGTACTGGTCGGCTGCCAGCAATCAGATCGTGGTGTCGGCGGCCGTGGCCAGGAATGGCCAGGTCATTCGTCACGAGATGCTGCACGCGCTGCTGCGCACGAAGGGGCATTCCCGCGCGGATTTTCTGGAGCGTTGCGCCGGCCGCGTGACCTGCAGCTCACGATGCATCGAGGACGCCGGACCTGCGCGCCGCGCCCGATTACTCCCTGTAGGTCAGATAGCCGCGGCTCGCTCCCGATTCTACGCGGTCTCCAGCCAGAATCGCCGCAGAAGGTTCTTCGCCACCTGAAGCCTGTACTCCGCGCTCGACCTGATATCATCGATCGGTTTGATCTCGTCGGCGAGCACCTTCACCCCCTGATCGATTCCCGCGCCGGACGCTAGTGCTCTCTCCGTCAGAGGAACTCGCACCACCGTCGGCGCGACGCTGCCGAACGCGATGCGCGGGGCGGAAGACCGCACGCCGGCCATGACGATCTTCGAGATCGCCTGCGCCGCGCGCGTCCCGACTTTACGGAACCACTGCTTTCCTTCTACCGGCGGTATCTCGATCGCGACGATCAGCTCGTCCGGACGCATCACCGTGGCGCGATAGCCCGTGTAATACTGCGCGAGCGGCACGCGCCGCTCGCCGTCGGCGCTCCGCAGCACCACCACCGCGTCAGCGGCGGCGAGCACCGGCAGCGAATCGCCGGCGGGTGAGCCGTTGGCGATGTTGCCACCCACCGTCCCGCGGTTCTGTATCTGCACGCCCCCGACCTGCCGCGCCGCTTCCACCAGCATCGGCAGCCGCTGCGTTACGAGCGGCGACCGGATCAACGAGGTATACGTCGCCAGCGCGCCGAGCACGAGCGTGTCGCCGCGCTCCGAGATCCCGCGCAGCTCGTCCACCGACCAGATATCGAGAAAGCGTGTCTGCTCCAGCGTCCCGAAATTCAGCGCCACGTACAGATCGGTCGCGCCGGCCACCGGAGTTCGCCGCTCGTCGCGCAGAATTCGCAGCGCGTCGTCGAGAGAAGCCGCGCTGCGCATGTCCAACCCCGAGACCGCCGCTCTCACGCCACCACCGCGTCGCCTGCGCCCTCATCGAGCGGCATCCCGCGCCACTTGAGCACGGCGCGATAGATGGCCGCGTAGCCGGTACAGCGGCAGAGATTCCCCGCGAGAGCGGTACGCACATCGTCGAGCGTCGGCGCCGGGCCGAGCGTGAGAGCCGCCATGATCATCCCCGGCGTGCAGATGCCGCACTGCGCGCCGACCTCGTCCATGAACAGCTTCTGCAACGGATGCTCGCCGTTCAGCCCCTCGATCGTGGTCACCTCGGCGCCCGCCACCTGCGAGACAGGAACGATGCAGGAGCACACGGGCTCTCCATTTATGAGCACGGTGCACGCGCCGCACTCGCCCTCGCCGCATCCTTCCTTGGTGCCGGTGAGCCCGCACTCCTCACGCAGCACGTCGATCAGACGCGTCGCGGGATTCACGCCGATTTCGCGTATCTCTCCGTTGAGCATGAGCTTCACGCGATGGGCCTGCAGCCGGCGATCAGCTCCGGAGTCGCCGGAATCTCCCGCACGTCGAGCCCCATGTGCCGCAGCGCGTTCACCACGGCGGGCGCCGGCCCGTCCATCGGCAGCTCGCCCAGTCCCTTGGCGCCGAACGGACCGCCGGGATACGGATTCTCCAGCATCACGACGTCGATCTCCGGCATGTCGAGCGTAGTGGGAATCGTGTAGTTGGTCAGCGTGGAGTTGGCCATCGCGCCGTTCCGCATCACGACCCGTTCGAGCAGCGCGTAGCCCAGCCCCTGCGCGGTGCCGCCCTCGATCTGTCCGCGCGCGAGCGCCGGATGAATCGGACGGCCGAACTCCTGCACCGCCGTCACCTTCACGGGGCGCGCTTCGTACGTGTCGGGGTCGACCTCCAGCTCCACGACGTCGCAACCCCAGCCGTAGGTGGCGTACGCGTCGCCCAAATACGTGCTGTCGTCCCACTGGATCCAGTCGGGCGGCTCGTACATCCGCTCGACCGTGAGCGGGCCGTTGCGCGCGTAGTACTCCGCCGGCGAGAGTCCGCTGAGCTTCTCCTTCAGCTCGTGCGCGCACTCCTCGAGGATCTTGCCCACCACCATGCAGGTGCGCGACGCGACCGTGGGCCCGCTGTCGGCGACCTTCGACGTGTCGGGCTGCGCGACCTCCACGTCCTCGTATGGAATGCCGAGCGCGTCGGTGACTATCTGCGCGTGTATCGTGCGCGTGCCCTGGCCGATCTCCGTGCTGCCGGTGGCGATGCGCACTCCGCTCGGCGTCAGCTCCAGCCGCGCCTTCGACTTGAGGTTGCGCTCCCCCGCTCCCGTAAATCCCGCGCCGTGGAAGAACAGCGACAGGCCTATGGCCCGATTCGTCCCCTTGTACTGCTCGCGCTTCCGCGCGAAATCCGTGCGCCTGACCGCTTCCTCCAGAACCATGTGCGCGCTGCAATCGTCGCGCAGCGTCTGTCCCGTCGCGGTCCTGTCGCCGGGTCGCAGCGCGTTGATCCACCGCAGCTCCACGGGATCGATGCCGAGCTGCTCGGCGATCCGGTCCATGTGCACCTCGACAGCGAACTCCGTCTGCGGCGCGCCGAAGCCGCGGAACGCGCCGTTGGGCGGAGTATTGGTGAACACCGCGCGCCCCTGGATGCGCGTGTCGTCGCAGCGGTACGGGCCGGAGGCATGAATGCAGCCGCGCGACAGCACGGTGGGACTCAGCGTGGCGTACGCGCCGCCGTCGAGCAGCACGTCGATGTCCATCGCGACCAGCCGTCCGTCGCGCATGAGACCCGTGCGGTGCCGCACGATCGCGGGATGCCGCTTGGTCGTCGCGATCATGTCTTCCACGCGATCGTAGATGATTTTCACCGGCCGCCCCGACTTGAGGGCCAGCAGCACCGCGTGCCCGGCGATCATCGACGGGTACTCCTCCTTCCCGCCGAACCCGCCGCCGGTCTCCGTCTGGATCACGCGCACATTCGGGTGGGCGGAGCCGAGCAGGCAGCGCAGCGCCTTGATCACGTAGAAGGGACACTGCATCGAGCCGTGAATCGTGACACCGCCGTCTTCCGGCACCGCGATCATACCGTTTGGCTCGATGTAGATGTGCTCCTGGTGCCCGGTGCGATACGTGCCCTCGACGATCACCTCGGCTCGCGCCAGCGCGGCAGCGACGTCGCCTTTCACGATGTCGATCGACTTGAAGACCCGGTCCGACTTCTCCGGATCGAACAGCGGCGTGGCTTCCTCGTATTCGATCTGCACGCGCGCGGCAGCGAGCTTCTCCCGGTCCTCGTGCGCCAGGAGCAGAATGGGCTCCGCCATGTGCCGTACTTCCCGCTCGACGAGAAAAGGCTGGTCCTGCGACATCAGGTCCACGGCGTTCATCGCGGGAACGTCGCGGTAATCGACGATGGTGAAGCCCGTCTGGTCGAAGTCGAGCTCGATCGAGCGGATCCTTCCGCGCGGGATCGTCGAGCGGATCGTGCGCCCGAACAACATTCCCGGAAAGGTGATGTCGTCGGCGTACTTCGCCCCGCCGGTGGCCTTGCCAATTCCGTCCTTCCTGGCGACGCTGCTTCCGACCGCTGCCATCCCGTTCGACCGCCTCGGTGACTGGTTGCTCGGGCGCGGTAGTGCCGCGAAACCCGAACGGGAAGATGCCCACCGTGCCCGTAGCCGACAAGCGCGCGGCGGCCGCTGGACGGATTCACGGCGCCCTCTCACATTGAGATCATGAGCAGTCACATCGCGATCGTGGAATCCCTCAGGCACGCCGCGGCCGCGGGAGAATCGGTCGTTCTAGCGACAGTGGTTCGCGTCGTCGGATCGAGCTACGGAGGCGTCGGCACGCGCATGGTGATCCGCGTGGACGGCTCCACCGTCGGTCTCGTGAGCGGGGGCTGCCTCGAGTCGGATCTGTGCGCGCACGCGGTCGAGGTCCACGCCACCGGACTCGCCCGGCTCGTCACCTACGACACGCGCGCCGACGACGATGCCGTGTGGGGACTCGGCCTCGGCTGCAACGGACTGATCGACGTGCTGCTCCAGCCGCTATCGCCGGAGCAGGCAATCGCGTCCGCGGATCTGCTCTCCGCCGCGTTGTCGGCGGACGAGCCGTCTGTGATAGCAACCGTGGTTCAGTCCGAGAAGATGAAGGGCTGGCCCACAGTCGGCGCGCAGGCGCTGTTAGGTGCCAGCGAGATGAGCAGCGGCGACTGGGGCGACGGGACCGCGCTATCGGCGGCGCGATCACAAGTGGCTCAGGCGCTGGCGGCCGGCAGGGGCGGCGTCGTCTGGCAGAGCGGCTCGGCGCAAATCACGCTCGAAGTCGTGACTCCCGCGGTTCGGCTCGTCATCTGCGGCAGCGGACCGGACGCCGGGCCGGTCTGCCGTCTCGCGCGCGGCCTCGGCTGGGACGTGTCGCTCATCGAGCATCGCGCGATCGCCGAAGCTCATGCGCGGCGCTTTCCCGGCGTCGACGTCATAGAGTGTCCCGACGCGGACGCACTCCCGGCCGTCGTCCCGCTGCGCGCCCGGACGGCGGCGGTCGTCATGTCGCACCACTTCGGCCGCGACACCGATTATGTCCGCGCACTGCTCGCGGCGAACATCGCGTACGTCGGCGTGCTCGGTCCCCGCGCGCGGACGGAGCGGATGCTGGCGGAGCTGGCGACGCGCGGTGACGTGCCGCCCGACAGCGGGGCGCTGTTCGGCCCGGTGGGACTCGATCTCGGCGGCGACGGACCCGAGGCCATCGCGCTCGCGATCATCGCCGAGGTTTCCGCGGTAATGCACAAGCGCGACGCGGCGCACCTGCGCGATCGCGCGGCCGGATTGCACGCCGCCGCGCCGGAGAGCTGACCACGACCAGTGCGCCCCGCGTCGCGGCCGTCGTGCTCGCGGCCGGCGGCTCCGCGAGGATGGGTCATCCGAAGCAGCTAATCCTGCATGACGGCAAGGCACTGGTCACTCACGCGGCGGAGACGGCGCTCGCCGCCGGCGCGGCCCCCGTCATAGTCGTGCTGGGCGCCCACGCCGAGGAGATCCGTCCCGCGTTGTCGCATCTCGCGGGCGTCACAGTGGTGATCAACGCCGACTGGGAGAGCGGGCTCGCATCATCGCTCACGACGGGTCTTCGCGCGGCCCTGCGGGACACGACGTGGGACGGCGTGCTCGCGATGCTGGCGGACCAGCCGCTCGTGGACGGGCCGATGCTCCGCCGAATCATCGCGGAGTTCGCGGCCGGGGCCCGGATCGTGGCCACCGGGTACGAGGGCGTGCCTGGAGTGCCCGCTCTGTTCGGCCGGGAACATGTGCCCGAGCTGCTGAGTCTAAGCGGGGATACCGGCGCGGGTCCGTGGCTGCGGAGCCGCGCGCGGGAAGTGGCGATAGTCCCGCTCGCCGGTGCCGTGCTCGACGTGGACACCCCGGCCGACGTCCAGCGACTGGCCGACCGACAAGGCTCCCGTTAGCGTGAATGATGTGACCAGGCTCGTCCTCGTTTCGATCGCGATCGCCGGCATCTCATCCCGGCTCGCGGCGCAGCAGCCGCCGGAAGCGGCTACCGTCGCGTGTTGTCAGCGTGTCGAGATAATCGCGAATCGGAGCGCGGGCTTCGACCGCGTGCCGGAGTACCTGAGCGTCTGGATCGAGCCCGCCTCCCGCCACTGGGCGTTCGAGCCCGCGTTCGTGGACGAGGCGCGGGCGGCGTTCGGCGAATGGTCCGATGCCGGCGTGCCGGTCATCTTCGACTTCACGGCCGACTCGACGCGCGCCATGATCCGCATCTACTGGCGAAACCGGTTCAGCGACCGCACAACCGGACGCTCCACCTGGTGGAAGGCGGACGGCCGGCTGGGCCGAGTCGACGTGGAAGTCGCGCTCGCGGCCCATCCGGGCGTGGACGCGCCGATCGTCCGCGCCGTGGTGATGCACGAGGTCGGACACCTGCTGGGCTTCAGCCACGTGAACGAGTCCGACAGCATCATGTCGTATTACATCAGTCGCCCCGTGCTCTCGGCGAGAGACATCGCCAGAATGAGAGCGAGGTTCGCGCTGAAGACGGAACGGCCCTGATCGAATCCTCGCGCGCCGCGACGACGGCGGGGGCAGCAACTTGCAGGGAGCCATCCCATGACGAACGCCACGACCCGTCCCGACGCCGATGGCAATTACGACGTCGCCATCGTCGGCGGCGGACCCGCCGGGCTCAGCGCGGCGGTCTGGCTGGCGCGGTTTGAGCGATCAGTCGTAGTCGTCGACTCCGGTGATCCGAGAAACTGGGAGACGCGCGGAATCAACGGGTTCCTGGGCCTGCCGAAGATCAAGCCGCCGACTCTGCGCGCATCCGGGCGGGACGAATGCCGCAGATACGGTGTGCAGCTCATCGACCAGGAAGTCTGCATCGTCAAGCGGAACGGCGACGGGATATTCGCGCTCGAGCTGTCCGATGGCCGCGCGCTCTCGAGCAGGCGTCTGCTGCTGGCGATCGGAATCAAGGACGTTTGGCCGGAGATTCCGGGGTTGGCGGCCTGCTACGGCGAGAGCATCCACGTCTGTCCCGACTGCGACGGCTACGAAGCCAAGGGGAAAAAGACGGTCGTCATCGGGACCGGCAACCGCGCTGTCGGCATGGCTTTCGCCCTCGCCAACTGGACCGACGAGATCATCATCTGCACCAACTGCGAGGCGCAGGACCTGAGCGAGGATATGCTGGCGCAGCTGCAGAAGCTGAACATCCCCGTGCTATGCGAGCGGGTGCGGAGCGTGTCCTCGATGGACAGCAACGTCAGCTGCATCCGGCTCGAGGGCGGCATGCAGCTGGACTGCGAGCGGATCTTCTTCTCGCTCGGGCAGCATCCCGCGGACGATCTCGGCAAGCAGCTCAGGTGCGAGCGCGACGAAGCGGGACTGATCGTGGTAGACAAGGCGCAGCAGACTTCGGTGGAGCACGTGTATGCCGCCGGCGACATCACGCCCGGGCCGCAGCTCGCGATCTCAGCCGCCGCCGAGGGCTCGGTGGCGGCGATCGCGATTCACAAGTCGTTGTTGCCGGAGGAGCTGAGGATGCCGGAGAATGGTGATTAGTGATTAGTGATTAGTGACTGCAACTGCCGGTTTTTCCGTGACTTTCCGCAGTTAACCAATCACTAATCACCAATCACCAACGCAAAGTCACGCGCTGTCCCTTCCCCTTCCGCACGACATCCAGCTGCAGCGTCTTCGCGGGGCCGGCTTGCATCATCGCCATGTACAGCCCTCTCGGATCGACGATCTCCGCGGTCGCGGCGCGCACCACCACATCGCCCGCGCGGAGGCCGGATCGCTCGGCCGCAGTCGCGGCGGGAACGTTTACGATCAGAACGCCTTTCCGAACGCCGAGCACGTCACCGAGCCCGGCATTCACCGGCACCATCTCCGCGCCGGTGAGCAGCAGGGCCCCTGACGGCGTGCTAAACGCGATCAATGGCGCGACGGACGGATTCATCACGACCTCGCGCTCGAGAGCGCGCACCGTTTGCCGGGCGAGATTCTCGGCGAAAATTCTCGTCTGCGGAGGGAGCTGCTCGCTGGCTTGCCGCAGCGCCTCCGCGGCAAGCTCCATCTCCGCGATGGGCGCTCTCGGCGCTGCCCGCACGGTCACCGTCGCGCCCGGCGGTAGCGGCCTCCGCAGGCTGAAGCCGAACGCTCCCGCCGGTCGCTCTCCGACCGTGACGCGCACTGTGCGGGTCCCGCCTCTCCTGAGACGAATCGACAGCCGCTCGCCCGGCCGCAGCAGGCTCGCCATCGGCACTCCGCGCCGAACGAAATCGTAACCGTTGAACGCGATCAGCGTATCGCCCACCTGAAGCCCCGAACGCTCCGCGGGCGAGCCGGGCTCGATCGCCTCGATCACCGGATACGAGTTGTAGGAGATCCGTAGCCCCTCGCCGGTCTGGTCGATCTTGGCTTCAGCGGAGTAGTGGATGCCGAGCCAGCCGGCCGGCTTGGACAGGACTGCTGAGCGGGTCCCTCCCGTCGCCTGCGCACCGGCGAGCGCGGGAATCGCGGCGCCCGCGAGAGCGCCAAGGACAAACAGTGAAGCGACGCCGAAGCGTCCGTGCGGCTTGATCATCAGAAGCTGTCGATCCTCGATCCCGGCGGGAGGGAGGTTTGGAGTTGGCGCAGAGTGGACTCGCGGGCGCCGGCGGCGGCGATGTAATACCGGTTGATCACCGGATCCGCCGGCGCGTCCTCGAGCGCGGTCATGGAGGCCTGCATGACGTTGTCCAGCGCGGCGAGGCGCGCGCGGTACACGTCGGGCTTGGTGTCGTCGCCGACCGGATTGTTGGTCATCAGAAACGTGGCCGCGCGCTCGTACTCCCGCTGCGCGCGGTACAGCGCGGCCAGCGCTTCGGCGTTGGACGTGTAGCTCACGGAGAAGTTGGACGCGAGCCCGACCGGAGCATCGGTAGCCGACGCCGGGGCCGACGCGGTGGAAGGTGCTTCGGCCATGCTCGTGACCGGGAATGCGGCCCCTCCGGTCGATCTGCCGATGACGATCCCGCCGGCGAGGAGAAAGACCGCGGCCGCGGCGCGCAAAGCCCACCCGCCCGCCTGGAATCGCCGGCGCGGCCGCGCCACGACGGGCGTGCCCGGGGGAGTCAGAATGAGAATCGGAGCGGCAGCGCGAGTGAGCAGTCCTTCGTCTCTCAGCGCCGCGCTCAGCGAGTCCCACGCCGTCAGCGGCGCGGTGGCACGGTCGCCTTCGGCGGCCGCGAGCGCGCGCAGCGCGCGGTACGCCTGGCGCTCGCGCTCGCACTCGGAGCACGCGCCCAGGTGCGCCAGCTCGGTATTGGTCGGCTCGGTTTCGCCGAGCTCTATCAGTCGATCAGCAGGCAGATGCAGCATGACTCCCATTCCTCGCCGGCCAGGTATCGTCGATCACGTGCGCGAGAAGCCGGCGAAGTTTCGCGCGCGCCTTGAACAGTTGCGACTTGGAGCCGCCGGACGTGATCCCGAGCCGGCTCGCTATCTCCTCGTGCGTGTATCCCTCCACGTCGTGCAGCACGAACACCGTGCGCGCACCCGGCGACAGCTGTTGCATCGCGTCGTCGATCGATTCCGCCAGGAATCCACGCTCCGAATCCATCTCGGTAGCGGCGGAGTCGTCGCTGATGTCGACCTCCCATTTCTCGATGCGCCGGACCTTGCGTAGCGCGTTCAGCGTGCGGTTGACCGCGATCCGATGCGCCCACGTCCCGAACTGGGCTTCGCCGCGGTAGCCCGGAAGCGCGCGGAAGATCTGGATCCAGACCTCCTGCGCGATGTCGGCAGCAAGCTCCGCGTCCCCGCACAGCCGGCGCACTACGGCGTCGATATGCGGGGAGTGCTGGCTCCAGAGGGTGCGCAAGGCTTCCTCGTCGCCAGCACGAGCCCGTTTCAAAATCAGCTGGTCAGCCGTCATTGAGTGCTGTACTATGTGTCACCCCGGACTCCGGGAGAGTTTCCCCGGAACCCCGAGGCGCGTCTAAAGGTAGGATATAGAGGCACTGCGGACTGGCGACCGTTCCACCCGGGTCAGCCGGCACGGAGTGCGCGGCTCTTTTTTCGGAGTTTCCTTGCTCAGGATCGTCGTAACCGTGCTCGGGCTGGCGTCAGCTAGTGACGGGTTGCCCGCGAAAAAGCCATCGGCCGTGGGAATGTCGGCCGGAAGGCTCGAATCCGTCGAGCGGATAGTCACGCGCGGAATCGACGCCGGCGGCTACCCGGGCGCGTCGGTCGTGGTCGGCCGGAGGGGCGCCGTGGTCCTTCAGCGCGGCTTCGGTCGCCTCAGCTGGGGCCAGGAGAGCAACTCTGTGAGCCCGGACACGAGCATCTACGACGTCGCCTCGCTCACCAAGGTCGTCGGCACGACCGCGGCCATCATGGCGCTGTACGACGACGGCAAGATCAACCTCGACGCCCCCGTTACGCGCTATCTGCCGCAGTTCACGGGCGGGCTCAACGACATGGTCACCGTAGGTGATTTGCTGACGCACCGCTCCGGGCTCCCCGCGGCTCGCGATCTGTGGCGCGTATCCAGCACGCCGGAACAGGCGCGCGCCATGGTGCTGTCCACGCGCGTGCGCGACATCCCCGGCAGGAAGTACCTGTACTCCGACCTGGGCGCGGACGTGCTCGGCTTCATCGCCGAGAAAGTCTCGCAGCAGCCGCTCGACGTGTTCCTACACAACCGCGTGTACGGGCCGCTCCGGATGCACAACACCTTCTTCCGTCCGGCTGATTCGCTCCGGTACCGCGTAGCGCCGACCGAGCTGATATCGCCGCGCGGCTATCCGATCCACGGGCAGGTGCACGACGAGAACGCGCACGCCCTGGGCGGCGTCGCGGGACACGCGGGCCTGTTCAGCACCGCCTCCGATCTCGCGGTCTTCGCGCAGATGATGCTGAACGGCGGCGCGTACGACGGAGTGCGCGTATTCGCGGACACGACGGTGGCGCTGTTCACGCGCCGCACCGCGGGGCACCGCGCGCTCGGCTGGGACACGGCCGACGGCGATGGGGGCGCAGGCAGATATCTCACGCCGCGCGCGTACGGCCATACCGGATTCACCGGCACGTCCATGTGGATCGATCCGGACCGGCAGATTTTCGTCATCCTGCTCACGAACCGGGTGCACGCCGCGAAGGCGCGCTATCCCGGCCGGGTCATCTCCGACGTGCGGGCCGACCTGTCGGACGCCGCGGTGCTTGCCGTGATCGACGGACCGCGCGGCGCGATGAAGATGCCGACAGCGTTCCGTGCGGATCGTCGCGACGGATGGAACGGCGACACCCAGCGAGTCAGAGCCGCCAAGGCCGCGGCTGCGCGAAAGCGCGCCGCTGCGCAGAGGCGCGCGCGAGCCCGCGCGACTTCGGCAGCGAAGCGTCGCGCGCCCGCGGCGAGCACGCGAACGAAGACGTCCAGGAGAACCGGGTGAGCGACGAGCCGGTGCTGGCCGAGGGCACGGAGCCCGAAGCGACCGGCGGCGGCGTGAGCGAGGAGCAGGTCAAGCTCGCGCTTCGCCGCGTGAAGGATCCCGACCTCCACCTCAACATCGTGGATCTGGGACTGTTGTACGGGATTCGCGTGGACGGCTCCACGGTGAACGTGGACATGACGCTCACCTCGCCAGCATGTCCTTCCGGCCCCGAGATCGTCGGCAGCGTGGAGCGCGAAGTGGGAGCGATCGAAGGCGTCGAGGACGTAAAGACCAACATCGTGTGGACGCCCTTCTGGACGCCCGACAGGATCGAGCCGCGGGTGCGCGCCTATCTAGGGTTGTAGCGCTCGCAGAAAGTCCGGGCCCAGCTCCCTCGCCTGCCACTTTCTCAGCTCCCGAACTTCGGCGAGCTCCTCCATGCTGGCGGGGTTCCGGCGGGCCACCGCCTCCAGCCGCTCACGCGAGCACAGCACGCCGGGATCCAGCTGCAGGCGCTTGGCGGCGGTGTCCCGCGCTCCCTTGATGAGCGTCGCGCGCCGGTCGAAGTCAGGGTCCTTCTGCCAGCGCGGGGCCTTGGGGTACCTGGGCAGCTTGTCCTCGGAGAGCGCCATTCCTCTCGATACCGCGGCGAGAATCTCGCGCGAGGCCCGCTGCGCCAGCGAACGCGGCATCCCCTTGATGCCCAGCAGCTGGTCCTCCCGCGTCGGCGCGGTTCTGGCCAGCTCCAGCAGCACTTCGTTGGCCATCACCCGGAATACCGCCCGGTCCAGCGCGGCTGCCGTCGCATTCCGCCAGTGCGCCAGCTCGCCCAGCACCGCCAGCTCGCGCCGCGTGAGGTCACGTGCTCCCTTTATGCGCATGAATGCGAGCGATTCATCCTCCGCGGCCCAGCGCGTTCCCTCCAGCAGCTCGAACTCCTCGCGCGCCCATTCCATTCTTCCCAGACGCTCGAGATCGGACCCGATCAGATCGCGGAGCTCCAGCAGATACCGCGTGTCCTCCTGCGCGTACTCGAGCATGTCCTGCGGCAGCGGCCGCATGGACCAATCGGCGCGCTGGTGCTTCTTCTCGAGCTTGATCCCTAGATACCTCTCGACCAGCGCGCCCAGGCCGAACGCGGGGATTCCCAGGAGCTGCGCGGCGATACGCGTGTCGAAGATGTTGGTTGGATGCCAGCCGTAGTCCTGGTGCAGCAGCCGGAGGTCGTAATCCGCGTCGTGCAGCACGACCTCGACGGACCGGTCCGCGAGGACGGTGCCGAACGCGGGAAGATCGCCGGCGGTGAGCGGATCCATCACCGCGGTGACGTCGCGCGTCGATATCTGGATCAGGTAGATCCGGTCGACGAACCGGTGAAAGCTGGCGCCCTCGGTGTCGATGGCGACCCGGTCGACGCGTCCGATCGACGTCATGAGCCGCTCGGCCGCGGCGGGAGTGTCGACGTACTGCGCGTCGTGGCGGACGCGTGCCGGAGCCGCGGGCGCGGTCTTGGGATCGTTGTGCACGGTCATTTGACTGTGAGAGGAATCTAGTGATGGCCCCGATTGGGCCGGACATTGCCCTCTATCGCAGATTCCCCGCGCTGCGAGCCGTTCCCCGCGTCCACCTCTGCGCGCTCCCGTCTCCCGTCATGAGCGCGGACGCGGTGCACCCGCGTCTGTGGCTCAAGCGCGACGATCTCAACGCCGACGTGTTCGGCGGGAACAAGGCGCGGTCACTCGAGTTTCTGCTGGGTGACGTGCGCGCGGGCGACACCGTGCTCACGATCGGTGGGAAGGGATCCACGCACGTGCTCGCCACCGCCACGCATGCCCGCGCAATCGGCGCGAGCACCATCGCGATGCGCTGGAAGCACGACATGAACCCGGGCGCGGAGCGAGTGGCGGAGCTGATCGCGCGCGGCGCGGCTGGCCCGGTCTCCGCCAACGCGGTGTTCGCGATCGTGCGCGCTACGGCGCACCGGCTGCGGCACCGCGTGCATTACGTGCCGCTCGGAGGCAGCACTCCGCTCGGGGTTCTGGCGCAGGTGAACGCCGGTCTGGAGCTGGCGGAGCAGATCGCGGCCGGCGCGCTGCCCGCGCCGGCGCGCGTGGTGCTCCCGCTCGGCAGCGGCGGCACCGCCGCCGGCCTCGCGCTCGGCTTCGCCATAGCCGGCCTCGACATCGAGGTGGTCGGCGCGCGGGTCGCGCCCCGGATCGCGGCGAACAAGCGGCGCGTGGCCGCGCTCGTGCGGGGCGCGCGAAAGCTGATCATGCGCGTCACCGGCGAGCAGGTAGCGCGCGTGCCGCGCGGACTGGTCCGCGTCGTGCACGACGTGTACGGTGGAGCGTACGGCCGGCCGCTTCCCGGCGCGGACGACACGGCCGGCTTGTTGCACGAATCGTACGGCATCCGGTTGGACTCGACGTACAGCGCGAAGGCATTCGTCGCCGCGCTCGCGTGCGCGCGCGGGCAGGACGGCCCCACCCTTTTCTGGTTGACATTCGATGGCCGATGTCTCGACTCTCCCTAACGGCCTCACCGTAGCGTACGACGAGGTCGGCGCGGGTCTCCCGTTCGTCCTGCTGCACGGCTTTCCGCACAACCGCTCGCTCTGGGCGCCGCAGACCAGCGCGCTCATCGAGCACGGGCGCTGCATCGCGCCGGATCTGCGCGGCTTCGGAGAGTCGGGTCGCGACGGACCGTACTCGATGGAGCAGTACGCGGAAGACGTCGTCGAGCTGCTGGAGAATCTCGGAATCGAGCGCGCGGTCGTGGGCGGGTTGTCGATGGGCGGCTACGTGACGTTCGCCATCTGGCGCGCGAAGCCGCAGCTGGTGCGCGCGCTCGTGCTCGCGGACACGCGTTCCGGCGCGGATTCGCCCGAGACGCGGCGCAAGCGGCTGGAGCTCATCGCTCTGGCGCGGGAAGGCGGGCCTGGCGCCGTGGCGAACGCGCAGATCAGCGGAATGGTGGGAGCGACCACGCGCGCGCAAAACCCGGCGCTCGTGGACGGACTGCATCAGATGCTGGCCAGCGCGCCGGTCGAAGGGATAATCGGCGCACTCCAGGCGATGATGGACCGCCCGGATTCAACCGATCTTCTACCGACGATCGACGTGCCGACGCTGATCATCGTCGGCGAAGAGGACGCGCTGACTCCGGTCAAGGAATCGCGCGCGATGCACGCCGCGATCGCGGGCAGCAGGCTGGAGGTGATCCCCGGCGCCGGCCACTGCAGCAATCTCGAGAAGCCCGCGGCGTTCAACCACGTGCTCGGGGAATTTCTCAGCGCGCTGAACTACGCCTGATCTGCACGTGGGTCTGCGCGTGACGGCAACTTCCTGATGCCGGCGGGAGCGTGCGCGGCGGGGTGTCCTCCACAGCGCCGTCTTAGCGAGCGCGGTTTGCGAGCGTAGGCGCAGTGGAGGACCACCCCGTCAGCACGCTCCCCGCGCGCCGCAGTCGCCAATACGGACTGACAGCGCGCTAGCGCTCCGGGCGGCCGGGCGGGGTGTCGCTCTTGAAGACGTCGCGATTGATCTGGATGTACTCCTTCATGTTCGCGGGCACGTCTTCTTCAGGGAAGATCGCGGTCACGGGGCACTCCGGCTCGCAGGCGCCGCAATCGATGCATTCGTCAGGATGGATGTACAGCTGCTCCGGACCTTCGTAAATGCAGTCGACGGGACAGACGTCGACGCACGCTCTGTCCTTGGTGTCCTTGCAGGCTTCGGTTATTACGTAGGGCATTCGTGGGTTGACGCGTGGAGACCGCCGTAGGACGAATAATAGGCCCCGCGCCGACGGGGCTCAACGCTCGACCGCGGCAACGGCGGAAGAATCACTCGTGCAGCTCCGGGTTGAACCTGTACAGCGTGAGCGTGCGGCCTATCACCTGCACGACTTCCGAGCGCGTCCGCTTGGAGAGCACCTCGGCGGCTTCCCTGGCCTTGAGGTCGGTGCCCTTGCCGATCTTCACCTTCACCAGCTCGCGGGTCCGCAAGACGTCCTGCAGCGATGCGATCAGCGCGTCGTTGACCCCCTGCCCTCCGATGTGAACCGCGGGATCCAGATGGTGTGCCTCCGCGCGGAGTGTCGCCCGATCCTTGCCTTTCATCGTGCTAGGCTCCCGGTGCGTCCGCCGAATGATACTCGCGCGCTCACAGTGCGCGCTCCCGGCCCGTGATCTGAAAATGGGAGCGGATGTCGACCGGCGATCCATTCCACCAGTCGCGTCGGCGCGGGTCGACGCGCAATGCCTGAAAGTGAAGATGCGGAAAGTCGCGCGGAGCGTTGCCGCTCGTTCCGACGAATCCGACGATCTGTCCCTGGCGGACCTCGACGCCCTGAAAGATCCGGTCGGCGTACCGGTCGAGGTGCGCGTAGTAGTACACGAATCTCCGATCCGCATCCACGAGGTACAGCGTCGTTCCGCCGAGCGTGTTCTGCCGCATGCCGAGGATGGTGCCGTCGACCGCGGCGAGGACCGGCGTCCCGCGGCGGGCCGGTATGTCGAGGGCCCGGTGCGTGCGTCCGCCCGATCGAGCCGAGTTGTGCGAGTCCCGCAGCGCCGACGGCGCGACGCCCGCCACGGGCACCATCAGCGGCTTCTCGTCGAAGTAGGCGGCGTCGGCCCGCGCGGCCGCCGCTGCCACCGCGGGCGTCATGGCCGACACTGGAGCCGTCTCGGGATCGCGGATGTCCACCGAGGCCGGTACGGGCCCGCGGGGCGTGAGCGGCTGGAGCGTCGGCCCGCACGCGGCGAGCGCGAGGATGCACGCCGCCGTGCGCGCGATCCGAAGCGAAAGCCTGGAGGCCAGGGCAAGCACAGCATGCCCTGACCGCGCAGCGATCCAGCCGATCACGCCTCTGCGGTCACCAACGCCTGCTCGCGCGCGAGCGCCGCGAGTCCCTCCTCGATGGTCTTGGAGTGATGCATCGAGCAGAACTTCGGCCCGCACATAGCGCAGAACTCCGCGCTCTTGAAGTACTCCGCGGGGAGCGCTTCGTCGTGGTACTCGCGCGCCCGCTCCGGATCGAGGCTCAGCCTGAACTGCTCGCTCCAGTCGAACTCGTACCGCGCGCGCGACAGCGCGTCGTCCCGGTCGCGCGCGCCCTTGCGCCCGCGCGCGATGTCCGCGGCGTGTGCCGCGATCTTGTATGCGATCACGCCGTTGCGCACGTCCTCCGCGTTCGGCAGCCCGAGATGCTCCTTCGGCGTGACGTAGCACAGCATGTCTGCGCCGTACCAGCCGATCATGGCCGCGCCGATGGCGCTGGTGATGTGGTCGTATCCCGGCGCGATGTCCGTGACCAGCGGGCCCAGCGTGTAGAACGGCGCCTCCTGACAGATCTCCTTCTGCTTGCGCACGTTCATCTCGATCTGGTGCATCGGGATGTGGCCGGGACCCTCAACCATCACCTGCACGTCGCGCTCCCACGCGCGCCGGGTCAGCTCGCCCAGCGTCTCGAGCTCGGCGAACTGCGCGCGATCGCTCGCGTCGGCGATCGATCCTGGCCGCAGCGAATCGCCGAGCGAGATCGTCACGTCGTACTGCCGAAGGATGTCGAGGATGTCGTCGTACCGCTCGTACAGCGGATTCTGCTTCCGGTGCGCCATCATCCAGACCGCGTGCAGCGACCCGCCGCGGCTCACGATCCCGGTGACGCGCCCGTGCACCAGCGCGAGATGCTCGAGCAGGATACCGGCGTGAATCGTCATGTAGTCCACGCCCTGCCGCGCCTGGTGCTCGATCATCTCCAGGAAATCATCTGCGGTAAGCTCTTCGAGCTCCTTCTCCTGCTGCACCGCCTGATAGATCGGCACCGTCCCGATCGGCACCGGCGACGCGGCGATGATCGCCTGCCTGATGGCGTCGATGTTGCCGCCGGTCGATAGGTCCATGACCGTGTCGGCGCCGTACTTGATCGCCGTGCGGAGCTTCTCCAGCTCACCGCCGACGTCGGAGCTGACCGCGGAGTTGCCGATGTTGGCGTTGATCTTCACGCCGGAGACCTTGCCGATGCACATCGGCTCCAGAGTACCGGCCAGGTGGTGGACGTTCGCCGGAATGATCAACCGCCCCCGCGCGACCTCCGCGCGAACCAGCTCGGCTTCCAGGTCTTCACGCTCCGCGACGAATCGCATCGCGTCGGTGGTCTCGCCCTGCCGCGCGTAATGCATCTGGGTCCGGGCGGCGCCGGTCCCGTTCGATCCTGCGATCATGTTGACTCCCTACGCCGGTACTAGCCGGATCAGGTTATAAGGGACTCTCTCAGCCAGTGAAGGCACCCCTGTCTCATTCGAATATACCGACTTTCGAAGAGAGATCAGGGAATTTCCACGCGGGATGCAAGCGATGAGTCTAGAGTTACGAGCGACGAGTCGGGAGTTTGAACCAGCTACTCCGGACTTACCCACTTCAGACTCACTACTTGCATCCCCCCGCAACATTCCGGGTACCGGCTCCACAAAAAAAACGCGGCCACGAGGGCCGCGTTTTCATTGCTGCTGTTCCGTCTATTGGAAATCGCCGTTCGCCGCGGTCCGCCCTTCGCGGACGTTGCTGCTGGTCCCCGATGTGCCGCCGCTGGGCATCGGCCTGATCCTGGATGAAGGCGACGAGGTCGGCCGGGTAGCCACGTCCCGCGGCCGCGAGGGTGCGCTGCGCATTACCGGGCGACCGCCCATGCGACCGCTTCCGCTGCCCATCGTCACCCGGCCCGTGCCGCGCGTTCTGGGCGGGAAGCGCTCGTTGATAGCGATCGGCGTCCGACCGCGGCCGGCGCCCGGCGGAATGCAGCGGTCCTCCCCGACGTCACCGCCGCGGAGCACGACGGTCCCCGCGATTCCGATGATCGTTCCCCAATCGGTGCCGCGGCTGCCGGTGCCGCCCACTGCGGGCTCGATCGCCCGCGGCCGGGTGGACGCCGCGATCTCCACGGGCGCTTCCACGACGGGCTCGGGATAAGGCATCGGCTCCTCGACCGCGGCCACCTCCGACTCTTCGACGAACTCGGTCTCCGGCTGCACGTCGGCTACGATCTGAGGCGCCGGCGAGCGGCGCGGCCGCGGAGCGCGAGTCGACTTCGCTACCGCCCTGGCCGGCAGCGTGGTCCGCTCGACCGGCCCGACGATGCGCGTCTGATCCGTCGCCCGCGACGCGAGCTGCAGATCCGCATCCGCGGAGGCGAGCGCGAGATCCTTCTGGAGCTCGGCGGTCATGCGCGAGCTGTCGCCGCAACCGGCCACGAGCACAGCTCCGCACGACACGATGACTTTCAATGCGCGATACATATTGTCTCCTGCGCGAACCGGTACGGCATGTACGGCACTCGCGCTGCAATGCGATCGCGCCAGGTGCAACTGGCACACCCCTGGTTCACCCTCTCACGGCAGCCATAACCGTCTATGTTGTCCAACAGCGGAGACAACCCGTGTCGCGAGGCAAGGACACCCGAATGACCAGAATCGCGTTCCTGCGGCAGATCGTCCTGCCCGGCATGGCGGCGGGGATGGTGCTCGCCTGCGACCCGGGCGCCGATACCGGCTTGACCGCCGAGGAGCGCCGGACGATCGCCACGACGATCGAGCAGCGCGTGAAGGGGGCCTACGACCTGGGAGCCAGCGACGTGCTCGCGGGGATGCTGAGCCTGTACCCGCGCGAGGGCCCGGTCTATTCGGCGTCCGGGGGCGCGGTCACCACCACGCGGGACTCACTGGAGGCCGCGATCCGGCAGTTCTGGAATTACGTCGGCCGCAACATGCGGAACCCGAAATGGGAGTGGACCACGATGCGCGTGGACGTGCTGTCGCCCACCTCGGCGGTAATGACTACGACCTACCGCGTGCCGCACCTGACTCCCGGGGGCCAGCCGCACGTGATCGGCGGAGCGTGGACGGCGGTCTTTGCCAAGAGAAACGGGGAGTGGGTGATAGTGCACGAGCACCTCTCCGACTCCCCGTCCCCTTAGGAGCGGTGACTAGTGACTAGTCACTGGTCACTTCCTAGAACTGCGGATTCGTCGCGTCGGCGCTGACGTTGAGATCCTCGTTCAGCGACGCGTCGCCACTGATGATGCTCCGCCAGCTCAGCTCCTGCCCCTTCCGAAATCCCTTCTGCGTGACTTTGACGCCCTCCGGGGAGATCGCGACCATGTAGGCCTTGCCGTCGAGCTCCAGCTCCCGCTTGATGGTCTTGTCGAGCTTGGTTGCCATGTAACACGCCTCCGAATCGGGTGATTTGCCGGGTCCAGTTTTCTTTGTCGAGCAAGAGCTGTCGACTCTGTAACATGCAGCTTATCGCCTCGCAGGCGCTGCACAAGGCGTTCCGGGCCCATTTTCAGCGCTTGGCGGCCCGGCCTCCGGCGAATGTACGCCGGTGACCACGCATCGCAATATGCGAACTGAGGCGATTCTTGCGGTCCGTGAAACGCACGTAACGGCCGGTCGTCATTCCAGCGGAGGTCCGACCGAACATGCCCGAGCGTTATCTGGTCCACCACTTCGAGCGGCGTGCTTATCCGCTGCGCAAGCCCATGTTCACGGTTGGGCGCGATGCGGAAAGCGACATAGTACTGCGGGAGCCGACTGTCTCACGCACCCACGCGCGAGTGATGCTCGAGGGCGACGACGCGATACTCGAGAGCCTCGGCCCGACCGGTACCCGCGTGAACGGCGAGGAGGTCGTCAACCCGCGGAAGCTCGAGCCCGGCGATCAGATCACGATCGGAACCGCGAAGCTCACGTTCACTTCGTCCCCTGTGCCCACCGGCTTCACCGTCGTGAGCAACGGCAGGCGTCCGGAAGCGGACCCCGACAGCAAACGGTCCACGATTCGGACTCCTCTGCTGAAGACCGGCGAGTACACGGCCGCCCGGCAGTCCTTTCCCATAACGTGGATTCTGGTGGCGGCGCTCGCTCTGGCGGTCGCGTTCGTCGTGTTCACGCGAGGCTGAACGCCGCCGCCGGTAGCGGCGGCCGGCGCTACTCGCTCGTGAGCTGCAGCTCCTCTCCGCGAACGCGCGCGAACACCGCGGCTTCCAGCGCGTCCCGGACCTGCTTCACCTGAATCGTCTCGAGCACGTCCGCCGCGAAAGCGTAGATCAGCAGCGTGCGCGCCTGCTCCGCGTCGAGCCCGCGGCTCTTCATGTAAAACAGGGCGACTTCGTCCAGCCGGCCCACCGTGGCGCCGTGCGTGCACTTCACGTCGTCGGCGAATATCTCGAGCTGGGGCTTGGTGTCGACGCGCGCGTGATCCGACAGCAGGAGGTTGTTGTTGCTCTGCTTGCCGTCCGTCTTCTGCGCTTCCGGCCGGACGTATACCTTGCCGTTGAACACGCCGTGCGAGCGGCCGTCGAGAATGCCCTTGTAGATCTCGCGGCTGGTGGTGTTCGGCTGCGCGTGCTCGATCCGCGTCTGGTGATCCACGTGCTGCACGCCCGACACCATGTACATCCCGTTCAGCGTGCAGGACGATCCAGGCCCATCGAGCACGGTGTACACGTTCGTGCGGGAGAGCTCCGCGCCCGCGGCGTACGAAAAGGAGTGCAGCTCGCTGTCGCGCTCCTGCACCGCCTGGATGGTGCCGACGTGAAAGGCGCCCGCGCTCTCGTTCTGCACCTTGACGTGCTCCAGCCGCGCGCCTTCACCGAGTGATATCTCCGTGACCGGAACGGTCAGGTAGCTCTCGTCCCGCAGACCGACGTAGCTCTCGATCACGCTCGCCCGCGCGCCGCGCTCGAGCACGACCAGATTTCTCGGGAACGACGCGGTCAACGGAACCGGTTGCGCGGACACGAACACGAGATGGATGGGCGTCTCCAGCTCCACGTTCGCGCCGATCCGGATCACCGCGCCATCCTGCATCAGCGCCGTGTTGAGGGCGGTGAAGCCGGCCCCTTCGTGATCCGCGATCGTGCCGAGCGGCGCCACGTCGTCCGCCCCGTCGCCGAGGGCCTGGCGAAGGCTCGAGACGTCCAGGCCGGCTCGCTCCGGAATGTTCGACAGCTCGCGGACGAGCCACCCGTCCACGAACACCAGCCTCGGCCACTCGGCGGAGTCGAACAGGAAGGGATCGAGGTCGGTGGCGGGGACGGCGCTGGGAAAGGACGTTCTGTCGAACGAGCGCGTCGCGATCGGGGCGACGCTGGTGTAGTGCCAGTCCTCGTTCTTCATCGTCGGAAAGCCGAGCGCGACGAACCGGTCCATGCCGGCCCGCCGCAGCTCGCGAATGCGGTCCGCTTCGCCGCCGTCGATGCCGTCGATGCCGTCGAAGGCTTCCAGGTAGTGCGCTACCGCGGTCTCCGGCTGGGTCACGCCCGGCTTCCCGCTCCCGCCGTCTCCGGCGCGTGCGACTGAATCCAGTCGTAGCCGTGCTCCTCCAGCTCCACCGCCAGCTCCTTGCCGCCCGACCGCACGATCCGCCCGCCCGCGAGCACGTGGACGTAGTCGGGGACGATGTAGTTCAGCAGCCGCTGATAGTGCGTCACCACGATGGCCGACTTCTCGGGGCCGCGCAGCTTGTTGACGCCGTCCGCGACGATCCGCAGCGCGTCGATGTCGAGACCGCTGTCCGTCTCGTCGAGGATCGCGAGCCGCGGATTCAGCACGGCAAGCTGCACGATCTCGTTCCGCTTCTTCTCGCCGCCGGAGAATCCGGCGTTGACCGAGCGGTTGAGCATCGCCGGGTCCATGTCGACGAGCTGCATCTTCTCTTCCATCACCTCGAGAAACTCGAGCGGATCCACTTCTTCCTCGCCGCGCGCCTTGCGGATCGCGTTGTACGCCGAGCGGAGGAAGTAGGCGTTGGTGACTCCGGGAATCTCCACCGGATACTGGAACGCGAGGAAGATGCCCGCCTGCGCGCGCTCCTCGGGCTCCATCTCCAGCAGGTCCTGCCCGTCGTACGTCACGGAGCCGGCGGTGACCTCGTACGCGGGGTGCCCCGCGATCACCTGCGCGAGCGTGCTCTTGCCCGACCCGTTGGGGCCCATAACCGCGTGCACCTCGCCTTTCTTCACGGTGAGGTTGATGCCCTTCAGAATCTCGTTCTCGCCGATGCTGGCGCGCAGTCCCTTTATCTCAAGCACGACTTCATTCCGTTGTTGGTTGTTCCGCTCGTGCGGAGCTCCGCGGAGAGCGGAGCCGGCCTGTTGCTATCCGACCGATCCCTCGAGCGAGATGCCGAGGAGCTGCTGCGCCTCCACGGCGAATTCCATCGGCAGATTCTGAAAGACTTCCTTGCAGAATCCGCTCACGATGATCGAGATCGCGTGCTCCGCGTTGAGCCCGCGCTGCTTGCAGTAGAAGATCTGGTCCTCGCCGATCTTCGACGTGGATGCCTCGTGCTCCACGATCGCCGAGTCGTTCTGCACCTCGATGTACGGAAAGGTGTGCGCGCCGCACTCGTTGCCGATGAGCATGGAGTCGCATTGCGTGTAGTTGCGCGCGCCGGTCGCGCGCGGCATCACCTTTACCTGCCCGCGGTAGCTGTTGTTCCCCCGGCCCGCCGAGATTCCCTTCGAGATGATCGTGCTCTTCGTGTTCTTTCCGATGTGAATCATCTTCGTGCCGGTGTCCGCCTGCTGCCGGTTGTTCACCACCGCTACCGAATAGAACTCGCCCGTCGAGTTGTCGCCCTGCAGGATCACGCTCGGATACTTCCACGTGATCGCCGAGCCGGTTTCCACCTGCGTCCACGAGATCTTCGAGTTCACACCCACGCACTTCCCGCGCTTGGTCACGAAGTTGTAGATCCCGCCCACGCCTTCCGCGTCGCCCGCGTACCAGTTCTGCACGGTGCTGTACTTGATGGACGCGTTGTCCAGCGCGACGAGCTCCACGACCGCGGCGTGCAGCTGATTGCCCGACCGCTTCGGCGCCGTGCAGCCCTCGAGGTAGCTGACCGACGCGCCCTCGTCGGCGATGATCAGGGTGCGCTCGAACTGGCCGGTGTCGGCGGCGTTGATGCGGAAGTACGTCGACAGCTCCATCGGACACTTCACGCCCTTGGGCACGTAGCAGAACGAGCCGTCGCTGAACACCGCGGCGTTGAGCGCCGCGAAGAAGTTGTCGCTGTGCGGCACCACCGTGCCGAGATACTTCCGCACGATGTCGGGGTGGTTCTGGATCGCTTCGCCGAACGAGCAGAAGATGATTCCCTGCTTGCCGAGCTCCTCCTTGAACGTCGTGCCGACGGAAACGCTGTCGAAGATCGCGTCCACGGCAACGCCGGCGAGCATCTTCTGCTCGGTGAGCGAGATGCCGAGCTTCTCGTACGTCCGCAGCAGCTCGGGATCGACTTCGTCGAGCGACGCCAGCGGCTTCACGCTCTTCGGCGCCGAGTAGTAGATCATGTCCTGGTAGTCGATCGGGCGGTACGTGACGGTGGACCAGTGCGGCTCCGTCATCGTCAGCCAGCGGCGGTACGCCTTGAGGCGCCACTCGACCATCCATTCGGGCTCGTCCTTCTTCGCCGCGATCGCGCGTACTATGTCTTCGTTGAGCCCGCGCGGAATTGTGTCAGCCTCGACTTCGGTGACGAAGCCGTACTGATATTCCCGGTTGACCAGCGATTCTATGGCGGTGCTCATAGCGGCAGCTCTTGGCTATTGGCTGTTGGCTATCGGTAATTGCGGTAGCCCAACAGCTGCGATTCACGTGGACCCGGCGCCGTCCAAGAGGGTTTCCGGCTTGGACTTAACTGCATCTGGAGGCTTTGCCGAGACTTGAATTATGAGTAAATTTGTCGGGATAGTCAAGCTCACGCATGACCCGTCCGAGGCGGCACAAAACGTTGTGACTCAAACATTTACGGCTCAGGGGTTCGAGCAGGTGGCCCGGCTCGACGACCTGCCGGAGAACGTTCCGGTGGCCGTGACGCGCTCCAACGGGCAGCAGATCTGCCTGATTCGCACCGAAAGCGGCGAGGTGGCCGCGGTCGGCAACCTGTGCACTCACCAGGAGTTCGAGATGGCGTTGGGCGATACGCCGGGCAACGGCACCATCGAGTGCGCCTGGCACGGTGCGCGGTTCGACATCACGACCGGCGCGGCGCTCCAGGGCCCCGCGACGGATCCGCTGCCCGTGTACGACGTGCTGCTGCGCGATGGCGCGGTGCTGGTCGGTCCGAGGAAGGCGCCGTGAACTCGCTCGCGCCGCGCTCCGATTTTCCCCTCCTCGCCGCCAACCCCGGGCTGCACTACCTGGACTCGGCGGCCACGAGCCAGAAGCCGCGATCCGTGATCGACGCGATCGTGCGCTTCTACGAGACGACCAACGCCAATCCTCACCGCGGCGCGTACACGCTCTCGGTTCAGGCCACCGAGGCTTACCACAACGCGCGCGTGCGGATTGCGCGTTTTTTCGGCGTGGCTGATCCGGCGACGCTCATTTTCACCCGCGGAACGACCGACTCGATCAACCTGGTGGCGGGGTCGTATGGGCGCTCCACTGTCCGCGCGGGCGACGAGATCGTAATCACCGCGATGGAGCATCACGCCAACTTCGTTCCATGGCAGCAGCTCGCGCTGGAAAAAAAAGCGCGGCTTCGGATCGTGGAGCTGGAAGCGGACGGCACGCTCGATCTCGACCGGTTCCGGGAAACATTGTCCGGCAGTACGCGGCTCGTGGCCTTCAACCACGTCTCCAACGCGCTCGGCACCGTCAACGCCGTCCGTGAGATAGCCGCGCTCGCGCGGGCGGCCGGGGCGGTGAGCGTGTGCGACGGCGCGCAGAGCGCACCCCACATGCGCGTGGATTTCCCGGCGCTGGGCGTGGACTTCTACGCCTTCAGCGGCCACAAGATGTGCGGGCCCATGGGGAGCGGCGGACTGATCGGCAGGCGCGATCTGCTGGAGGCGATGCCGCCGTACCAGACCGGCGGGGACATGATCGAGTTCGTGCGCGACAGCGACACGACGTGGAACGTGCTGCCGCACAAGTTCGAGGCAGGCACTCCCAGCGCGGCCGACGCCGTGGGACTCGCGGCCGCGTGCGATTACCTCGACGCGTTGGGAATGGACGCCGTGGCCGCGCACGAGAAAACGTTGCTGCGCCTGGCGTACGAGCGGCTCGCGGCCATGGATGATGTCACCATCTACGGTCCGGTTCCCGAAAAGAGGAGCGGGGCGTTGAGCTTCACGATGACCGACGTGCACCCGCACGATCTGGCGACGATTCTCGACGGTGAGGGCGTCTGCATTCGCGCGGGGCACCACTGCGCGCAGCCGCTCATGCGCCGGCTCGGCGTGCCCGCCACGGCGCGCGCGTCGTTCTATCTGTACAACGATGAGGCTGACATCGAAGCCATGGTCCGTGGAATGGAGAAGGCGCGTAAGCTGTTCGCCGGGGCGCCGGCGCCGAGCGTCGGCGAGATAGCCGGCGCGAGCGCTTCGTAGCCGTGGACCTCGATCTCTCGCCCAACATCCAGGCGATGTTCCAGGAGCTCATCCTGGACCACTATCGCCGGCCGCGCAACAAGGGCGAGCTCGAGGGCGAGCACAAAACGATCGCCATGAAGAACCCGCTCTGCGGCGACGAGGTGTACCTCCACCTCGCGCTCGAGGACGAGCGGGTGAGCGACATCAGCTTCACGGGGCGCGGCTGCTCGATCTCCCAGGCCGCGGCGTCAATGATCACGCAGGCTGTCAAGGGCAAAACCGCCGGCGAAGCCGAAACGCTGGGCGAGCGCTACCGCGAGATGATCATGGGCGACGCCGAGGCGGCGAAGGATAAATCGCTCGGCCAGCTCCGCGCGCTGTCGGGGGTGTCGAAGTTCCCGGCGCGCGTCAAATGCGCGCTGCTCGCGTGGAACGCGCTCGAGGAAGGACTGAAATAGTCTCTACTCCTTGCGCGCCGAAGAAAGTTGAAGGGTCCTTTTCTGGAGCTACGGCCTTCGGCCTAACACGCTCCTGAAAAGGACCCTTCAACTTTCCTCTGTCTATTTCGGCCCGGTGGACCAGACTTTCCCGAACGCGTACCACGCGAGGGTTCCGAGCAAGAGACCGAGGACATAACCGTACGGGGCGAGCACCGCGAGCAACGCCACGCCGATCGTAACCGCCAGCTCGCGGCGCACGGGAACAACGTCGCGCGCGAGCCACATGAGCGCCCACCCCTCGAACAGCAGCAGCACGCCGAGAACCGGCAGCGGGAAGACCTGCACCACCTGCGTGAACGCGCCCGCGAAGAACAGGCCCATTGCCAGGAAGAGCGAACCGTAGATCAGCAGCGATCCGCCGGTGCGCGCGCCGAAGGTGTAATGGCCCATCAGGCCGCCCGACCCATGGCACGTGGGAATTCCGCCGAGCCACGGATTCACGAGGTTCATCAGCGAGTACGTGTAGCCGAGCTGCCGGATGGTGACCTGCTTTTCGGGAAATAGGTCGTGCGCCGTCTGGCGGGTGGCGAGCAGCGAGTTGCCGAGCGAGAGCGGTATCTGCGGCAGCGCGAGGATCACCAGCCCCGTCCACACGTCGGCCGGGGCCGGTATCCGCGGCAGCGGCAGCGTGAAGCCGAGGCCGCCGGCGAGGTCGAGCGCGTCGAGATCGAAGACGAAGGCGTACACGATTCCGAGCGCGATGATCGGCAACGCCGGCGGAAGGCGGCGGTTGCCGTACAGCGCGATCGCCATGGCGAACGCGATCAGCGCGAGACCGTAGCCGGTGACGCCGGCCGATCGCACGTAGTCCCCAAGTGCGAGCAGCGCGAGCTGCAGGCCCAGCCCCAGCTGGAGTCCGCGCACCACGCTCTTCGGCACCACGCGCGCGAGCCAGGCAAGCGCTCCGCTCGCCGTCAGCAGCAGCATCACGACGCCGATGGCCAGGCCGGCGCCGAACAGCACCGGCCCCGCGATCTTCTGCGTGATGACGATGACGGCCATCGCCTTGAGCGGCTGCACGGCCATCGGGATGCCGTACCGGATCGCCGTCGCGTACTGCATCAGCCCGAACATCACCAACACGCTCGCCGCGTCGAGCCCGGCCGCCATGACCATACCAACGATGAGCGGCAGGTCCGTGCCGATGTCGCCGAACGCGCCCGCAAGCTCGTTGCGGTCGAAACGGAAGCGCGGGTTCACCACCTCAACGGCCGTACGTGTCACGCCTATATTCTACGCCGAGCGCGCACTTCAGGTTGTTCGCTCTTACTAGTCACTAGTCACTAGTCACCTCGCAGAGATGACCGAACCAGCGGTACACATCCAGAACGTTTTCAAGCGCTTCGCAGGCCACACGGCTGTACGCGATCTGTCGCTCGTGATTCCCCGTGGCACGGTGTACGGGCTGCTGGGGCCGAACGGCGCCGGCAAGACGACCACCATCCGGATGATTCTGAACGTGATCGCGCCCGACTCCGGCACGATCACCATTCTCGGCCAGGACTCCACCAGGGACTCGATCCTCGACCGCGTGGGATATCTGCCGGAAGAGCGCGGCCTCTATCGCAAGATGAAGGTCCGCTCGATTCTGCGGTTTCTCGCCGAGCTGAAAGGCATGTCGCGCAGGCAGGCGGATCCCTTGATCGACGAGTGGCTGGAGCGGCTGTCGCTCAAGACGCCGGACAAGGACTGGGGCGCGGCGAAGGTGGACGAGCTCTCCCGCGGCATGCAGCAGAAGGTGCAGTTCATCGCCGCGCTGCTGCACGATCCCGAGCTGGTGATCCTGGACGAGCCGTTCAGCGGGCTCGACCCGGTCAACTCCCAGGCGCTCAAGGACACGATCGTGGAGCTCCGGCGCCGCGGCAAGACCGTGATCTTCAGCACGCATCTGATGGACAACGCCGAGCGCATGTGCGACGCGGTCTGCATCATCGCCAACGGCGACAAGGTGCTCGACGGCACGCTCGCCGACGTCAAGGCCGAGAACGCCGGCCGGACCGTGGCCGTCGCGCTCGACGGCGCGCCGAGCGGCGAGATCGACCGAATCTTCGCCGACAGGTCGCTGGTCGAGCGCGTTGACGACTCCAACAGGTTCTTCGAGGTGGAGCTCCAGCCGGGCGCGGACGCGCAGCAGCTCCTGCGCGCGATCGTCGGCAGCGGGGCCCGCGTGAAGCGATTCGAGCTGGTCCAGCCCTCGCTGCATCAGATCTTTCTCGAGCGGGTCGGCGCCAAAGGCGTAGAGCCGGGGGTGTCGGGTCATGGCTAAGCTCTGGGCGGTCATCAAGCGCGAGTACATCGAGCGCGTTCGCACCAAGTGGTTCATCATCGCGACGGTCTTCGGCCCGCTGCTGTTCGCGGCGCTGATGATCGTCCCGGCGTGGCTCACCATCAAGACGAAGAGCGCCGCCGATCTGAGCTCGACGGTCATCCTCGACGCGACAAACACCGGGCTGGGGGCGAAGGTGTCGGAATCCCTGCGCGGCTTCGGGAGCGGGCCGGAGCGCGCGCCCGACGTGCGCGTGATCGCGCCTTCCGAGCTCACTGAGGCCGAGAGCCTCGCGACCGCCGAGGTGATGCGCGAGCAGCGGTCGGGATACCTCGTGCTCGATCAGCAGACGGTGGCCGGCGAGAGCGCGAGATACGCCGGACGCCATGCCAGCTCGCTGACCGCGATGGAAGCGGTGGAGGACGCGGTGGAGAAGACCGTGCTGGCGTACCGCTTCGAGGCGGAGGGAATCTCGGCGGAGAAAGCCCGTGAGCTCACCGCCGGCAGGCTGCGGTTCCGCACCGAGCGGATAACCGACGAGGGCCGCGGCGGATCCGGGGCGATCAGCGCGTTCTTCGGCCTTGGCATCGCCTTCCTGCTGTACATGTCCATCATCCTGTACGGCCAGAACATCCTGCGCGGAGTGATCGAGGAAAAAACCACCCGCGTCGCTGAAGTCGTCGTATCGAGCGTGCGGCCCGAGACTCTGCTCGCCGGCAAGGTGCTCGGCGTCGGCGCGGTCGGATTGACGCAGCAGCTGGTGTGGGTCGCCACGGTCGTGGCGTTCCTCACCTACAGGGTGCAGATCTTCAACGTCTTCGGGATTCCGGCGCCGCCGTTCGTCATGCCCGGGGTGTCGGCCGGCGACGGCCTGCTCCTCCTGCTGTTCTTCGTGCTCGGCTTCGTCTTCTACGCCGCGCTGTTCGCGGCGGTGGGAGCCATGGTGAACAGCGACCAGGAAGCGCAGCAGGCGGCGCAGCCCGTGATGCTGCTGCTCATCGCCGCCGCGATCTTCATCCAACCCGTCACGTTCAATCCGACGGGCGGGCTCGCGACGACGATGTCGTGGCTGCCCTTCTCCTCGCCGATCATCATGCCGCTGCGGCTCACGATCATCAACGTGCCGATCACCGAGCTGATCGGCTCGCTGATCGTGCTGCTGCTGTCGTGTCTGCTGGTAGTATGGCTGGCCGCGCGGATCTACCGGGTGGGGCTACTCATGTACGGCAAGCGCCCGACTCTGCGCGAGCTCGGGCACTGGATCCGCTACACCTAGCCCGTGCGAATCGACTGAGAGCGCAAGGGCCCGGGCACCGTCCTCGGCGTGTTCCGGAACCAGGTTGAGCGGCGTGAGGTGAGGGGTTCTCACAGGCCGCGTCTTAGCGCGCGCAGTTTGCGCGCGTAGCGGCCGACGAGGATCCCTCACCTCACGCCGCCCGGACAGCTCCGCAAAATCGATCAAATGCGCCCGTGAGGTCCTCTGCGATCTCCTCGACCGTGCGTCCCTCGATCTGATGCCGCTCGAGCATGTACACGAGCTTGCCGTCCTTGAGCAGCGCGATCTGCGGCGATGAGGGCGGGTAGCCGGCGAAATAAGAGCGCACCTGGCGCACGGCGTCCACGTCCTGGCCGGCGAATACCGTCGTCAGCGCATCGGGCTTCACCTCGTGCCGCAGCGCGCGGGCGACCGCCGGCCTGGCGTTTCGCGCGGCGCAGCCGCAGACGGAGTTGACCACCACGAGCGTCGTGCCGGCGGAGTCGCGCAGCTTCGCGTCCACCGCCTCCGCCGTCTTCAATTCCTCCACGCCCAGGCGCGTGAGGTCTTCGCGCATCGGCGCGACCAGTCTTTCGTCGTACATCGTCTAATCCTCCACGTGCGGCTCGCGCACGAGTGCGAGAATGGCTGTCTGCGGCACGACGAGGAAGCGGTCGCCGTCGAAGGTGATCTCCACCGCAGCTTTTCTGAAGAACAGCGCGTAGTCACCCGTCCTGGCCTGCATCGGGACGAACCGCGTCTCGCGCATGGCCACGCGCCACGGCTCCTCGTTGTTGTCCGCGAGGTCGGGCATCGGCAGGCCGGGGCCGGTCGCGATGATCGTCCCGCCCTGCACGGCCTGGCTGTCGATCGCCGTCGGAGGGAGGTACAGGCCGACTTTCGTCCGGCCTTCTCCGTCCTCGATTTTCACCAGCACGCGGTCACCGACGACGATCAGCCGCTTATTCTTGTCGCCCATCATCGAATTATAACGACCGGGCCCCGGGACTCGTGCCTGTAGCCTATAGGCGGTGAGCCTTCCTCAGAGCGTGCGTGCGCGTCCATTGCACGATCACCGCGAGCGCGAGCGCGTACGCGGAAATCGCCGCGAGCCGCAGGAGCAGCACGTCCGCCGCCATTCCCGGCCAGTCCGCGAAGGTCGCGCGCGCCGTGCCGAGCGGCTCCCTCCCGAGGGCCATCAGCGCGGCACTGACTACCATCTCCGTGGCGGCGACCAGAATCGCGAAGAGCGGTGCGCGCCATACCCAGTGCCGCAGCGGGAAGTTCCCGAGATGGAGCGTCACCATCGCGAACAGGAATACCGCGCCGATCAGAAATCCGATTCCGAGCAGAGCGGGCTGGTCGTTGCCCGCGTTGGTCAGCAGAAAGGCGCGGAACACCCGGATGAGCAGCCCGGTGACAACCGCCATCTCCAGCGTCGAGAAGGCCAGCTTCCGGAACGAGCTGGGACCGTGGCCTTCCCATTCCTCGTCCGAGATCCGCCGCTGATACGGCTCCGTTTGCTTGGGGAAATAGACCATGCTATGAGGACGATGTGGGCGCCTTGCCGGGCACGCGCGGCGCGGATTCCCTGCTCTCCGGCGCGCGTGCGGAGGCGCCCGCCTCCGACTGCCACCGCGCCGCCGGCAGCTCGACGACAAATTTGGTGTGGCCCGGCGATCCGTCCACCAGGCGAACCAGGCCGCCGTGCGCCGGCGATCCACCGGAACGGTCCCGCTGCTGCGCCGACAGCTCGCTGAAAGCCGCCAGGAACGCCCCGATGCCGGCCAGGAAGCAGAGCGACAGCAGCACGCCGCCAAGCACGACCCCCTCGTAGCCGTTCGCGCCGGCGACGACCAGAATCGCTATGGCGACGAGGCAGATCGACTGCGCCGCGCGCGGCATCTGATCGCTCCTGCGCATTCCCTGAATGGCCATCGGCGCGTCAGCCATGCTGCGCCCCCGCGGGTTCTACCGGATCCAGTGAACCAGCCTGCTCCACCGGATGTCGGTGATGAAAGGCAGCGGACGGTCACTGTCGTCCGCGTTGTACGAGTAGTACACGAACATGGGCCTGCCGCGCACGTTCTCCCGCGGCACGAAGCCCCAGTAGCGGCTGTCCTTGGAGTTGTAGCGATTGTCGCCCATCATGAACAGGTGTCCGGGCGGCACGACGAGCGGCCCCCACTCGTCGTGCGAGGGCTGCGCGGGCGCCGCGCCGAACCGCGACGCTTTCAGCCCCAGAGGCTTCTGCCAGTCGAACAGCTCACTCACGGAATCGAACGCGTCCGCGGAGACTCCGTAGCCCTGCCGCTGCGCGACGCCATTCACGTACAGCACGCCGCGCCGCATGTAGATCGTGTCGCCCCCTACGGCGATGGCCCGCTTGACCAGCGTCGGCGTAAGGTCCTGCGGCTGATCCACCTGCGGCGGGGAGACGAACACCACGACGTCTCCCCGGCGGGGCTCGGCGTATCCCGGCAGCCGGTTGTCGGTGAAGGGCACGTGCGGCCCGTACCGCAGCTTGTTGACGAACAGCCAGTCGCCGACGAGCAGGGATGGAATCATGCTCCCCGAGGGGATGCGGTACGCCTCGAGGAGAAAAGTCCGGATCAGCAGAAACAGCGCGAGCGGAAGCGCGATCGCGCGGACGTTGCGCCAAAGCGCTCCGCTTCTCCATCCAGGCTTAGTCGAGCCCGACTGTGACAAGGGGCGCGCCTTGGCGGCGCGCCCCTTCTTGAGTGCGGCTGGCAACGATCAGCTAGATCAGCTGAGATGCTTGTTCACGAGCTTCGTCATCTCGAACATCGAAACCTGACGCTTCCCGCCGAACACCGGGCGCAGTGAATCGTCGGCGTTGATCATCCGGCGATTCTTGCTGTCCTGCAGGCCCTTGCGCTTGATGTACGCCCAGAGACGCTTGGTGATCTCGGTGCGCGGCAGCGGGTTGCTGCCAACGACGGCGCTGAGCGAAGCGCTCGGCCGCATCGGCTTCATGAACGCGGCATTCGGCGTGCGCTTCGTCTTCGACCTCGTCTTGGCGCGCGACTTCCTCGCCGACTTCTTCCTGGCCGTTCCGCGCTTGGCGGTCGATCTCTTTTTCGACGAGGACGACTTTTTCCTAGCCGAGCGTTTCTTCTTTGTTGCCATCGCTTCTCCTGAGTGGGATGACAGTACGGACCTGCTAACGATCAACATCCTGCCGCGGAGCAAAGTAAATCGCAGGAGCGTGGGCGCAATAGGGAAACTCTATAGGGAAGACAGCAGTTTCATCATTCGCACGTCGTAGGGATCGGGTGAATCGTCGTCATCGGCCACGTCGTAGTTCTGCTGCGGCGTCTCCAGCACCAGCGGTATTCCAGCCGATCGGGCGTCCGCCAGGAGCCACTTGAACGGGTCCTTCCCGATCTCGCCTTCCCCTATGAGAACGTGCCTGTCGCGGTTCGATCCGAGCGCGCCCGCGCTGTCGTTGAGATGGAAGAAAGAAGGCGGCTCCCCCGTCGCTTCCTCGAACTCGTCGAGGATGGCGGTGAAGGCCGCCCGCGACCTGCGAATGTCGTATCCGGAGCAAAACAGGTGGCACGTATCCAGCCCGTATCCGGTGCGCGCGCGCAGCGATTTCGGGACGTGCGACAGGATTTCTCCCACCTCCGCGGCGGTGCGGCCCATGGTGCGTCCGGCGCCCGCGGTGTTCTCCACGAGCACTCGCGCGTCCGATTTCACGGCGCGCAGCGCGGCGGTGATGGCCGCCGCGATCCGCTTCGCCGCGTTCGCCGGCGTGTCGTCGCCGGCGGAGCCCGGATGGAAGCAGACCGAGCCGGCGCCGAGATCGCTGGAGCGTTCCAACTCCTTCGTGAGCCCCGCGCTCGCCCGCGCCCATTTCTCCGGGTCGGGTGTCGCCACGCTCAGAACGTACGGCGCGTGCACGAGAATCATCCTCGGATCGATCTTCGACGCCGCGACCTCCTTCCTGAACCGCTGCGCGCGCTCGGGGCGCACCGACATCTTGTCGTTGTAATACTTGGGCACGGCGGTGAAGACCTGCACCGCACTCATCCCGCCGCGCGCGGCGCGGCGGACGGCCATGTGCACGCCGCCGTTATTGATCGTGTGCGCCCCTATGAACCGCTTGCGGCGCGCCGCCGGGCTCAAGGCAGCTTCCCCGCGCGCGCGGCCACTCGCGGCGCGCCGCCGGGAGTCGTCTCCACCCAGTGGACGCGGACGGAGTCGCCCGTGAGCGACACCCGCGGCGACGACGCGGCCGACCCCGCCGGCGACACCGCGCCGTACGTGGAGAACACGTGCCCCGCGCCGGTAGAGAGCGCGAGGAGTATGCGCGGTTTCGCGCTGTTGGGATCCTCGAACGCGACGACCACCGTGTCGCCGCGGCCGGCGACGCTGCTGCGGACCGGGCGGTCGCCGTGTGTGACGGGGACAGCCATGTGCAGCACTCCCATCCCGGTCGTGCCCAGCGCGGACGCTTGCATCGAGTGCGTGAAGTACACGCCCGGGCTGCCGGCAGGCGAGATGTGATAGGTCAGATGCAGGTACCCGGAAGTCTCGTCGGCAAAGAGGGACGGCGGTGGACGCGAGCAGCGCAGACCGCCCGCGTCGCGACCATCCGCCACCAGCGGCGTTTCCCAGTGGGTGCCGCCATCCGGCGACCGCGCGAGCAGCAGCACGGAGCCGCCGTCGGGTCTGGCCTCCCACCACGCGGCGTACCTCTCGTCGCCGCGCGCCACCACGACGACATCCGCACATCCCGCGCCTCCGCGCGGCGGGAGCGCCGCGACCGCCGCGCTCACCGGCGAGGCGCTCCCGCCATAGGTGACCGGACCCCACGCGATACCCCCGTCCGCGCAAGCGCTCAGGGCGAAAAACCACGGCAGCGCGATTCTCATGGAAGCACGCGATAAGTATCTTGCGATCATGTCAGCTATAGGGTTCCCCAGAGACACGCGTGAGCCTGACGGCGACCCACAAGTTCGCCGCGAGCCTGCCGCGGGAGAAGCGGTGGACGGCGATTCGGCTTCTTACTCCTGGTCTTTCACCAGCAAATGGCGCGTCCCGCCGCAGGAGAACGAGCCCGTCCTCTCCTACGCGCCGGGCACCGCCGAACGCTCGGCGCTGAAGACGCGCCTACGCGAGATGGCGGACGAGCGCGTCGAGATACCGCTGGTCATCGGGGGCCGGAGGATGCTCTCAGGCGAAGTAGCGCACGCGGTGATGCCGCACGCGCACCGGCACGTCCTGGCCGACTGGTACAAGGCCACGCCGGACAACGTGCAACAGGCCGTGCGGGCCGCGCGCAACGCGCAGCGCGACTGGGCGGCGCGGTCGTGGGAAGACCGGGCCTCCGTCTTTCTCAAGGCGGCCGAGCTGCTCTCCACCACCTGGCGCGCCACGCTGAACGCCGCGACGATGCTCGGCCAGTCCAAGACGGCGTACCAGGCGGAGATCGATTCCGCCTGCGAGCTGATCGACTTCTGGAGGATGAACGCGGCCTTCGCGCAGGGGATATACGACACCCAGCCGATCAGCACCGACGACGCGTGGAACCAGCTCGACTACCGCCCGCTGGAAGGGTTCGTGTACGCGATCACTCCGTTCAACTTCACGGCGATCGCGGGGAACCTTCCGACGGCGCCCGCGCTCATGGGGAACACCGTCGTGTGGAAGCCCGCGTCGAGCGCCATGCTCAGCGCGCACTATATCATGGCGCTGCTCGAGGAGGCTGGACTCCCGCCGGGCGTGATCAATCTCGTCGCCGGCGACGCGCGGATGATCTCGGACATGCTGCTCGCCGACGAGAATCTCGCCGGCGTGCACTTCACCGGCAGCACCGAAGTGTTCAACGGGATGTGGAAGACCATCGGCGCCAGCATGGGCAGATACCGCTCCTACCCGCGGATCGTCGGCGAGACAGGCGGCAAGGATTTCATCGTCGCCCACCCGTCGGCCGATCCGGTCGCCGTCGCGGCGGCGATCGTGCGCGGCGGATTCGAGTACCAGGGGCAGAAGTGCTCCGCGGTGAGCCGCGTGTACATCCCGGAATCGCTGTGGCAGGAGGTTCGGGACAGAACCGTCGGCATGATCGAGGAGATCCGGATGGGCGACGTGACGGACTTCCGGAACTTCATGGGGGCCGTGATCGATCAGCGCGCGTTCGAGAAGATCAGCTCGTATCTGGAGCGCACGCCGGATCACGACGTGCTCGCCGGCGGGAACGCCCGCGGCGAGGAAGGCTGGTTCATCGAGCCCACTCTGATCCAGGCGCACAACCCCGACAGCCGCCTGTTGTGCGAGGAGATCTTCGGTCCCGTCGTCACGGCGTACGTCTATCCGGATTCAAAGTGGTCCGAGACGCTTGATCTGGTGGACGGCACCTCGCCGTACGCGCTCACGGGCGCAGTGTTCGCGCGCGACCGCGCGGCGGTGCACGAGGCGAGTATGCGGCTGCGAAACGCGGCCGGGAACTTCTACGTCAATGACAAGCCGACCGGCGCGGTAGTGGGACAGCAGCCTTTCGGCGGCGCGCGCGGATCCGGCACGAACGACAAGGCGGGCTCGATGCTCAACCTCGTGCGCTGGGTGAGCGCGCGCGCGGTGAAGGAGACATTTTCGCCTCCGCACGAGTTCGGGTATCCGTCTATGGAACAGAAGTGACTAGTGACTAGTGACTAGTGACTAGTAACCGCCATCGCAGTTCACTAATCACCAATCACCAATCACTAATCACTAATCACTACTAGAACCGCGCCTCGAGATACAGGTACCCTCGCACGCCGCGATCCGGGCGGATGCCTTTCGCAATGTCGAAGCGCACGAGGCCATCGAGGAAAGACGCTCCCACTCCCGTGCCGCTGATCGGCGTTCCCGGGGAGCTGAAGTCGGCGCGATCTCCCGCCCAGCCGAAATCGGCGAAGACCACAGGCCGCGCCAGCACGAACGACGATCCGAGCTCCGCGCGCGCGAGCCAGTAGGAGTTTCCCGCACGCGTAGCGGGTGACTGCCCGCGGACCGTGTGCGCCCCGCCGAGGAACCACCAGCGCTGCATCGGCGGCGCGCCGCCCGACGTGCCGCCCCCGAACGTGAGCGCTCCGTCAGCTCGCGAGCCCAGTCCGTGCGAGACCGTGAAGTCGGCCGCGACGCGCGAGTAGTCGAACGAGCCCGCGGCGCCCTCCACGCGAATGTCGGACAGCAGCCGCCAGCCGTGCGGATCGAGCCCGCGCGAGCCGACGCGCCGCAGCGACAGCCCTCCAATAGTGCCGTTGGTGGCGTCGATGTTGTCGCCGAACTTGCGCCCGTTGATCGCCCGCGCGAGCGATACCGACGTCTCGGTTACCGCGTCGGAATGGTGCTCGGCGAACAGTCGCGAAACGATGCCGCGGGATCCCTCGGCGGGACCGCGCGTCAGCTCCGCGCCCCAGGCGCGATAGTAGAATCCTTCGTCGCGGCCCTCCAGGAGCGCGGCCAACGAGCTCCCGAACCCGAGCGGGTCGCCCCAGTCATTCGCCGCGGCCAACCGCCGGTACGCACCGACGCCTACGTCCGTGCGGCCATTGCTGCGCAGCAGCGACAGCTCCGCGTTAGGCTCCAGATCCGCCAGGCCCAGCCGCACGGACGCGTGCGCGGTGTACCCGCCGCCCAGCGACTGCCTCGCTGCGAGTCCGGTCGACAGTCCCTCGATGCGGTTGTAGCGCGACATCCCGATCCCGTACCGCAGCTCAACCGGGCCGCGAACGTACCCGGCCTGCGCCGCCATGCCGAGCGCGCGGTTGGTCAGCTCGTCGAGCTCCGCCGAGGAAAAGATCTCCTCGCCGGGATCGTACGGCGACTCCGGCAGCTCGGGTGACCGCGCCAGCGCCACCGAGTCGCACGGCACGCTGACGGAGACCGCCAGAGTGTTCTCGAACCGTGAAACGACTCGCTCGCGGCTCTCACCGGGCGCGCACGGCGCGCGCCTCGCCGCCCGCCGCGCGGCCACAGCCGCTGTGTCGGTCCGCGAAGTGTCGGCCGGCGTGACGACGACCGGCGCGAAATCGCTGGTGCCATTCACCTCGTCGTACGTGAAGCTTTGCTCCAGCTTGAACGGCACGCGCATTATCCCGACGTGGGCCGAGCCCTCGAGGGTCTGCAGCCGCGGCAGCCAGAACCGACCCTCGTGCAGTCCATACTCGACCGCCACGACCGATACGTTAGCGGTCATTGGCTTGAGCGCCGAGCAGACGACTCGCGGCTCACAGCCTTCACCCTCCTCCTCCTGCTCGACCTTCCAGATGTCCATCGGCTCGGACATGCGGTACACGGCGCGCACCAGCCGCCCCGTCGCGTCGTCGAACCAGAGTGAGGCGACACTGACGCGCCAATCCGGCTTGCGCGGCCGGACGCGCAGCTCGCGCACGCTGATCCGGGTCTCGCCGCCGATGCGGAACGACAGCGAGTCGCCGGTCTCGTACGTGTAGTACGCCTCGGCGCCGCGCGCGAGCGGGTTCACGATGTCGCTGTCCACCACGTCCAATCGCGCGAGCGACGCTCCCCACAGCGGCTCGCGGCCCGGGAAGTACGGAATCACCGGGACGCTGCTCAGCTCGGCGTCGATCTCTCCGCTCTTCCCCAGCATCGGCGCGGTTGTGCGCTCGCCCAACACCTGCACGCGGGCGCCGCGATCGCGGCGCCATTGCACGCGGGTGACGCGCTCGTACCGCGCCAGCAGGCGCTCGCGACCGAATCGCGTGAGCGACATCCCGATGCTCGCCCGCTCCCGGGTCTTCGAATCGTAGCCGAGCAGCGCCGAATCGTCGGCCACACGCGCCGTCCGCGCCCGCTCGAGCGTGGCACGCGCGAGCGGATCGGAAAACGCGGTGCGGATGTGCTCCGCGGTCACCGGGATGATCCTCGCGCGCCGCCGCGTGTCACGGATCGAGTCCCGCGCGGCGCGGCCGGCCTCTCTCGCCGCGGCCGCGCTGTCGGCTTTCTGCCGCGCGCGCTCGGCGGCCGCTGAATCCTGCTTCGAGCGGCCGCCGATGCTGACGGTTACGCCCTGGCCCAGCGCCAGGACTGCCGCGAAGGCCACCGCCGAAACGATCATCTGCGCCGCGACGGAATGCCGACCGACACGCCGAGCTGCCAGATCACGAAATCGGTCTTGGTGCGCGCGGGAAACAACGTCACGGATCCATCGTCGTTGTCCTGGATCCCGCCTTCGGGCAGATACGTCGCCTCGCCGCCGTAGTAATACTTGCCGCCCAGCGTCAGCATCGCGGTGGACGCGCGGCCGCCGATCGGGACGTACACACCGCCGCCGAACACGACCGCCGACGAGAAGTCGCTCGCGTTCTCGGTAGTAGCGAACGTCTCGGAGGTCTGCCGGTCCTCGATCGCGGAAGTCGTGCGGAAGTTCGTGATCGCGAACGCGGCGTTGGCGTACGGACGGATTGGGCCGGCCGGGAACGTGAACTGCGGGCCGATGCCGAGCCAGCCGATCATGTTGGTGGTCACGACGTCGGCCGTCACGCGGCCGCTGAAGCTGAACGCGATCGGCATGCTCTCCCGTCCGTACTGCAGCCCACCGAGCTCGGCCCGGACGCCGAACATTCCCGCCGGGTCGAGTCTAAGCATGCCGCCCGCGTTGAAGCCGTAGCCTTGGTCCACGTAGTTGGCGAACTCGCCCTTGGGCTTGGAGACGACGACGTCGCCGAAGACGACGAACCGTGGAACGGCGGCGCCCCGTATCGGCCGGCCGGTTTGGGCTTCCGGCGCGGACGCGGCTACGGCCAGAAACGCGAATGGCGCGAACAAGAAAATCCGTTTCATGTGTCTCCTCCCTACGGCTGTGAGCGCTCCAGGATTCAACGCGGCCGCCGTGCGCCGCGCCTTCGACAGGCCACCAAGGCAGGGTCGATGCCGACGGTCGCGCCAGGCCCATCACCTTAGGCACCAATGAGATGGCAAAAGTTCCGGCTCCGGCGCCGTACGCGAAGTGACACCCTGTCGCTACAATTAGCGTCCCCTACTGGCGACAGGAACAGATGACGGGCGGTGTACCGCGACTCAAGCTTTTATCGGCGTTTGCCGCCGTGTATCTCATCTGGGGCTCGAGCTACCTCGCGATCATCTGGGGACTCGAGACGATGCCGCCATTTCTGCTCGGAGCCGCCCGGTTCATTGCGGCCGGCTCCATCCTCTACGCGATCGCGGCGGCCCGCGGCAGCGCCGGATTCTCCCGCCGGCAACTGCTCAACGCTTGCGTCGTCGGCGCTTTGCTGCCGTTCCTCGGAAACGGGTCGCTGATATGGGCCCAGCAAAAGATCCCGTCCGGGATCGCGGCGTTGATCGTCGCGACGGTGCCGCTGTGGATGGTCGTCATCCAGACGGTCGTCGAGCACGTGCGGCCGGGTCTTCAGATCTGGACGGGGGTCGGCCTCGGAATCGTCGGTCTGGCGATCCTGGTTGGGACGGGCGGCGAAGCCCCGGGCGCCATTCACGTTCCGTCCGCTCTGATTCTGTGCGGCGGATCCATCGCGTGGGCGGCCGGGTCCATCTACTCGCGCAACGCCGATCTCCCCGATTCGGGACTCGCTTCGGCCGCGCTGACGATGCTCGCGGCCGGCGTGTTCTTCTCCGTGGCATCGTTTGCCGCGGGAGACCATCGCACGGTCGATCTCGCAGCGGTCTCGCTGCGATCGATTGCCGGGTTGGCATACCTGGCGATCCTCGGATCGGTCATCGCCTACAGCGCGTACATCTGGCTGCTCCAGGTGAGCAGCCCCGCGCGCGTCGCGACGTATGCCTACGTGAATCCCGTGATCGCGGTGTTCCTGGGTTGGGCGTTCGCGGGTGAGCCGTTCACGGTCCGGACGATGATCGCCGCCGGGGTGATCCTGGCGGCCGTAATCCTGATAACGACGGCGCCGCAGCCCGCTCGACGCGCCTACTCGGACGGCACCTGAGGCTTTCAACCTTCGGCCGGTATCCCCTGTCAAAACTTTAGCGGCGAGGCTGCGTAGGTAGGCTGTACCCAACAACTCCGGAGACACCATGCATTCCACACTTCTGACCGCCACGCTCCTGCTTGGCGCGGCTCAGAGCGCGCTGGCCCAGAGCTCCGACCAGTGCCGCCACGAGGCTCACCGCACGGCCAACGTCGATGCGGCGGGAGCCCGCCTCCTGACGGTCAAGGCCGGCGCCGGCTCGCTCCGGATCGAAGGCAAGGCCGGCCTGGACCGCGTGGTCATCCGCGGGCGCGCCTGCGCCTCCGACGCCCGCCTGCTGGAGGAGATCGAGCTTCGCGCGAACCGGCGGGGCTCCGACGTAGTCGTCGAGGCCACGGCGCGCGTCGAGGGCTGGAGCTTCACCGGAATGCGGTATGCGAGTCTGGACCTCGTCATCGAAGTCCCCGCCCGGATGGCGGCCGAGATCGCGGACGGCAGCGGGAGCATCGACATCTCCAACCTCGGCGCGGTCGGCATCACGGACGGCTCCGGCGAGATCACCGGCAGCGATCTCCACGGGGACGTGCGAATCCAGGACGGTTCCGGCGGCATCAAGCTGACCAACCTTGCCGGTGCCGTGAACATTCACGACGGATCCGGCTCGATCGAGCTGCGCAACATCGGCGGGCTGATCGACATCACCGACGGCTCCGGTGAGATCGACGTGCGGACCGCGAGGAACAGCGTTCGAATCAGCGACGGGTCCGGCGGCATCGAAGTGGCCGACGTCGATGGCGACTTCACCGTCACCCGCGGCGGCTCGGGCGGGATCGGCTACAGCAACGTGAAGGGAAGAGTGGACATCCCCAGCCGGCGCGGCCGGCGCGGCCGGCGCAGCGAAGCGCTCTAGGCTTCGCTCCCGAGCCGCTCGATGATCGCTGCGGCTTCGGCGAGCAGCGCCAGATCCGACCGGTCGAGCGCCGCGAGATCCGCCGCCAGGGTCGCCACGCGGCGGCCGCGAGCGGCATGGAGGATCCGCGCGCCCTTCGCGGTCGCGCGGATCCAAGCCACTCGGCCGTCATCCCGGTCGGGTTCCCTTGCCACGAGACCGTCGCGCTCCATGGCGGCCACGAGCCGGGTCATCGTGGGCGCGGTGACCTGCTCCGCGAGCGCGAGCTGGCCCATGGTCACCGGTCCAGCGAACACGACCACCGACAGCGCCGACAGCCGGGCCGCGGTGATTCCGCTCCGGTCGTCCTGTTTTCGCAGCCGCCGGAGAAGATGGATCGCCGCGGAATGCAGCCGGTCGGCGACCGCGGCCTGATCTCTCGACGAAGGGGTCTTGCGGCCCAATAGTTAGCTCGGCTAAGATTATTGTTAGCTGAGCTAAGTATATCCCGAAGCCAATGGAGCCGCAATGCCGCACGCGAGCGATCTGGCCGATGCCACCGTGGGACAGCTGCTGATTCCGGTCGAGGACCTGGACCGCGCGATCCCGTACTACCGCGACACGCTGGGGCTGAAGTATCTGTTCTCCGCCCCGCCGCAGATGAGCTTCTTCCAGGCGGGGGGTGTCAGGCTGCTCGTCGGAGTGCCCGAGGCCGGGCAACCGCGCGGGCGGGGATCAGCGGTCTACTTCAAGGTCTCCGACATCCACGCCGTGTACGCCACGCTCAAGCAGCGCGGCGTCGAGTTCCCGTCCGAGCCGAAGCTCATCCATAAGACTCCGGCTTCAGAGCTGTGGCTGGTGGAATTCCGGGATCCGGATGGAAATCAGCTGGCCTTGATGAGCGAAATCGCGCCATGAGCCACTCGCGCCACTCGTCCAGGATCTCGTAGAAAGTCGGGATCACCAGCAGCGTCAGGAAAGTCGAGGTGATCACGCCGCCAATCACCGCGCGGCCCAGCGGCGCGCGGAACTGCGCGCCCTCACCGCTGCCGATCGCGATCGGCAGCATGCCGGCTACGAGCGCGAGCGTCGTCATGATGATTGGCCGCAGCCGGATCGCGCCGGCTTGGATCAGCGCGTCGCGCAGTGACAATCCTTCGCGCTCGCGCGCCCATTTCGCGAAATCGATCAGCAGGATCGCGTTCTTCGCCACCAGTCCGGCCAGCAGCATCACGCCGATCAGGCTCATGAGGTTGATCGTGCCGCCCGTCAACAGGAGCGCCAGCATCACGCCGATCAGGGACAGCGGCAGCGACACCATGATCGCGAGCGGGTCCACGAACGACCCGAACTGCATCACCAGGATCAGGTACATCAGCAGGATCGCCACGCCCAGCGCAGCGAAGATTCCGCCGAACACCTCCGCCTGGTCCTCGGTCTCTCCGCCCTGCGTGATGGTCACGCCGGGAGGGAGCGGGACATCGTCTATGCGCTGCTCTATGTCCTTCATGACTGCGTTCACCGGCTTGCCGCTAGTGTTCGCTTCGACCGTCACGACCACGTCGCCGTCGAGGTGATCGATCTGCGCGGGCCCGATGGATTGCTCCACCCGCGCGAGCTGGCCGAGCGGCACGATCGCGGGCGGCCCTCCGGTAGAGGCTCCCGACAGCACGATCGGGAGCTGCCGGAGATCGTCGACCCGCTGTCGCGCCTGCGGCACCAGCCGCACGGTCACCTCCCGCGTCTCACCGGAAGGATCGACCCAGTCCCCCGTCTTGATGCCGGCGAAGGCCGGGCGCAGCGACTGCGCAATCTCACCGACCGTCACGCCCATCGCTCCGGCCAGACTCCGGTCGATCTTGATGCTGACCTCCGGCTTCTGCCCCTTGGTCGAGAGCTCCACGTCCACGGCGCCCGCGGCTTTTCTCACCTGGGTTGCGATCGCCTCCGCTGTGGCGGTAAGCGTAGTCGCGTCGGCGCCGCGGACCTGCAGCTGAATCTGCTTCTCGCCTCCGCCCCAGTCCGTGGTCGTCACCGCTGATGTCATGCCCGCGATCTGCTTGACCTCCGTGCGCAGCGCGCGCGCCAGCTCCTCGGCGCTCGTCTCACGCTCGCCGCGAGGCGACAGCTTCCCGTAGACTATTGCCTCGTCCACCGCGCCGGTGGCCGCGCCGAGCGTCGTGTACGAGTACAGGACTTCCGGGTGCGCCCGCACGAGCCGCGCCGCCTCCTCCGCCTTCACGCGCGTGTAATCGAGGTTCGACCCGGGTGGTGTCTTTACCTCCACGAAGATCTCGGACGTGTCGTCCTCCGGCCAAAAGGCCCCGCCGATGATGCCGGTGGCCGGGAGAGCCAGAGCTACGACGAACGATCCAACGGCGATGCCGACCATTGCCGCGCGGTGATCCAGCGCCCAGCCGATGACCTTCTTGTAGCGAACCGCCAGCGAATTGAACCAGGTGTTGAATCGGTCCAGCACGCGCGAGATCGGGTTGCGCCGCTCGTGCGCCTCCAGCTGCGGATCGGCCCAGTACGCCGACAGCATCGGGTCGAGCGAGAAGGAGACGAACAGCGAGACGAGCACGGACGACGCTATGGTGAGCGCGAACGGCTTGAACCATTGTCCGGCGAGGCCGTAGATGAACCCGATCGGCACGAACACCGCGACGATGGAGAAGGTCGTCGCGGCTACGGCGAGCCCGATCTCGTCGGTGCCTTCCTTCGCCGCCCGCATGTGATCCTTTCCCATCTCGATATGCCGCACGATGTTCTCGCGCACCACGATCGCGTCGTCGATCAGGATTCCGATCGCGAGTGAGAGACCCAGCAGCGACATCGTATTGAGCGTGAAGCCAAACGCCCACACCGCGATGAACGCCGCCAGCACCGAGACCGGAAGCGCCAGACCCGTGATGATCGTGGAGCGCCACGAGTTGAGGAAGACGAATACGACGAGCACGGTCAGCATCGCGCCCTCGAGCAGCGCCATCTCTACGTCACCCACCGAGTTCTCCACGCGCACGCCTGCGTCGCGCACGACCGTAAAGTCAACCCCGGGGGGGAGCGTCTGCTGCAGCTGGGCCAGCTTCGCCTTGATCCGGTCGCTGACGTCGGTCGTGCTGTAGCCTTGCGCCTTCGTGAGCGCGAGACCGACGGCCTCACTCCCGTTGTACATCGCGAGCGACCGCGCCTCCTCGCTACCATCCCGCACGTTGGCCACTTCGCCGAGCCGGATCACGCGGCCGCCGCGCTCGGCGACGACGAGCTGAAGGAAATCCTCCGGGCGCTCGAGCCGCCCTTGCAGCCGGATCGTCCGCTCGTCCAGCGTTCCCGTCAGCCGCCCGACGGGGACGGCGAGGTTCTGGGACCGCAGCGCGCCGACCACCTGCGTCACGCTCACTCCCACGGCGCGAAGCGCTTCGGGCCTGAGCTCGACGGTCAGCTCGCGCTGCACGTCCCCGAACATCTGCACCCCGGCCACGCCGCTCACTCCGCGGAGCTGGCTCACGATGTCGGGGTCCACGATCCGCGTCAGCTGCGCGGGCGTGTACGCCGGTGACACGAGCGCCACCTGCACGATCGGAAACTCAGTGGGATCGAACCGCTGCAGAAGCGGCTCCTCCATCTCGAGCGGCAGATCGATCCGGATCGCCGAGATCGCGTCGCGGATGTCCTGCGTGCCCTCCTGCAGGTTCTTCTCGAAGACGTACTCAACGAGGACCTGCGCGAAGCCGTCGAACGCGCTCCCGTTGATCTCCTTCACCCCGGAGATCCCCTTGATCGCGTCCTCGACCGGGTTCAGGACTTCCCGCTCGACCGTAGTCGGCGATGCTCCCGGATACGGGATGCCGACGAACACGAACGGCGGATTGACCTCCGGGAACTCGTCGGTCTTGAGCTGGGCGAGCGCGAACAAGCCGAACACGACCAGCGCGACCGTCGTCACCACCGTTATGAGCGGGCGCTTGATCGCGAAGTCGGAGATCATCATGGCTGATTCGCTCCGCCGGCGGGCGCGGCAGGCGCCGGCGGCGCGGGCCGCAGCGCCGTGTCACCGATGGCCGCGACGATTCGCACGGGAGTGCCCGGCGTGATCCCCCGCGCCGCGCCGATGAGCAGCGTGTCGCCGGCGAGCAGTCCCGCCGTGATCTCCACCAGCTCGCCTGCCTCGTCCCTCGCCCCCAGCGCCACGCTCACGCGCTCCACTATTCCTCGCTTCACGCGCAGCGCGGCGGGCGCCGAGCCGCGCTCGTCTATTGCCGCGTCGGGCGCCACCAGCCCGTTGCGCGTGCTGGTCGACAGCCTGCCCGTCGCCTGCAGTCCGCCGACCAGCGCGCGGCCCGCGTTCGGGATCGACGCGACGATCTGCACCTGCCGTGTCACCGGATCCACGACCGGGCTCACGCGCGTGACGCGGCCGAGAAACTCGCGAGTGCCGTAGCCGCTGACGGTGAACTTCACCGGCAGCCCTACGCGCACGTCGGTCAGCTGCTCCACGGGAATCGCGGCCTCGAGGCGCATGCTCCCCGGATCCACCACCGTGTACAGCAGCGTCCCCGGCTGCACGACGTCGCCGGCGGAGACGCTCTTCTGGCCGATGACTCCCGCGAACGGCGCGCGTACGGTCGTGTTGCCGAGCTGCTTGGCCGCCGACGCCATGCGCGCCCGCGCATCGGCCAGCATCGCGCGCGAGTTGGTCACGGCAGCTCGCGCCATCTCCAGCTCGCGCTCCGCGATTGCGCCCGCCTCGTGCAGCCGCCGGGCTCTTTCCAGCTCGCGATTAGCTATTGAATACGAGTTCTCCGCCGCCGTCACGGCCGAGCGCGCCGACAGATAAGCATCGTCGCTACCGCCCGCCTCGATCCGCGCCAGCACGGTCCCGGCGGCCACGGACTGTCCCTGGTCGACGTACGTCTGCAGGACGCTGCCGGCCATCTGCGACCGGACGCTCGCCTCCCGCTCGTGCCGCAGCGTGCCCGAGAAGGCGGGGCCGGAAGTCAGCGGCTGCGCTCTCACGACGACGAGATTCTCCTGCCCTACGCTCACGGGCTGGGTGGCCGTCGCTGCCGCGGCGTCGTCCGCGTCACCCCCGCAGGCGGAAAGAGCTACCGCGGCCAGAGCGAGCAATACGACCCGGCGAAAGGTGTATGCGATCATGGAATCGTGGTTCCCGGTATCTGTTGTTGCGCCGCCTGCTGTGCCTGCGGCTGCGTGGTGTTGCTGCGCGGCGGCTCGGGCGGCGGCGCCTGCTGCACCGGCAGCTGGATTCCCGCCGACTGCAGCTGCAGCGGCAGATCCTGCAGCAACGCCACGCGCACGATCGCCAGCTGGAGATTGCGCGCGGCGGTAGCGCGATTCACCTGCGCCTGCTCGAGCAGCAGCCTGGAGTCGTCCAGCTCGAGCTGCGTCGAGATTCCCTCGCGGTACCGCACCTGCGCGATGCTGTATGCGCGCTCCGCCTGCTCGGCGGTGCCCGCGCTCGCTTCCCACGCCCCGCGCGCCTGGGCCAGCGCGGTCTCCTGCACGCGCAAGTCGAGCGCGGCGAGATCGCGCGTCTGTTCGAGCCTCGCGCGCGATTCTTCCAGCGACGCGCGCGCGGCCATCTCTTCACCGCGCTGCCGCCCGCCGGTGAACAGCGGAACCTGCGCGCCCACTCCCACGGTCCAGTTCTCCCGGAACTCGTTGTTGCCTGGGAAGCCGCTCGTGGGAAACGCCACGCGGCCGTAGTTGGACGTCAGCGACACGGACGGGAGCCGCTGCGCGCGGATCGCCCGCAGCGACGCCTGCCCCGCGTCCACTCCCGCCCGCGCCGCCCGCACCGGAGCGCGCGAATCGACGTCGTCGGCAGCCGTGGACAGCGTGATGGGCTCGATGGCGGCGTATACCGCCGTGGTGTCGTCCACCGGAGTCACCAGCTGCACCGGCGCGTCGAGCGGAAGGTCCAGCAGCTGCCGCAGGCGCAGGAGCGCGATCTCCCGCTCGCTCTGCCGCTGCACGAGCACCGGCCGCTGATTGTCGCGCGCCACTCGCGCTCGCAACAGCTCGAACTCGGAAGTCCTTCCGACGTCGCGCGCGAGCTGGACCTGCGATACGACGGCGTCCGACTGGCGGAGCGACAGCTCCGCGATGGCCGCGAGCCGGGCCGACAGCGCCGCGTCGAAGTACGCCTGCGCCACCGTCAATGCCGCCTGCGCGCGCTCGGAGGCGAGCGTGACTTCCGCGGCGCGGCGGCCCGCGCGCGCCGCCGCGATCTGCGAGCGGACGCGCCCCCCGCTGAAGATGTTCTGCGACAGCGACAGGCCGAGGTTGTACTGGTTGGCCGCGCCGAAGCCGAGGTCGCCGAGCCCGCCGAATGGGTTCGTCCCGAGCGCGCAGCGCTGCGCGTCCTCGAGCCCGGCGAGACGCTCGGCCGTAGTCGCGGCCGGATCTCGCAGGTACTGCTCGCACGGGCCCGGCGGCCCCGTGGAAGTCGACGTGTCCGGGCTGGAGAGAGCGGAGAACTGCGAGCGCAAAGTCCTGGTGTAGCCGGCCGAGCCGAACAGCTGCGGGAGCAGCTGGCTGGTGGCCTGCAGCTCCTGACCGCGGGCGCGGGTAACGCCCGCGCGCGCAATCCGCACGTCGTGGCTCTTCCGCTCGGCAAGTCGCACCGCTTCCGTGAGCGAGAGACTGATCGTTCCGGCGCTGTCGGTGCGTGCCGGACGGACGGGATCCTGCGCGGCCGCCGTGGAAGCTACCGTCGCCGCCAGCAGCACCGCGACGGCTTGTCGGAGAAGAGCCGAGTCGCGCGTCATCCTCTGGGCGCTCCGGTCGCGTCCGCGGACGCGGAGCGTGTGTTGTCGTCGGCTCCTATCGCGCGCAGAACCAGCTCCGCATACTGCCGCGCGGCAACCTCGGCCGACGGATAAATCTCAGGCATCATCTCTCGTCCCATCGCGTCGGAGAATAGCGCGCCCATCAATGTGATGGCCGCTACGCGCTCGTCGAAATCCGTGAACGACATCCCGGCTTCCCGCACGCGCCGCAGGTATTCGCACAGCTGGACGAACGCAGCCTGCGGTCCGGCCGCCGCGCACTCCGTCAGCTCGGGGCGCTCCTCGAGCTCGCCCATGCACGTGCGAATCATGGAGCGATTGTCGCGGAGGTGGGCCAGCTGGCGTTCGCTCCACTCGCTGAGCTCCGCCGCCGGATCGCACGGATCAGCTGGAAGCGGTGCAATCTGCTCAGCGGCGTGGAGGGTGCGCAGCGCTTCGCCGAGCAACGCCTCCTTGGAGCCGAAGTGACGGAAGATCGTCACCTCGTTGACGCCGGCGGCCTCGGCGATCCGGCGGGTCGTGGCGCCGCGGAATCCGTGCTTCGAGTACGCCGCCAACGCAGCGCTTAGAATCGCCTCACGCGTGGCCGATTGCGTTCCACCGAGAGGGATGTCGAGGTCTTGGTCAGGCACGGACGGGAAAATACACGCCCCTAACCAAAATGCAAGTAGTTACTTGCTTGCATCTATTTGCGCGAAGGTTATGACCATCAGGAGGCCATTAACTACTGCAAGTACTTGATCAGGAATGCCACGCTGCGAGTCCAGGCCCGTCCGCCGCGCCACGATCGTGGACCTCGGGCCTCGTGTCGTTGAAGAACGCGTGATCCGCGTCGTAGAAATGGGCACTGACGTCGGCAGCGGAGCCGGAGAGCTTCTCGATGAGCTCCTTCGCCGTTGCTTCCGGGACGGACGTGTCGCGCTTGCCGAAATGGAGCATTACCGGAACCTCGACCTTCGCCGGATCGATCGGGACGTTCGGATGCACTCCGTAAAAGTCGACCACAGCGCCGATCTCGCCCGGATATTCCTGACCGGCATATAGTGCCAGCTGTCCGCCCATGCAGAAGCCGACCACTCCCACCTTTTTCGGCGACACGTCGGGCCGCGCGATGAGATGGCGGGCGGCGCCGCGAATGTCCTTGGCCGCCTCTCCAATGCGCAGTGCCATGAACATCTTCGCTGCCTGATCGGGGCTCTTCGTCTGCTGGCCGTCGTACAGGTCGGGGGCCAGCACCACGAATCCCGCGGCCGCGAATCGATCGGCTACGTCCTTGATGTGATCGACCAGTCCCCACCATTCCTGCACCAGGATCAACCCGGGGCCGCCCTTCCCGGATTCGGGCGCGACTAGGTATCCCGGGGCCGTGCCGCCGTTCGCTTCGAACCTGATCATGTCACCACGCATCGCCTTCCTCCTGGTCCTGAAGAGGCTCATCACCGCCGTTGGTGAAAAAACCGACCTCTTCATCGCAACCAACGTGCGCGCGGCTCGCCAGATCCGTGGGTCTAACCCCTCGAAAACCGGGCGGCGCTACATCAACTGCTTCTGCAGCGCCTGCACGGCGTCGAGGTGGCGCTCGATCGCGGGTGCCGTGAGCTGAATGAACTGCTTGAGCTCGGTGTCCCGCGCCATGGCCATCGCGTCGGTGGCGACCTCCAGCATATCGAGGTGGGCCTCGATCTCGCGACCGACGTAGGCCTTGTCGAAGTCCCGCCCCTGTGGTGTCGCGGTCAGCCGCTGCAGCGACTGGCCGTACTCCGCGGTGAACGTCTCACCCTGGGGAAGGTCCGGCGTGACTCCCATTCGCTTCGCCAGCCGCTCGATGCTCACGCGCATCGCGTGGTGGTCGGCGGCCATTTTTTTTGCCAGATCACGCACCGCCGCGCTTCCTTTGGTCGCGGCCAACGCCGCCACGCTGCTGTCGGTGATGCTGGAGGCGTCGAACAGCGCGATGATGTTGGCATCGCTGAGCGAGGGTCCCCCGAGCGCGGTATCGGGCTCCTCGGAGTTGAGCATCGCCGAGACCGTGTCGCCTTCGCCGGCGGCGCCGTCGGCGCCGCGATCACACGCCAGTAGCACCGCGGCAACAAGGACGAGCGTGCAGCTGCGAAAGGAAGGACGCATGACTTTCTCCGCGCCTGGTGATGTTCCGGGGTAAGTGTACCGCCCACCGGAAAGGGAGCAAGTGACACTTCTAACCGGTCACATAGGCAAATCGCACACCCCCGTTGCAGACTTCCCGGTGTGAAGCTCACTCCTTTTCCTTTCTTTCTCGCCCTGCTTGCCTCCGGCGGATGCGACGGCGCCCTGCCGGGTCGCGTGGCCGTTCAGGCGGACACTGCGGCCGGCGAGGTTCCGCTGCGCGTCGCGGGGCGGGGCGGCGCGGTCCTGCTAGTCGCCGTCCACATCAACGGCTCGGGGCCGTACAACCTCGTGCTCGACACGGGCGCGACCCTCACGTGCATCGACGAGGGGCTGGCGAGGGAGCTTCGCCTCCCCCGAAAAACCGGCGCGGTCGGTCTGGGGGCCGGAGTCGGCGGATCCGGACGCGTCGCGCTGGTCCAGGTCGACTCCGTCCGGGCGGGCTCGTCGACCGTGCGCAATCTCACGGCGTGCGTTCTGGACCTCCGCCATCTCCGCGACCTCGGCGCCGGCGGCGTCAATGGACTGCTCGGCCTGAACTTCCTGTCCGGCTTCCACGTAACGCTCGACTTCGAGCAGCGGCTGATGACGCTGGCGCCGAAGTAGCGCCACCTCCCGGGCGCCAGCCAGCAGCTAGTCTAGCAGCTGCTAGCTGCTACTAGCTGTCTCGTCGATCCGGCAATATCGCGCCAAGATGCATGCGAATACTTGCCGGGCCGCGCGGAGGGAGTGAGAATACCGGGCCGTGAACATGCCTTTCCCCGCCGTTGCCGTCGCCGCCCTCGCAGCGTTCGCCACATCGTGCGCTCGCGGCACTGCCGTTCCGCCGACGGTTGGATCGTCGTTCACCATAGCCGCGCCGAACGACAATCGGGTGCCGGCCGGCAGCCTGCGCAATGGCGTCTTGCGCCTCGACCTCGATGCGGTCCGGGCGGGCTGGCGGCCCGACGCGAACGTGGACACCGCGGCGACGGTCCAGGCCTTCGCGGAGCGCGGCAAGCTGCCGACGATACCGGGGCCACTCGTGCGCATCCCCGATGGGACCGAGGTCAGGCTGACGGTCAGGAATCTCATTCCCGATTCCACGCTGATCGTTCACGGCCTGCGCGCCGGCGCCGTCGCTGATGACAGCTTCAGCGTCCCGCCGGGGGCGACGAGAGAGATCGTGTTCACCGCCGCGAACGCCGGCACGTTCCACTACTGGGGTACGACTTCGCATTCAGCCTTGAATCGACGAGTGGGGCGGGACGCGCTGCTCTCGGGTGCGATCGTCGTCGATCCCGTGGGAACGGTTCCCGACCCGCGAGAGAGAGTGTTCGTCATCACGTTGATCGACTACATGTCGGATACCGCCCTTCCGCCTCCGCGCGAAGAGATTTGGGAGATCGCCGTGAACGGCAGGTCGTGGCCGCACACGGAAAGGCTCTCATACGCGATGGGGGACACCGCGCGGTGGCGCTTCATCAACGCGACCGACCGCCCCCACCCCATGCACCTGCATGGATTCCACTTTCTCGTTACGTCGAAGGGCGACGGCAAAGCGGATACGACTTACTCTCCGGATACGCGTCGTCACGCAGTCACCGAGTTCATGGTGCCCGGGAGCACTTTCAGCCTCGAGTGGGTTCTTACGCGTCCCGGAAACTGGCTGGTGCATTGTCACATGATCCCGCACATCACGCCATACCCAATGAGACCGGACAGCACCCGGCAGCATGACGTACATGCGGTCGATCAGCATCCCACCGTGTCGATGGCGGGTCTCGTTCTGGGAGTCAGCGTTACCGATCCGCGGGGGAGATACGCGGCGCCCGTCGCGCCACCGGTCGCGACGCACCGGCTCTTCCTTCAGGAATCCCGACCTCAGCCGGGCATCGTCCCGAGGAAGGGATTCGTCCTCCAGCGTGAGGCAGAGCCGGCTCCGGATTCGGTCGAGGTGCCCGGCTCACCGTTAGTGGTTGTGCGAGGACAGCGGAACAGCATCACGATCGTGAACCGCCTGCGAACGCCAAGCAGCGTTCACTGGCACGGGATGGAGCTCGAGAGCGTATTCGACGGGGTGCCGGGGTTCAGCGGCGTCGGAGCCACGCGAGCTCCGTTGCTCGCGCCAGGCGACTCTTTCACGGCCTGGTTCACTCCGCCGCGCGCCGGCACGTACATCTACCACAGCCACATGGACGAGGAGGATCAGCTCTTCTCCGGCATGTACGCGCCGCTGCTGGTGCTGGAGCCCGGCGAGCGGCACGACCCGTCGACCGACCTAACGATGGTGGTAGGAATGGTGCCCGCGATCGGGGGCGGATTTGCCTACGCGCTCAACGGCACCGTTTCGCCGAACCCGATCAGAGTGCAGGCCGGGAAGACATATCGGCTGCGTCTGATCAACATCCTGTTCGCGCCGGCGATCACGGTCGAGCTCAGCGCGGCGGATTCCGCGGTCCAGCGGTGGCGGCTGATATCGAAGGATGGAGCGACGGTTCCGGAGGCGTTGACCGCTGTTCGCCCAGCTCGTATGCGGATCGGCGTCGGTGAGACATACGACCTGCGGTGGGTGGCACCGGCCGGCGAGTCCCTTCTCAAGATTCAGCCGGGCGCTCCGCCCGGAGTGGCTCCCCTTCCGCCGCTGCTGCAAAAGCTTATCAGCCGGCCGTAGGGAGCTGCGGCAATTGCCGCGGCCGGCGCGCGCGGCTGACCGGGGCAGGGATCGGCAAGTGTATAATCCCCATAGCCGCGACCGCGTGATGTTGCAGCGACTTCAGCCGCCGTCGCCAATAGCCAATAGCCAACAGCCAATAGCGTCTTTGAGTACTCCCGACCTCGCCGCGGCGATCAGCCGCCGGCGCACTTTCGCCATCATCAGCCATCCCGACGCGGGCAAGACGACGCTCACGGAGAAGCTGCTGCTGTACGGCGGCGCCATCCACCTCGCGGGCTCCGTGAAGGCGCGCCGCGCGCAACGGCACGCGACGTCCGACTGGATGAAGCTGGAGCAGGAGCGCGGCATCTCCGTCACGTCGAGCGTCATGAACTTCGAGTACGACGGGTATCAGGTGAACCTGCTCGACACCCCCGGACACGAGGACTTCTCCGAGGACACGTACCGCACCCTGGTCGCGGCCGACAGCGCGGTGATGCTGCTCGACAACCGCCGCGGCGTGGAGGAAAGAACACGGCAGCTCTTCGAGGTGTGCAAGCTCCGGCGCACTCCGATCTTCACGTTCGTGAACAAGTGCGACCGCGTCGGCGAGGACCCGCTCAAGCTCATCAGCGACGTCGAGGCCGACCTCGGCATCATGTGTCATCCCGTCACGTGGCCGATCAACCGCGACAACGCGTTCATCGGGATCTATGATCGCTGGTCTGAGACGATCCACCTGTTCGACCGGAGCGAGGATCATGGCGCGACGCGGGCCGCGGTGCGTGCCTCTACTCTCGACAGCCCGGAGCTGCGCGACCTGCTCGGCGCGGAGACGCACGAACGGCTGACGCACGACATCTCGCTCCTGGACGAAGCGGGGCATCCGTTCTCGCGCGATGCGCTGCTATCGGGCGAGCTGTCGCCCGTGTTCTTCGGCAGCGCTCTCACCAACTTCGGCGTCGAGGCCTTTCTGCATCACTTCCTCGAGTTCGCGTCGCCCCCGCTACCGCGCGAGTCGTCGGCGGGGCTGGTGCAGCCGACCGACGAGGACTTCACCGGCTTCGTGTTCAAGATCCAGGCGAACATGGACCCGCGGCACCGCGACCGCGTCGCGTTCGTTCGGATCTGCTCCGGAAAGTTCGAGGCCGGGATGGACGTCACGCACGTGCGCACGAAGAAGACGATGCGGCTCGCCGCGCCCCAGCAGTTTCTCGCGCGCGAGCGATCCGCCGTGGAGGAAGCGTGGCCCGGCGACGTGATCGGCGTGATGGACCGCGGAACGCTCCGCATCGGCGATACTCTGTCCACGCGCCCCGGCGTCGAGTTCACCGGCATCCCGCGGTTCGCGCCGGAGCATTTCGCGCGCGTCATCCTCACGGATCCGATGCGCCGCAAGCAACTCGATACCGGGCTGCGCCAACTCACCGAGGAGGGCGCGGCGCAGGCGTTCTACACCTCCGCCAGCGACATCGCGAGCCCCACGCCGATCATCGGCGCGGTCGGACTTCTCCAGTTCGACGTGATGCTCCACCGCCTCGATCACGAGTACGGCGTGCGCTGCCGCCTGGAGATGATCGGCGGCCGCTATCCGCGCTGGGTGACGGGAGCGAAGGACGACATCGAGCGGTTCGCCGGCGAGCGGGGCCGGATGCTGCTGTACGACTCGAAGGGTAATCCGCTGGTTCTCTTCGAGGATCAGTGGGGACTCAAGTGGGCGCTGGACCGCGAGACGAAGATCCAGTTTCACGAGGTCGCGCCGTAGCGCGACAGCTTACGGCGATCGCTGTAAGAGCCTCCGCTCGAAGAACTCCGCCACCGCCGCGTTCACCCGCAGGTTGTTCGAATAGCGCATCCAGTGGTGGGTGTCGTCCGGAATGACGATCTGCTCGTACTGCACTCCCACCGCGTCGAGCCTGCGCGCGAGATCCACGGTCTCGCTGAAGCGCACGTTGCGGTCGTCGTCGCCGTGGATGAACAGCACCGGCGACTTCCACGTGCTCACGTCGGCGACGGGCGATGAGCGCCACGCGATCGCCGCGGCGCTGTCGCGATCGGTGGGCTCGAACTGCCACTGCGCCATGCCGAGCCGGCGGCCGCCCTCGGAGGTGTAGTTGTGCACTCCGTGGATGTCTACGCCCGCGGCGAACAGGTCGGAGTCGCGCGCCAGCGCCAGCGCGGTGAGATACCCGCCGTACGATCCGCCGTAGATGCCGATGTGCCGGCCGTCCACCTGGGGCAGTGCGCGCAGGTACTCGCCCGCGGCGCGGATGTCCTGATACTCGCTGGCTCCGCGACTGCCGCCTCCGACGGGATTCTGAAAGTCGAAGCCGTAGCCGATGCCGAGCCGGTAGTTCACCGCGAGCACGACGAATCCGCGGCTCGCCAGGTACTGATTCACGGCGTACGCGTTCGAGTAGTAGTCGGAGTAGTGCCAGCCGAGCAGCATCTGACGGGAAGGCCCGCCGTGCACGTAAACGATGGCGGGTTTCTTCGCCGCGCCTCCGGCGGGCTCGAACAGCTGTCCGTGAACTTGCAATCCGTCGGGCGCACGGAACGTGACTTTCTTCGGCGTGACGAGTCGCGCCTCGGGAAAATCACCGGGCATCGGATTGCCGGACACCGCCCGGCTCTCCGTCCCCTGAGTCGACATTACCATCGGACGTGGCGGGCTCTGTGCGCTCGCGCCGACGAACGCTATGCTGCGGCCGTTATCCGTAACCACCGGCGCCCACTCGTTGCCGACTCCGGGCGTCAGCACCTCGATCGCGGCGCGCTCCACCGGCGTTCGAACTAGATGCCTCCGGTCGATGTCGTCCCGATCGGGCCCCGTGTTGGCCGAGAAATAGACGAACCGCTTGTCCGGACTCAGCCTGGGAAATTCGACCATGTAGTCGCCGGGCGTGAGCAACACCGGCTCGCCGCCGCGCGAATCGATGGAGTACATATGCGGCCAGCCGTCCATGTAGCTGAGGAAGACGATCCGGTCCCCCGCTACCCATTGCAGGTTCGACCCGCCGCTGGAGCCGGGCAGAGTCTCCGGTGCTCTCCAAAGCTGCCGTGCGCTACCCGACGCGGCGTCAGCCACCCACACCGCCCACGGGTTCGGACGGCGCTCGAGAATCGGCGCGGGCGCGCCTCCCGACGCGGCACGGCGAACGAACGCGATTCGGCTGCCGTCCGCGGACCAGCGCGGCGACCCGTCGCGCGCGAGCGCTGGGGCAATCCACAGGATGGGCGTGCTGTCGTTGGTGAAGACGCCGACGAACGAGTGGTCGCCGCGGCTGGAGACGAACGCGAGCCGCGAGCCGTCCGGCGACCATTGGATGCCACCGTTGTCGCCGCGCGCGGACAGCAATCGCTTCGCCGCAACCGATCCGTCGATCGGCACCGTCCATATCTGGCGATCTCGCTCGAACGCCACGGTTTGCGAATTCGGCGAGATCGCGGGGTAGTCACCGCCTTCCGTGAGAACACGCGGCTCCCCATCCGCGAAAGGCACCGCCAGCAGCTGCAGCTTTGCCGACGTCGGCAGCGACGACGGATTGACCGGAACGAGATCATCCCAGTTCGAGCCGTGCTCGCCACCGCGCACGAACACCACCCACTGGCCGTCGGCGGACAGCGTGACGCTCGTGAGCTCCTGTCCGTCGTCGCGGTCGTAGCTGGTGAGCTTCCGTGCGGCGTAGTCCGGACCTTCCGCAACGTAGACGTTGCGCCGGCCCTGCTCGTTGATCGTCCACGCGACGCGCGAACCGGTTGCGGCGGCGGTCAGGTTCTGCGGAAAAGCGTACGACCGAATGCTCTCGGTCGTCAGCGCGGCCTGGGCCTCGGCAACGAAGGGAGTTAGCGCAATGGCGAAGAGTATTCGTCTGTTCGTCATCAGTAGGATGATGGTTGGCCGGTCGGGTCTATCGAACCGTCACGGCAGTATCCAGGACGGCCTTCAGTGGCCATCCCGTATTCTCGTACCGGTAAAGCACTCGCACGCGATAGCTCCCTGCGACGAGATCGCGCATGACAGCGCGGTACGGAAACACCCCGATCACCTGGGCGCATGCCACGTCCTTACTCCTGGCGATCGCGGTGATGGTCAGCTCGCCGGCGACGTTGGTGAGCTCCCCTCGGAGATCCTGACAGGGATCAGGCGTGCTGATGTAACCTTCCACGACGACCGCTCCATCGACCGAAGAGGCGAGAGCGCGGTCGCCGGTCGCGCCGAATTCCGCCTTGCCGACGCTGAACTCCATGCCTCGTCCGGGAGCCGTAAGGTGTGCGCAGGCTGGCAGGCCGGCGGCAAGGACTGCGGTGACTGCGAGCGACAAATGAAGGCGCATGTAACCTCCGCGTGAGCGGCTGCTTCCAGAATCCGTGAAGAACGGCCTGCACGAAGACTGCCAGACTCGGCAGGTGATACCCCGGTTGTGCGGTCGGCTAGAGACTGTTCCAGTACTCGGAGAAGAATCGCGCGGACCGTAACGCTGGAGATCTTCGGAGGCGACCCACCAGCGACGAAGCCGAGGCCTTCAGCTCGTCGACGCTGCTCGTCGGCTCCTGTACCCAGTCGCCCGGCTGACGAACATCGTAAACCAGATTCCCGCTCACGGCGAATCGCGCGGGGACCTTGATGCGCGCAATCGGCCTTTGGGGGCAGTATGGCTCACCGGAGTCGTACCGCTGGGCCTGTGTCGTCCGCACGAAGACGTTGCGCGACAAGCGTCCCGGCGCGACCCCGGTATCGGGCGCGTTCCGCTCGATCATCGCGCCGCACGCTCCGGTGAGGTACACAATGTTCTCCTCGATCGTCGCGGCGGGTCCGCCCGTTTCGGCTCCCCAATACGCGAACCCCCAGGTCAGTACGTCTTCGACCACGTTGTGCCGAATGAGAGCGCGCGCGTCGCCGAACACGCCGATCCCTTTCCAGTACCGCGTTACCAGATTGCGCTCGACGATCGCGGCGGCGTCCCACGTGAGTCCGATGCCGACACCGCGCCCGCCGCCGACGCGACCGCCGGCTGCCTTGTCCACGCCGTCTATCACGTTGTCGCGGATCTCCGCGCGAGCGCCCCGGTACAGCGCGATTCCATCCCACGAGTTCCGGCGGATCGAGCAGTTACTGATGCGGATGTCGGACTGCTCGCGTCCCGCCACGCCGGCGATTCCCACGATGACCTTCGCGACCGTCGCCGAGTCGCCGATGTTATCGCGGATCGAGCAGCGATCGAGCGATACCTGCCCGCGCCGCACCACTACGGCAGCGCTGGTCGCGCGGCCATCGGCGTCACGCGTGCCGCCGGTAATCGTGACGCCCCGAAGCGAGCAGCTGTCGCAGCCGTCGAACAAGATCCCGTAGCCGGCATTCGTGTGAATGATCACGCTGTCGGCCGACGCTCCGACCAGCTCGACGTGGCGGCCGCTGAGCAGCAGGCCGTAGGTCGCCGGCACCGAAGTGCCCGCGCTCTCGCAGTTGCCGCAGGTCGAATCGGTGAACGCTGTGGGTGCGAGATAGTAGTGGCCCGCGGCCAAGACGAATCGCGTCGGACCGGACGAGGTTGCTACGGCTCGCTGAAGGTTGCCGCGCAGAGTCCGCGGTAGGACCTCGCTTCCGAACGGCGCGTCGGGGGAAATCCGCACCGGCGCACTCGTCAGATGCGGCACGGTCAGCGCGCAAGCTGTCACTCCGCAAAGGACAAAGCACCGCAAAACAGACTTCATTACATCTGTCATTTGAGCTCTCACACGAGCGTTTTGTCCGTGACTTGACTGTAGAAGTTACTTGCGGTAGGCTACCCTGGAGAGTACGCGGCGATGGAGTTCGCCTGAACCACCGATCATGCGATCGATAATCTGATCGCGCGACGGTTGATGACTCCTGCATGGCCCCAGTGCCGGGCAGGAGCTTTGTATTCCTAGCGAATGCAGTGCCTGGCAGCAGTACGATGTCACCTTTGCCGCCAGGAGGTCGCTTGGAGTCCAACATCTGGCTTTCCGCGAGTCTGTGGATGGCGCTCGCACTGGCCGCCAGTGTCATCTCCATCCGAGTTGGTATCTCGGTAGCCCTAATCGAGATCCTCGTCGGGGTCATCGCCGGGAATCTGTTTGGGACACAGACGGCGCCATGGATTGACTTTCTTGCCGCTTTCGGGGCCATGCTCCTGACCTTTCTCGCCGGCGCTGAGATCGACCCGGACTCGCTCAAGCGGCATCTCAAGCCTGCACTCGTCATCGGCGCTGTCGGGTTCATCGCGCCATTTCTTGCCGCTGGTGCCTTCGCCTACTGGGTGGCCGGCTGGGAGCCTCACGCCGCGTACATCGCCGGCATCGCGCTTTCCACCACCTCGGTGGCCGTCGTCTATGCCGTAATGGTCGAGACGGGACTGAACCGTACGGAGTTGGGAAAGCTCATACTCGCCGCCTGCTTCGTGAACGACCTTGGGACCGTGCTCGCGCTCGGGGTGATCTTCGCCGACTTCAATCGCTGGCTTGTCCTTTTCGTCGCCGTGACGGCCGTCGTGCTATGGTACCTGCCACGCGTCACCCGCTTCCTCATCCGGAGTCTGGGTCATCGCGTGAGCGAGCCAGAAATCAAGTTCCTCATTCTGGTGCTCTTCCTGCTTGGCGGTTTGGCCAAGGTTGCGCAGAGCGAGGCCGTTCTTCCGGCCTATCTTGCGGGTCTGGTCATCGCAGGTGTGTTCGTGCGCGACCGCGTGCTCATGGATCGGATGCGGTCGATCGCTTTCTCCATCCTCACGCCGTTTTACTTCATCAAGGCAGGCCTCTACGTTTCCCTCCCAGCCATCGCGACGGGAGCGCTCCTCATCACCGGCTTCCTGTTCGCCAAGATGTTCGCGAAAATCGCCGGCATCTGGCCTCTCACCCGAATCTTCCGGTTCGATCGGCGCGAGGGTGCCTACACGACCCTGCTGATGTCGACGGGTCTCACGTTCGGCACCATCTCGGCGCTGTTCGGACTGACTACCCACATCATCACGCAGCAGCAGTATACGATTTTGGTGACGACGGTTATCGGAAGCGCAGTAGTTCCAACATTGATCGCGCAACGTTTCTTCCAGGTCGCGGCGCCCGCCGTCGAGACGGAGGAAGACGTCGAGGAGATCCCGGAGCCGGCATGATCGACGCGCCGGACAAGGCGCGCTGCGACCTGCGCAGCTTAGATCGCCGGAGCGTCCGGGCCCGGCGCGCGACCGGACACACCGGCGGAGCTACCACGCGAATGCGGCTGGCGTATTTCCCATGTGCCGGTCACGTCGATAGACCAGTCGTCGGGCTCCTCTTCCTCGGGCTCGTGCGGCCGGTACATGATGACCCTGGCGCGCTCGAGAGTGATCAGCCCGCCGCCAATCATGCCGTCGAGCTCGGGAAGTATCGCCTTGATCCTCTCCTCGGTCTCGACACATTCGACCACGATCGGCATGTCTAGCGAAAGTACCTCGATCCAGGCCGAGTGCGGCTTACTGCTTGCCCCGAACCCCATGACCCCGCGGAACACCGTGGCACCGGCGTAATGCCGCTTACGCAAGAGCTCCACGATCTCCCTATGCAGCGACCGCCCATTGTACTGGTCGCGCTCGCCGATGTGGATGCGCATGAGTACGCGCTCACCCTTGAAACCGTGCATATAGACCTCCCTTATCGAGACTTTGCCTGGCCTGCATCAAGTCTGGAGGCAATTGAGATTAATAGCTCGCGCAACTCGTGCAGCATCGGTTCCACCTTCCGCACTACTCGGCGATCGACGGTTCCGTAGCGCCGAAGCGTGTCCGCGGTACTGTCGTCGAGACGCACTATTTCGGAAATGAGGAGGGCGCGTACCAATCGCTCCCTGGACAATCTGCGCGGCTGCAGCTGGAGATAGGAAGCGAGAAGTGTGACTCGCTCTCGTGCGACAGCCAATGCGGAGCTGATCTCTGCGGCAAAGCCGGGAGGCAGGTCGCGTTCATAGGACGTGAGATTCCCGAGGCCGCGGAAGGACGGCGCCGCCAACTGCTCGATCTTCGCCAAGGTGTCCTCGAGCATCGCGAGCTGTACCTCGAAATGCCGGCGCTGATGCTCGTTGAGGATGAAATGTCCCGGATCCGGTGCCAGAAGACCTCCTGCGAAGGATGATCCTGCGATCCGTGCTCAGCCCAGGTCGATTGTCTAAGCGCGCACCAGCTTCCGGTACGCGACGCGGTGCGGCTGATCCGCATCCACGCCCTTCCGCCGCTTGAAATCCTCGCGGTACGCCTGGTAGTTCCCCTCGAACCACACGGCCTCGCTGTTACCCTCGAATGCGAGAATGTGCGTCGCGATCCTGTCGAGAAACCAGCGGTCGTGCGAGATCACCACGGCGCAGCCGGCGAAGTCCACCAGCGCGTCCTCGAGCGCGCGCAGCGTATCCACGTCCAGATCGTTGGTCGGCTCGTCCAACAGCAGCAGGTTGCCACCGCTCTTCAGCAGCTTCGCCAGGTGCAGCCGGTTGCGCTCCCCGCCGGACAGCTTCTCGACTTTTTTCTGCTGGTCCGTCCCGCGGAAGCCGAACGACGCCAGATAGGCGCGGGCGTTGATCTCCCGCTTGCCGACGACGATGATGTCGTTGCCGTCGCTCACTTCGTCGTACACTGTTTTCTTCGCGCCGAGCTCGCGCGACTGATCGACGTACGCAGTGACGACCGTTTCGCCGATGGTGAGCGATCCGCCGTCGGGCTTCTCCTGCCCGACGATGATGCGGAACAGCGTCGTCTTGCCGGCGCCGTTCGGGCCGATCACGCCGACGATGCCGCCCCGCGGCAGCGAGAACGTCAGCCCGTCGAACAGCAGCTTGTCCCCGTACGCCTTTCTCAGATCGTCCGCGATCACGACGTCGTTGCCGAGCCGCGGCGGAGGCGGGATCACGATCTCGTGCTGGTACAGCTTCTCCCCCTGCGACTCCTTCTCCAGCTCCTCGTACTTCTGCACGCGCGCCTTGTTCTTGGCCTGGCGCGCGCGCGGCGCCATCCGCACCCACTCCAGCTCGCGCTCCAACGTTCGCTGCCGCGCCGACGCCTGCTTCTCTTCGGTCGCGAGACGCGTGCGCTTCTGGTCCAGCCAGCTGGTGTAGTTCCCCTCGTACGGAATGCCGGCTCCACGGTCGAGCTCCAGGATCCACTTCGCGACGTTGTCCAGGAAATACCGGTCGTGCGTCACCGCGACGATCGTACCGGGAAACTCGGCGAGATGCCGCTCGAGCCACGCGACGGATTCCGCGTCCAGGTGATTCGTCGGCTCGTCCAGCAGCAGTAAGTCGGGCTGCTCCAGCAGCACGCGGCACAGGGCCACGCGCCGCTTCTCGCCGCCCGACAGCTGCTTCACGTCCGCGTCGGCGGGTGGAAGTCGCAGCGCGTCCATCGCGATCTCGATCTTCCGGTCCATCTCCCACGCGCCCTTCGCCTCGATCGCGTCTTGCACGCGCGACTGCTCGTCCAGCAGCTTCTGCATCTGGTCGTCGTCCATCGGCTCGGCAAAGCGCGCTGAGATCTCCTCGAACCGCTTGAGCAGGTCGCGCACTTCCGCGACTCCGTCCTCTACGTTCTCCTTCACGTTCTTCGATTCGTCGAGCCGCGGCTCCTGAGAGAGGAACCCGACGCGCATGCCGTCGGCGATCCACGCCTCGCCCTGATAATCGTGGTCCTCGCCCGCCATGATCCGCAGCAGCGACGACTTGCCCGCGCCGTTGGCGCCGAGCACGCCGATCTTCGCGCCGTGATAGAACGAGAGCCAGATCCCGCGCAGGATCTCCCGCGACGGCGGGACGACCTTGCGCAGGTCCTTCATGACGTAGATGAATTGTGGAGGAGCCATGGAACTGAAGTTACTGGTGACTAGTGACTAGTGACTAGTAACTGCAACAAGCGCTGTGCTACGGCTGGATCGACAGCCTGATGAAGCCCGTCGACAAGCAGAGGTACCGGCAGCTGTTCACGCCGCGCAAGCCGAGGAGCAGGTGGTCGAAGCCGCCGCCGGCGTACGAACCATCCAGGCGTTCAGGGCACCCGTTCCAGCTCGCTCAGTCGCTTCGACAGCGCCTCGAGCTCCGCGACAGTCAGCGGGCCTGAGAGCGTGTAGGTCATTCCGCGCTCCGGGCTGGACCAGCGATAGGAATTGATCACCGTAGCGGCCATCTGGGCGGCCGCTCTCTGCTGCACTTGTGGCGCGGCGCTCCGCCGCGTGGCCGCCGACTCCTCCGCGAAGCTCGTTCGCAGTAGCTCTTCCGTGAGCGTGAGAACCGTTCCGTCCTTGGTGCGGTACCGCGATACGTTTGCGCCCAGCATCGGCGCGCTCGTGACGACGACTTCCTCGAACCTCATTGCGGGCCTCACCGGCGGAGGCGGAGCAGGAGGCGCGACCGGGAGTGCGGTAGGCTGCGCCACCGTTGGTGCTGCATCCTTTCTTGCAAGCGCAGCCGCCGGCGCTGCCGGCGGAGGCTTGGTTGCCATGCCACCGGCGACACCACGCTGCTCGACAAGCCCAGCCCGGGCAGACTCGGGTGGCGGAGCGCTGCGCTCCACCACGCGCGCGCGTCTTGCGCCGTCGGTTTCCCTTCCCGCGACGACACGCGGTGGCGCGACAGCATCCCGCGCGGCGTTGCCGGTTGTTCCACCGCCCGCTTCCGTCGACAGATCTGCCGCGGCGGCGGGAGCGCTCGCAGGCATTGCAGCCGTCGGGGATTCCGCTGTTGGCTCTGCAACGATTTCGCTCGCCGTCGCGGCGTCCGCCATCAATGATTCAGCTTGCGAGCTTCTTCCCCGCGCGAACGTCCCCGTGCGATCGAGCACGACCGCCGTGCCGCCCACGAGCAACAGCAGCGCGGCCGCGCGCGCATACGGCAGGCGGAAGATCAGTGGCCGCACCACCCGGCGGGCCGGAGCGGATGGCTGCACGATCACCGGCGCCGCGGGCGCTACCGCCGACGATGGCGCGGCATCGAGCGTGGTTATCACGCGTGACGCGGCCGCGACGAATCCGCGCGCTTCCGCGAGCGCTGCCGCGCACCGGGCGCATTGCCCGACGTGCAGCTCGAGCGTCGCGGCCTCACCCGGAGACAGCTCGCCATCTATGTACGCGTGCAGCGTGCCTTCTTCAGGATGCTGCGTCATTTCTCTCTCCTTTTCCTTCGATCTCTTCATATGCTTCCACGAGTCGCCGCCGCGCGCGCGCCAGCGTGGTTCCCACCGAGCCGGGCGAGAGATCGAGCGCTTCCGCGATCTCCGGGTAGCTCAGCCCTTCCTCTTTCATCAGCAGCGCCGACCTGTCCCTGTCACCCAGCGCGCCGAGCGCTCGCCGCGCGGCCGCGCTCTGCCGCAACCGCTCGACCGACAGCTCGGCCTCCGCATCCGTATCCTCCGAGCTCACCCGTGTCTCCGCGGCGAGCAGCGTCAGATGCTTCCGCTCCCGCTCCTGCCGCCGGGCCGCGTCCCGCAGAAGATTCGTGGCCACCGCGAACAGCCACGCGCGCTCGTTCGTGATCTCGTCCTGCCGCATCGCCCGCACGAACGTCTCCTGCGCCACCTCCTCCGCGAGGTCGCTGTCGCCCAGCCGGCGGGTCAGGTAGCGCACGAGCTGCGCGTTGTACGTTCGAAACAGGCGATCTACGTCAGTCATGCATTACCAGTCGCGTACGATTGCCTCGACCTCGGGTTCGGCGAGCCGCGTCGCGCCGTCGGGGTGCAGCTCGATCCGGACGCGCTTGCCGTGAACGAGAACCCTTTCTCCCAGGGCGAGTATCTCACGCAGCTCCGGGATCTCCTTCATGAGCGTGAAGTAAAGCTCGGAGAACGGCTGCACGCGAACCAGCCGCGAGCCCGTCCCCGCGTCGGCCACGTCTGTCCATACGCCGGCGCGCAGCACGAAGGTCCGTCCCGCCGCGTTCCGCACGTTCGCTGACGCGTCCGCGGCCGCCTCGAGCGTGCTCGCGGCGCGCTGTGACGCCGACCTGCGGGCGGACTCGAACGCCTGCGCTCCAGTCGTAGCCGGCGCCCTCGCCGGTGGCGGCGGCGAAACCGCCTTGCCGGCCAGATCTCTTTCCGGTCTCGCGGCCATGCCTCCGGCAGCGCCCGTCACCGTCACTTCTTGCAGACGCATAGTCCGGTCCCTGAATCGCTCCATCCCGGGCTCGAGCACCAGGTACGACGTCAGCTCGGTCGGAATGCCGAAGCGCTGACCGAGAGAGCGGATCTCGTCGTCCACTTCCGCTGACGCGCCCGACCGCCTCCGCTCGGCCGTCAGATAACCGATCCGGCGGATCGCCCACAGCCGCGCGACGAACGCGTTGTCCCGCTCACGCGCCGGAAAGCTCGCCGAGACCGGAATCCGCACCGATCCCTGCGGAGACGTTCCCGTAAGCTCGATCGTCCCGCGCCCTTCGCCCTCGTAGCGCGCGAGGATCACGAGGTCCTGGCCGGCGAACACGTCGGCGGGCAGCCGGGGATAGACCTGCCGCAGCCGCACTCCGTTGGCTTCGAGCCTGAGGTCGGTGATCACGGGAGCGCCGAGCCGCTGGGCAACGAGTGAAACGATGCGCTCGATGGACTCCGACGGCCTGACGAACTGCGCCGTGCCGCGTCCTTCGATGGACAGCTCCTCGAGCAGCGCCACGTTCACGTCCGCGCCGAGCCCGAAGGTGAACACCCGCGCGCGGCCGCGACGGTCCGCCGCGATCTGCGCCAGCCGGGCATGCCCACGCTCGCCGACAGTCGGCAATCCGTCCGTGAGAAAGAGCACGATCGGGATGCCCCGTGCCTCGTGATCCAGCGCTTCCTCCAGCGCGGCCTGAATGTTGGTGGATCCCTCCGCGCGCAGCGCGCGCAGGTAGCGCACGGCTTCCGCCACGTTCGCAGCGGTCGCCGGCACGGACCGCGACCGGAAGCTCTCGACCTCCGTGCTGAACGGAATGATCCTGAAGTAGTCGCCCGGTCTCAGCGTGCGCAGCAGTGCTTCGCCCGCCCGTACGGCCTGGCGCATCTTCTCGCCGCGCATCGAGCCGGAAACGTCGAGCACGAACGCGACGTCGCGAATCGCGGGCACCGTGCGTGTAGCTCCGGGCGACAGCGAGATCATCACGTACCGGTCGTCCGACCCGGTCGCATGTGTGAGCAGAGTGACCGCCGGACGGGTGCCGCTCGCGCGCGGGACCAGCACAGTGATCGCCGCGCCGCCGCCTGACGACTCGAACGTTCTCCACGACCCTTCGCGGCTCTCGTGCAGCGAGTGCGTCGGAGAATACGCGCGCCCCAGCGCCGCCCCGACGGGATACCGCAGCCGGAAAGTCGAAACGGTGCGCTGGCTCGAGACCGTTCCATCGTCGCCGTTGCCGCGAGCCGGTATCGGCCTGCCTTGCTGCTGCCGCGGCTCGGTCCCGCGGAAGTAATCGATGCGCAGAGCGTCGCCCTGCCGCTCCGCGACGACGTCGAAGCGCACGACTACCTGCTTTCGCTCTCCCGGCGCGATCGGAAAGATTCGCGCGCGGAGCAGCCCGTGATCGAACCATTCGACGAGCGCGGGATCGCGTTGGCTCCGGACGATCTCCTCGTAAATGGCCCGCGCGCGGTCGGCGGTCATCGTCTCGCCCGACACCAGCTCGCCGTTGATCATGAGCCGCAGGTCGCGGAAGGCGGCGTTGCGCGGAAGCGGAAAGATGTAGTCGGCCTCACCGAGCGCTCCGCCGTTGTTCACGAAAGTCTCGCTGACTTCGTAGCGAAGCACGCCGGAAGCCAGCTCGACCCGGACGTCGCTGCGGACCCGCGCGACGCCCCCCTGCGTCGTGCATGGCCGGCGGATCTCCGCGCACCTGGGCACCAGCAGCCCCTGGGCGAAGGCGGTTTGAATGGGTGCGGCGGCAAGGGAAAGAAGTGCGAAAACGAGGCGGCGCATCGGGACCTGTGGTGTGAGAGTCACCCGGGAGACGCTGTCCGCGCTGCGACTTGCACATCCGGCTTTGGGTTAAGCCCCGTCCGAAGCCCCCAACACATCCGGTTTCTCACATTTATGATCTTAGGAAGAGTTAACCTAACCCTAATGATAACAATAGGTTAACCCCATGGATAAGGGGCTCCCGACCCTTGAAATCGAGGCCTAAACAGATTATACTGAGACGTGCAAAACATTTGGATTCCAGGGGTGTAGTCACCTCTTGGGTCCAATTTCCCATGGACGTATTCCGCCCTTGGGCAGAGTCCGCGTGGCCTTCTGGTCACGCAGAGCAAAGGAGACTGGCATGAACCGATTTGAGTCTTTCATGAACAACAGAGCGGCTCGCGTTGGCGCGGCCGTCGGCACGGTCGTGGTCGCGGCCGTCGTCGCGGTGCAGCTCGGCTCCGGATCGGGGACGTCCAGTGGAACCGCGTTCATCGATCACGCCCTCGCCACGGTGGCCGAGCGGCCGGTCCGGAGCGAGTCGGGCTGGGACATCGCCAACCTCGACAACCAGCGCGTGGACATGTGGATCGAGATCTTCACGACTCGTCCGAAGCTGCGCGACCGGTTCGCCGTGTGGCTCGAGCGCAAGCCGAAGTTCGAGCCGATGATCTCGGCGAAGCTCGCCGACCGCGACATGCCGCAAGACCTGATCTACCTGGCGATGATCGAGTCGGGCTTCAATCCGAAGGCATATTCCCACGCCCACGCGGGCGGACTCTGGCAGTTCATCGCGGAGACGGGGCAGCGTTACGGCCTGACGGTGAACAAGCGCGTGGACGAGCGCAACCATCCGGACAAGGCGACCGATGCTGCGCTGGCGTACCTGACGGACCTGCACGACCGCTTCGGTTCGTGGTATCTCGCGGCCGCGGCATACAACACGGGCGAGAATCGCGTCGGACGGCTCATGCGCGAGGTCACGGGCAAGGAGCGTGGTACGGATGCGGATTACTACCGTATTTCGAGCCGGCTGCCGCGGGAAACGCGGGACTACGTGCCGATGATGATCGCTGCGGCGCGTATCTCCAAGGACCCGGCGAAGTACGGCTTCGGTCCGGAGACCGAGTACCGCCGGACGGCGGCAGCGGAAGTCGCGCAGGAGCCGAGGGTAGCGGAGTAGGACAGCGTGACGGGGTGCATGCAGATCGCCGCCTTCTTCCTGGCGAGGTGACGACGCATCTGCCACGGCCGGCTGGGCGTGGGGACCGCATCATGTGAGATTCCAGCTGTACGCGGGCTCGGCACTCTGCGAGCCCGCCGGGAATCTCCCGGGGACCATGCATCCGACAGTCGAACGTCCGCAGTCGCGAGGCGAGGAAATCGCCAACAGTGTGAGTCACGGAATCGGGTTGCTGGCCGCGCTGGCCGGCACGCCGGTCCTCCTCGTGGCCTCGGCTCGACATGGTACAGCCGGAAATGTCGTAGCCGCTGCCATCTTCGCAGCCACCACCGTGCTGCTGTACCTCGCCTCCACGATCTATCACGCCGTCCCGCACAACCGGGCCAAGCATGTGCTCCGCATGATTGATCATGGTGCCATCTTCCTCCTCATAGCCGGCACCTACACGCCGTTCACGCTCGGCGTCCTCCGCGGAGCCTGGGGATGGTCGCTGTTCGGCGTGGTCTGGGGCCTCGCCATCATTGGTGTAGCGCTCAAGGCGCTCGACACCTTGTGGCACCCGGTGCTGTCGACCGCCCTATATGTCACGATGGGATGGCTTGCCGTCGTGGCGGTCCGGCCTTTCTGGCTTCGCCTACCTGTAGAGGGATCGATGTTGCTGCTGGCCGGCGGAATCGCGTACACGGGTGGCGTCGCTTTTTATGCGTCGAAGCGCATTCGCTACGGCCACTTTCTGTGGCACCTCTGCGTTCTCGCCGGAACGGTGTGCCACTACCTCGCCGTGCTATGGTACGCCTCGTAGGTCAGACGGGAATCGATCCCTCGGGACGGATCTGCGCCGGTTAGAACCAACGGTAGAGCCAGTTTTTCTCGAACAAGACTTTCGCCGCATGCCAATGCCACGCCGGGGGGTGAAGCTTTATCGTCGGCACCGGCTCGCCATAGAAATTTCCCTTGCCGAATCCGGCTTTCCCATCCCCAGCCTCCAGGAAGCACTCGCCGGCTCCGGCGAACGTTGCGGCGCTTCCTTGTCCCGTCACGGCGCGGGCGATGTTGTGCGCGACCACTTCCGCCTCGCCGTGCGCGAAGACACCCGCCTTCGGTAGCGGCTTGCCCATGGTCAGCGGGATGGATACGACGTCACCGATCGCGTACACGCCCGGGTGTTTCGTTTCCAACGTGTGCCGGTCCACCTGAATCCACCCCGTGTCGCCCACCAGGTCCGTCTCGCGCACTACTCGCGGTGGCGCGTGCGGCGGAACGAAAGCGAGCAAGTCGAAGTTCGCCTCGAATCCGTTGGTGAACTTGAGCAGTCGGTCCGCGACGTCCACTTCCTTGATCTGGTGCTCCGGGTGATAGGTGACGCCCTTGCTTTCCACCATTTGCCGGACCGCCGCGGATACCTCTGGCCCCGCGACTCCCATGGGCCCTGGCTCCGCCGCGTACAGGTCGATCTGCGTGCGGTCCCGAAGCTTCCGCTTTCGAACGGCGTACTCGAGCAGCATCGCGGCTTCATACGGTGCGGCCGGACACTTGTAGGCCGGTGCCGCGGTGAGGATGGCGATCTTCCCGCCCGAAAAATCAGCCAGGGCTTCGCGCAGAGATTCGGCCCCGCCGAGCGTGTAGAAGTTGTGGCCCGCGTCGGCGAGGCTGGGAATGGCCTCCGGCACGAGCTCCGCTCCGAGCGCGATCACGAGATGATCGGCGTCGATGGTACGTCCGTCGACGACCGCCGATCGCTTGCCGGGATCTATCCGCTCGACTTCGCCACGCACCACCTCGATGCCGCGCTTCCGCAGCCTGGCCAGCGGGCGGGAGATCTGATCCGGCGTCCTCCCGCCCGTCATCAGCCAGAGAAACGATGGCGCGAATACGAAGGAGCTTCCGCGCTCGACCAGAACCACACGGTGCTCTTTCGGGAGCAGCTTGCGGAGGGCGTTCGCCGCTACCAACCCGCCAACCCCTCCGCCGAGCACGAGTACAGTCTGTGATTTTGCCATGGCGTGTTAAAAGATGAGGACCTTGTCGGCTTCGATAGTCCAGGACGTCCACTCGCCCAGTGTGCTCCGGCGCGCGCCTTCCACCAGCTCGGCCTCGGTAATCCCGCGCGCATCCATGCAGGTTCCGCAGACCCCTATCCCGCCGCCATGCCGGGTTACCGCTGCGAGCATGGCTTGGACGTTGTAGTAGCCCTGCGGGACCTTCTGTCCGCTCTTGGCGCATGCGGCAGCGTCGCCGGCGAGAAAGACCTTCACTACGACATTGTCGCGCTGCGCCAGTGAGCCCGCCAGGCGTAGCCCGTTGTAGCATCGCTCCGTGCCATAGGGAGGATCGTTCAGAACCAGCAGGACGTTCATGCCGCCCCCTCGTGCGCGGCAGTTTCGACGGGCAGCCCCGCGGCGCGCCATTCCGGGAACCCATCCATCAGGCGCCTGGCCCGATGTCCGCGGAGTCGAAGGATCTCGACTGCGCGAAAAACGAGAACGCAGTACGGCCCCCGGCAGTACGCGACGACGTCCTTGTCCGCGGGAATTTCGCTGACGCGGCGCTCCAGCTCCGCGAGCGGGATGGAGACCGCTCCGGGAATGTGACCGGCGAGGTATTCCTCCTCGGGCCGGACGTCGACGACCAGCACCGTTCCCGCTCGAGCCCGGTCGAGCAGCCCTTCCCGTGTCACCGGCTCGAGCTCGTCCCGCGCGGTGAGGTAGCTGGCCACCAGATCATTGAGCTCCGAAAGACGCCGCTCGCCAATCTCGCGCATGAGTCGGAGCAACTCGTACACACCCGGGTCCGCGAGCCGGTAGTGGACGTACAGCCCTTCCTTGCGCGCGTCCACCAGCCCCGCGTCCCGCAGCGACTGCAGATGGTGGGATGTGTTCGCGACCGAGAGCGTCGTCTCCTTCGCGAGCTTCTCCACCGTCCGCTCACCCTGGGCGAGAATCTCGAGCAGTTCCATGCGCCGGCCGCTCGCTACGGCTTTACCGATTCGCGCGAGCTGCTCGTATATCCGCTCCTTTCCTCGCCGACGTCCCATCCGCCCGCCTCACCTTGAGTATTCAAATACTTACTTGAATAGAGTTTCCGGGTCAAGGGGGTGCTACGAAGCTCTGCGAACTCCGGGCTCGAGCTCGGCACGGCACGGCGCTGTAGCGGTCCCTTTTGGGTCGGCGCCCGGACCGTAGCACTGGCCCGAACGGGCGCCGTGCCGCGAGCTTTGGCGGCATGTGGTTGCTGCCGTTGTTTTCCCGGGTCGCCGCGTTCGCTACCAGAACGTTTTACCGGACCACGATCACCGGCGGAGAGATCCCGCGTGACGGTCCGCTGCTGCTCGCAGGGAACCACCCGAACTCGCTGCTCGATCCGCTGTTCCTTGCGGCCGCCGCGCGCAGGCCCGTGCGGTTCCTGGCGAAGGCGCCGCTCTTCTCCAACCCGTGGACGGCGTGGGCGGTCGCGGCGGTCGGCGCGATCCCCGTGTATCGACCGCGCGACAACCCGGCGCTCGTGGGCCGGAACGAGAGCATGTTCCGCGCGGCGCACGATGCGCTGCTCGGCGGCGCGGCCGTCGGGATCTTTCCCGAAGGAATGAGTCACGACGCGCCTTCCATCGCGCCGCTCCGCACTGGAGCCGCCCGCATCGCCCTGGGAGCGAGACCCCGCCTCGGACACCCGCTCCCGATCATTCCGGTAGGACTGGTTCTTCGCAAGAAAGAGGAATTCCGCTCGGACGCGCACGTTCTCATCGGCGAGCCTGTCCGGTGGGACGACATCGATGGCGCGGAAAACAGTTCCGACGCCGTCAAGGAATTGACCGCGCGCATCGACCACTCCTTGCGCCGCGTGACGCTCAACCTCGAGCAGTGGGAGGACGCCCCGCTCATCGCCGCCGCCGAGGCGATCTACGTCGCCGAGCTCGGCACGGCGCCCGAGTCGGGCACGCTCGTCGACCGATGGCGCGAAGCGGCGCGAATCCTCTCCGCCACGCGCCGCGACGGCGACGCCGAAGCAACCGCGCTCGCCCGCGAGATCCGGCGGCACGCTCGCGGCCTCGATCTGTTCGGGCTCGAGCCCGCGGACCTCAAAGCCGCCACGGATCTGCGTGGCGCCGCGCGCTGGTCCGCGCGCAGGGCGGCGCTGCCGGCGCAGATCGCGGTCGCGTGGATTGGTGCGGTGCTGTTCTGGGTGCCGTATCGCCTCACGGCGGTCCTCGTCGATCGATCCTCCGCCGACGGCGCGAGCCGCGCGTCGATCAAGCTCGTGGGCGGCGCCGCGCTCTTCATCCTGTGGACCGCGTTGCTCGCCGCGGTCGCCTGGATCGCCGCCGGATGGACGGCTGCGGTGGCGGCGCTCGCGCTGCTGCCGCTGCTGGCTCTCACTACACTGCTGCTGCTCGAGGAGGCGAACGACGCGTGGAGCGACGCTCGCCGCTTCTTCCTCCTGCGTTCGCGGGTGCGGCCGCTCGAGGAGTTACGATCCCGTCAGCCCGAGCTGGCTCAAAGGCTCCGCGAGTTGCGCGACCGGGCGACCGGCGAGCGCGGCTGAGCCCAAACTCGTTCTAGCTCGCGGGCCCTGACAAGGTCAGCTCCAGCAGCTTGCGCGCGGGCTGAGGATCCCGCGTGTGATAGCACTGCAGCGTATCGATCAAACAGCTTCCTTCGATCTGGACCGACAGCAGCTCGCGCACGGCGTCGGCGGCAAGCTGCGGGTACAGGCTCAAAGTCACGTGCGGAGTGAAGGAGAACCGTGCGCGCGCGAACGGCAGGCCGCTCGTGGCGATTCGATCGTGCAGCTCCCGAAGCTTACCGTGCGGGTTCAGCGGCAGAACCACGATGTCGGTCTGCATGAATCGCACGGGATGGCCGAAGCCCAGATCCAGCGGCGCCGTCGCTTCCGCCACCGGCCGCAGCTTTCGCTCCAGCTCTTCCACGGTAACCGACGGCCGCATCGGCCCGACCCCGGAGGAGCCTGCGATCGTTACATGCGGCGGCTTGGCCGCAGCGAGCTTCCTGTCGAAGCGCGCATTTATCGCGGCGATCTGCTCCGCGGCTTCGCCGTGCAGCTCGGCGAGAATGAAGATCCCGTTCAGCACAGGCCGGAATTTACGGCGGAGTCCGGCCAGTTCGCTCCCGCTCGCGCTCTTGCAGTTGTACGGTCTTCGTAGTTGACTAGTCACCAGCCACTAGTCACTAGTCACTGGTTTTCAATGCTCTCCATCGACCTCACCGACCGTCGCGCGCTAGTCGCCGGAGTCGCCGACGACGCAGGCTACGGCTTTGCCATTGCGAAAGCCCTGGCCGAAGCGGGCGCCAGCGTGTGCGTCGCGACCTGGCCTCCCGCGCTCAGCATCTTCACCGCGCTGCTCGATCGCGGGAGGCTGGACGAGTCCCGCGCGCTGGCGCGCGGAGGAATGCTCGAGTTCGAGAAGATCTATCCGCTCGACGCCGCGTACGATACGCTCGCCGACGCGCCCGAGGACATCCTCGCCAGCAAGCGCTACAAGGATGCGGGAGATTTTTCGATCGACGGGCTCGCGACGCAGCTGCGCGCCGATTTCGGAGACCGGCCGCTGGACATCGTGATTCATTCGCTCGCCAACGGTCCGGAGGTGAAGAAGCCGCTGCTCGAGACCAGCCGCGCGGGCTACCTCGCGGCGGTCAGCGTGAGCGCTTACTCGCTCGCGGCGATGGTCGCGAGACTCGGCCCGATGATGCGTCCCGACGGATCGTTTCTCTCGCTCACCTATCTGGCGAGCGAGCGGGTCGTTCCCGGGTACGGCGGCGGAATGTCGTCGGCCAAAGCGGCGCTCGAGAGCGACACGCGCACGCTCGCCTTCGAAGCCGGCCGCAAGTTCGGGCTGCGGGTGAACACGATCTCGGCCGGACCGCTCGCGTCGAGAGCCGCCAGCGCGATCGGCATAATCGAAAGGATGGTCGACTACTGCGCCAAGAATTCGCCGCTGGTCGAGCCAGTCACCGCGGCCGAGGTGGCGGCCGCGGCGGCGTTCCTCTCAAGTCCGCTCGCCAGCGGAATCACCGGCACCACGGTCTACGTCGACAAGGGCTACCACGCGATGGGGATGGCGGTCACCAAGCTCTGACGACGAGTTGTTAGCTGCTAGCTGCTAGCTGCTAGCTGTAGTTACAATGCCGCCTTCCGCCGCTCGGCCCGCTTTCGATCCAGCACCTTCACCGAGATCAGCCGCTGGTCCGCGCGATCGACCGTGTCGGCCAGGCGCTCGCCGTCCTGCCTCGAGCACCAACCCATCGAGAACGGTACCACGTCGGCCGACGCGGCCGACGCCTGCAGCCGCTGCACGACTTGCAGCACGTGCTGCTCGAGGGCGCCGTGCAGGATCGCCACGAACTCGTCGCCCCCCACGCGGACCACCACGTCGTTTCCGCGCAGCTGCCGGAGCAGAAACCGGCTCAGATCAACGAGCGCCGCATCGCCGGCGGCGTGGCCGTGCTTGTCGTTGTACCCCTTGAAGTCGTCTATGTCGAGGTAGATGCACCCCCATGGCACAGACGGGTCCGACTCCAGCTTGTCCTCGAGCACGGTGAAATACCGCCTGTTGTAGCACCCCGTGAGCGGATCGCGCACGCTCAATTCGATCAATTGATCTTCCAGCGCCTTCTGCGCGCTGATGTCCACCAGAATGCCGTGATAAAAGAGCTCGCCGGTCTCCTCGTCGCGCACTACGTAGCTGGTGTCGCGCACGTACCGGGTTCCCCCGTCGGGACGCTTCAGCTCGAACTCGAAGCTCTGGACGGCGCCCCGGCTCTCGTACAGCGCCGCTTCCTCCGACCGGCGCGCCGGGTCCATCAGGTCGTGCGTCTTGACCGCCTTCAGCTCTTCGAGAGAGCCCACGCCGACGATGTCGATGAACGCGCGATTCGCGTCGAGGATGTCGCCGCTCGGCGTCGATATGTAGATGCCCTCGCCGAGCTGCGACGCGAACTGCCTCAGCGTCGCGGGATCGGATAAGCTGCGGTTCCTGCCGGACTCCTTGCCCTGCTCTCTCGACATAGCGCTCGGCATGTGTGTTGCCACCAGTCAGGGCAACACTAATTGAGGGCCTAACATGGCGCCTGATAAGCGAAGTGAACAGGCTCCGTCCAAAACGGACGAAGAGCGGACAGAGGACCAGGGCCAGCGCTCGGGCCGTCCCAACCAGGGGAACCCGGCGGAAGACCGCGAGCGGGAGCACAAGCCGAGTTACGGCGGCGAGGGCGGAGAGCCGCGCACCAGCTCCGACGAGAGGGAACCGGCGAAGCCGGAATGACGTTCGCGACCGTCGGAATTCACCACGTAACGGCGATCACGGGCGATCAGCAGCGCAACCTCGATTTCTACGCGGGCGTGCTGGGGCTGCGTCTCGTCAAGCGTACCGTCAACTTCGACGATCCCACCACGTACCATTTCTATTTCGGCGACGAGTCGGGAAGCCCCGGCTCGCTCATCACCTTCTTCGCCTGGCCGGACGCGAAGCGCGGGCGACCCGGAGCGGGGCAGGTCGCCGTGACCTCCTTCGCGATTCACCCGCGCTCGCTGGGATACTGGATCGAGCGCCTCATCCGGTATCACGTGCAGTACGAGCAGCCGAAGACGCGCTTCGACGACGAGCGCGTCATCGCCCTCAAGGACCCCGACGGTCTGCTGCTCGAGCTCGTTGCCCACCCCTCGGCCGAGGGCCGCAATCCGTGGAGCGGCGGGCAGGTCGAGCCCGAGCACTCGATTCGCGGGATCCACGCAGTAACCCTGTGGGAGGAAGGGCACGAGCTGACTAGCCGCCTCCTCATCGACTCCCTGGGCTTCCGCCTGACGCGCGAGCAGGGGAGCATCTACCGCTTCGTGGCGCGGGGCGATGGCCCGGCGACGATAGTGGATGTGCGCGTGGTGCCCGGTCTCTGGAGCGGAGTGATGGGCGCCGGCGCGGTGCACCACGTGGCGTTCCGCGCGCGCGACGACGCCGAGCAGATCGCCCTTCGCGGGACACTCGCCGCGCTCGGCTCGAACGTCACGCCGCAGCTCGACCGGCAGTACTTCCGCTCGGTGTATTTTCGCGAGCCCGGGGGGGTGCTGTTCGAGATCGCCACCGACGGCCCGGGCTTCACGCTCGATGAGCCGCTGGAGACTTTGGGTCTCGCGCTCAAACTGCCGCCGTGGCTCGAGGATCGCCGCTTCGAGATCGAGGCGCTGCTCCCGGACGTGCGGCTGCCGCTCAAGCTCCCGGGGCCCGCGGGGTGAGCGAGCGCTGCGGATTCACCCACCGGTTCGTCCCGTCCCCGTCCGGGTCGCGCGATACCGTGCTGCTGTTGCTCCACGGCACCGGCGGCAACGAAGACGACCTGCTAGACCTGGGATACGAGCTGTCGCCCGACTCCGCCCTGCTGAGCCCGCGCGGCAAGGTTCTCGAGAACGGCGCGCCCCGGTTTTTCCGCCGCCTCGCGGAGGGCGTCTTCGATCTGGATGACGTCCGGCTTCGCGCGGGCGAGCTCGCGACTTTCATCGAGTGCGCCCGCGCGGAATACGGCTTCGAGGACGCCAGGATCGTCGCCGTCGGCTACTCCAACGGCGCCAACATCGCGGCCGTCACGATGCTCCTCCATCCGGGGCGGATCCACGCCGCCGCCCTGCTCCGTGCCATGGTGGTTCTGGAGCCCGCGCCGCCGCCGGACCTCTCGGGCACCGCGGTGCTCGTGTCCGCTGGGGTCATGGATCCAATCGTGCCGGCCGCGCATGCGGCGCGGCTGGCCGGGATCTTCCGCGACGCGGGCGCGGCGGTGGAGCTGAAGCGGCAACAGGCATCGCACGGGCTCGTCCGATCAGACATCTTTGACTGCAGAGATTGGCTCGCTCGAATCGTCCAGCGTTAGCCGCTTCATTCGAAGTCCATTCCCACGATGACAGATATCGCTCCGGCACACCCATCCACGTCCGCCGAGCTCGAGCAGCTGGCGATCAACGCCGTTCGCGTGCTCTCCATGGACGCGGTGCAGAAGGCCGACTCGGGACATCCCGGAACACCGATGGCGCTGGCGCCGCTGGCGTACACGTTGTGGACCCGGCACATGCGCTACGATCCCCGCGACCCGCTCTGGCCCGATCGCGACCGGTTCGTGTTGTCGGCCGGGCACGCATCGATGCTGCTGTACAGCGTCCTGTACCTCACCGGCTACGACGTCTCGCTCGACGACATCAAGCAGTTCCGCCAATGGGAGAGCGCGACACCCGGCCATCCCGAGCTGGGCTACACGCCGGGCGTGGAGACGACTACCGGTCCGCTGGGACAGGGGTTCGGCAACGCCGTCGGGATGGCCATCGCCGAAGCGCATCTGGCGGCGACGTTCAATCGGGACGAGCACGGCATCATCGATCACTACACCTGGTTCATCGCGAGCGACGGCGATCTCATGGAGGGCATCTCCCATGAGGCTGCGTCGTACTCCGGCCATCTGCGGCTCGGCAAGCTGATCGGCTTCTACGACGACAATCACATCACGATCGAAGGCGCTACCGATCTCACTTACAGCGACGACGCGTTTCAGCGCTTCGATGCGTACGGCTGGCACGTGCAGCGCGTCGCGGATGTCAACGATCTGGACGAGCTGGACAACGCGATCGAGGAAGCGAAGGCGGAGACGCAACGACCGTCGCTCATCATCTGCCGCACGCACATCGGGTACGGCAGCCCGAACAAGCACGATACCGCGGAGGCGCACGGGGCGCCGCTGGGGGAGAAGGAGATCGAGCTCACCAAGCGCAATCTCGGCTACCCGTCGCTCGAGCCGTTCCACGTGGATCCGGATGCCCTCGCGCACTGGCGCAGAGCGGGCGAGCGCGCCACCGCGATGCGCAGGGGATGGGATCACCGGCGGATGGGCTTCGCCAGGGCGCATCCGGCAGAATCAGCGGAGCTCGACCGCCGGCTCGCGGGTGAGCTGCCGGACGGCTGGGAAGAAGCGATTCCCGTATTCACCGCCAAGGACGGCAACGTCGCGAGCCGCGCGGCGTCGGGCGTCGTGCTCAACGCCATCGCGGCAAGGATTCCGGAGCTGATCGGCGGCTCCGCCGATCTCGCCAGCTCCACCAACACGATCATCAAGCAGGAGAGCAGCATCTCCGCGACGAACCCGGGCGGACGCAACTTCCACTTCGGGATTCGCGAGCACGGCATGGGCGCGGTGATGAACGGGATGGCGCTGCATGGCGGAGTGCGCCCGTACGGGGCGACGTTCCTGATTTTCTCCGATTACATGCGGCCCGCGCTGCGGCTCGCGGCGATGATGCGGCAGCCGACGATCTACGTCTTCACGCACGATTCCATCGGGCTCGGCGAGGACGGCCCGACGCATCAACCGGTCGAGCAGCTCTCGACCCTGCGCGCGATTCCGTATTTCACCCTGATCCGTCCCGCGGACGCGAGCGAGACCGCGGAAGCCTGGCGCGCGGCGATCAAGCACACGGCCGGCCCCGTCGCGCTGGTTCTCACCAGGCAGAAGCTCGGGTTCATCGACCGCGACAAGTACGCCGACGCGCGGCTGCTCTCTCACGGAGCGTACGTCCTGAGGGACGCGCCCGGCGGCGAGCCGCAAGTCGTGCTGGTGGCCAGCGGATCCGAGGTCGCGCTGGTGATCGAAGCGCAAGCGCGGCTGGAGTCGGAGGGAGTTCGGGCGCGGGCGGTCAGCATGCCGAGCCACGAGCTGTTCGCGGCGGAGGACGCGGGCTATCGCGCCCGCGTCTTTCCCGAGGGCGTGCCGCGGATCGCCGTCGAGGCGGCGCATCCGATGTCGTGGTACCGCTGGGTGGGCGACACCGGGGTGATACTCGGCCTCGAGCGCTTCGGCGCGTCGGCGCCGTACGCGAAGCTGTACGAGGAGCTCGGCTTCACGGTGGACAAGATCGTGGCCGCCGCCAGGGATCTCGCCGCAACCGGCGCGTGACACGGGAGCCGCGCCTTTACGACATAAGCGTCACCGTAAATCGCGACACGCCGGAATGGCCCGGCGACAGCGCTTTCGCGTCCGAGTGGAGCACGACGATCTCCGGCGGCGACAGCGTCAACGTGTCGGTGATGCGGTCGAGCCCCCACGTGGGCACCCACGCGGACGCCCCGCTGCACGTGCGCGACGGCTGGCCGGGCTCGCACGAGCTGCCGCTCGACGCTTTTTGCGGCCGCGCGATCGTGGTCGACGTCACCCGGTCCGACGGCCCGATCACGCTCGCTCTGCTCGCCGCGAGCATGCCGGGAGACCTCGCCGAGCGGATCGGCCGCTCGCCGCGCGTGCTGCTCAAGACCGAACGCACGATCGCGACCGGGCATTTCCCGGAGGAGTGGCCGACGCTGTCGGAAGAATGCGCTCGCGCGCTGCTCGGCCACGGCGCGCGCCTCGTAGGAGTGGATTGCCCTTCAGTCGACGAGAGAGAGAGCAAATCGCTTCCCGTCCATCACATGCTCTTCTCCGGGAACGCCTGTCTCCTCGAGAACCTCGACCTTCGACGGGTGCGTGCCGGCGATTACGAGCTCCTCGCTTTTCCGCTCAAGGTCATGGGAATGGACGCCGCGCCCGTCCGGGCGGTGCTGCGCGAGATCTAGCCACCGCGTCTGGCACGTCCAATGCCATTAGGGGCGGTGATTAGTGCTTAGTGATTGGTGGTTAGTCACCAGTCACCAGTCACCAGTCACCAGTCACCAGTCACTAGTCACCAATCACTTATGAAGTCCTCCGGCTCCACCGTCTCCGTCTGGATGGATACCGCGGACGTGCCGCAGTTTCCGCCGCTCGCTTCCGACGCGCGCGCGTCGGTTTGCGTGGTCGGCGCGGGAATGGCCGGCATGATGACCGCGTACATGCTCACGCGCGCGGGCAGAAGCGTCATCGTCATTGACGACGGGCCGATCGGCGGCGGCGAGACCGGACGCACCACGGCGCACATAACCGCCGCGCTGGACGATCACTATCACGTGATCGAGAAGGTGCACGGAGCTGATGGCGCGCGATACGCGGCGGAAAGCCACACCGCCGCCATCAACCGCATCGAAGCGATCGTCGGCATGGAGGACATCGACTGCGATTTCGAGCGGCTCGACGGCTACCTGTTCCTCGGAGAGGGACACACCAGGGACCTGCTCGAGGACGAGCGGCGCGCGGCGCACGCCGCCAGGCTGATAGACGTCGAGCTGGTGGAGCGCGCGCCCATCGATTTCTGGGACACCGGGCCGGCGCTGCGCTTCCCGCGCCAGGCGCAGTTTCACTCGCTGAAGTTTCTCGCGGGCCTGGCGCGCGCGATCGTGCGCGACGGCGGGCAGATCTACTGCGGCACGCACGCCGAGCGCATCGAGGACGGCGAGCCGGCGACGGTGAAGACGAGCGATGGGCACGTCATCTCCGCCGACAGCATCGTGGTCGCCACCAACACCCCGGTCAACGATTGGGTCATCATCCATACCAAGCAGGCCGCGTATAGAACGTACGTCATCGGCATGGAGGTCCCGCGCGATTCGGTCCCCGCCGTGCTGCTCTGGGACACGCCGCGGCCGTACCATTACATCCGGATCCACCGGGCCGACCGCGCGGCCGACCCGGACGCGAGCGACATCCTTATCGTCGGCGGAGAAGACCACAAGACGGGGCAGAAGGACGACGCGGTTGAGCGGTTCCGCCACCTCGAGCAGTGGGTGAGCGAGCGCTTCCCCATGGCGGCCCACGTCGCGTACCGCTGGTCCGGTCAGATAATCGAGCCGGTGGACCACCTGGCGTTCATCGGCAGGAATCCGGGGACCGATCGCAACATCTACGTGGCGACCGGCGATTCCGGCAACGGCATAACGCACGGCGCGATCGCCGGGATCCTGCTCACCGATCTCGTGCTGAAGCGCAAGAATCCGTGGAAGAAGCTGTACGACCCGTCGCGCATCACTCTCAGAACCGCGCCCAGATTCACCAGGGAAAACGTGAACGTGATGGTGCAGTACGCGGACTGGTTAACCGGCGGGGATGTGGAGAAGGTCGAATCGGTGCCGGCCGGCTCGGGCGCGGTGCTGCGCGCGGGCGGAAAGAAGATCGCGGTGTATCGCGACGACGGCGGCGCGGTGCACATGTGCTCCGCGGTCTGCACGCACCTCTACTGCATCGTGGACTGGAACTCGGGCGAGAAGACGTGGGACTGCCCCTGCCACGGGTCGAGGTTCGACCCGTACGGCAAGGTTCTCAACGGTCCGGCTATAGCGCCGCTGGAGCCAGTGTCGAAGGACTCGGCGAAAGAGTGACGCGGACGCTGTGGCTCGTGCCGTCGTCGCGCAGCTGAATCACGCCGTCTTCCGCGGGGACGCCATCGACTGAGACCCCGGCGTCGTTCCCGTCGCCGTTCCTCGCCACGTCGATCTCGTACGTGCTCGCGCCGAACCGGTATGTGATGGAGAACCGCCCCCAGCTCGCCGGAATGCGCGGGTCGATGCGGAGCGTATCTCCCCGCTTGGTGAAGCCGAGGATCGCTTCCAGCGCGACGCGGTACATCCAGCCGGCGGATCCCGTGTACCAGGTCCAACCGCCGCGCCCGCTGTGCGCCTTCGCGCTGTACACGTCCGCGGCGACCACGTACGGCTCGACCTTGTAACGATCGATCCCGTCCGCGTCCCTCGCGTGCGTGATCGGATTGATCATCTGGTACAGCTCGTACGCCCGATCCCCGTCCCCCTGCAGCGCGGTCGCCAGAACGGCCCACAGCGCCGCGTGCGTGTACTGCGCTCCGTTCTCCCGGACGCCCGGCACGTAGCCGCGAATGTACCCCGGGTTGTGCGTCGTCTGATCGAACGGCGGCGTGAGCAGCAGCACCAGTCGCGCCTCCCTGTCCACGAGCCGCTCGTACAGCGACTGCATCGCCTGCTTCGCGCGCTCCGGCTTCGCCGCGCCCGAGATCACGCTCCAGCTCTGCGCGATCGAATCGATCTTGGCTTCGTCGCTTTCCTTCGATCCCAGCGGCGACCCGTCGTCGAAGTACGCGCGCCGGTACCACTCCCCGTCCCACGCGTGCCGCTCCACCGCCTGCACGTACGCGTCGGCCGTCGCGCGCAGCCCGGCCGCCGCCTTGGCGTCACCGCGGCGCTCGCAGATTTCCGCGAACGGCCGCAGCGTCGCGACCAGGAACCACGCGAGCCAGACGCTCTCGCCGCGGCCCTCGATTCCGACGCGGTTCATGCCGTCGTTCCAGTCCCCGCTGCCGATGAGCGGCAGGCCGTGCTCGCCCTTGGTGCACGCCCGCTTCAGCGCGCGCAGGCAGTGTTCGTACACGGACGCGTGCTCGTCGGTCGTCTCCGGCAGCTCGTAGACTTCGTCCTCGTCGGGATTGAGCTCCCGCATCGACAGGAACGGCACTTCGTCATCGAGGACGCTCTCGTCACCGGTGACCGTGATGTACCGGTCCACCACGTACGGCAGCCACACCAAGTCGTCCGAGAACCGCGTTCGCACCCCGCGTCCGGTCTGCGGATGCCACCAATGCTGCACGTCTCCCTCCAGGAACTGCCGCCCCGCCGCGCGCACGATCTGCTCGCGCGCCATCTCCGGCTCCGCGTACAGCAGTGCCGTAGCGTCCTGCAGCTGGTCGCGGAAGCCGTACGCTCCGCTCGACTGGTACACGGCCGAGCGGCCCAGCATGCGGCACGACACGGCCTGATACAGCAGCCAGCCGTTGAACAGCAGGTCGAACTCCTCGTCCGGAGTCGCGACCGTGATGACCGAGAGCCTTTCCTTCCACTCGGCGTTCGTGCGCTCGATGGCCGACGCCGCGTCCTCCGGCCGGCGGTGGCGCTTGACCGCCTCACGCGCGCCCGCCTCTCCGGCCGCCGCGCCGAGGAGGAAAACCACCTCGCGCGACTCTCCCGGCTCGAGGGTCAGCTCCGTCTGCAGCGCGGCGCACGGATCCACGGACGGTCCGGTCCTCCGCGTGAGCCCGCCGCGCTCGAGCGCGCGCGGGTTGCTGGTGCTCCCGTTTCTGCCCAGAAATTCCCGGCGGTCCGAAGTGAACGCCGTGAGCGGCTCGCTCATCGCCGCGAAGGCGACGTAGCGGGAGAAGTACGAATCGTACGAGTTGTGCGCGAGCACGGCGGACACCGAGTCGTCGAACTTCGTGATCACGTGATGCTGCGCCTGATCGCGCGTGACCCCGAGCACCCACTCCGAGTATTGCGTCAGGGTCAGGCGTCGCGCGATGTCGCGGTTGTTGCGCAGGACGAGCGTGCTGATCCGCACGGCTTCCGCCGGCGCCAGCCCAAGTCGCAGGAAAGTGTGGACTCCGTTGTGCTCGTGCTCGAACGTGGACCAGCCGGCCCCGTGCCGCACGGTGTACGGGGAGGCATCGCGTATCGGCGACGGTGTCGGGCACCACACTTCGCCCGTTTCCTCGTCGCGCAGGTAGATGCAGTCCGTCGACGGATCGCGAACGGGATCGTTGTGCCAGGGCGTGAGGCGGTAGAAGTAGCTGTTCTCCGCCCAGGTGAATCCCGAGCCCGCTTCGCTCACGCAGAATCCGCCCACCTCGTTGGCGACGATGTTCGCCCATGGCGCGGGCGGGAGATGGTCTCCGGTGAGCCGGATCTCGTATTCCCCGCCCGCTCCGAACCCGCCGAGTCCATTGAACAGCGTCAGGCCTTTGCCCTCGGAGATCGCCGTCTCCGACTTCCGCGGCGGGGCGACGGCCAGCGCCCGGCGCGGGGCGGGTAACGCCAGCGGGGCCGGATACTCCGGCTCCACGTCGGTGAACTCGAGAAAGTTCCCGAGACCGAGTCCGTCGCATTCCACGTGGATGCGCGCGAGGCTGCGGAGCAGCGTCATCTCGTCCGGCTTCAACAGGTCGCCGCGCCGGATGTAGACACCGCCGGGCCGGTCGAGGAGCGCGGCCTCGCTCGACGCCATCACCGTCGTCATGAGCTCTTCCTGCAGATGCTGCAGATAGCTCGCCGGCAAGTTGTTGATGATGACCAGGTCGGACGTGACGCCCTTCAGCCGCCAGTAATGGTGCGCGTTCAGCAGCTGCCGCACGCTCGGCATTCCTCCAACGGTGTCGATGGTCGCGAGCAGGATCGGCCAGTCGCCGGAAATCCCCTGCGGCCACAGCGTCTCCTGCGGATACGACACGGCGCGCGGCTTCTGCTCGGTCACGCGCAGGGCCGGGTGCGGGAACAGCAGGTGTCCCGCGAGCTGCTGGTACAGCGCCGCGTCCGCCGGACCGATCCCGAGATCGCGCAGCTCCGCCTGCGCCTGGGCCCACGACAGGTCCAGCGCCCGGCGCGCGCTGTACGAATCGTGATACAGGTCCGCGAGCTGCAACGCGCGCTGGCGGTCCTCGGCGGCAAGCGTGGTGAACGACACCCGCGCCGACCTCCCCGCCGGAATCCGCACGCGCACCCGCAGCGCGAATATCGGGTCCAGCACCGCGCCCACCGTTCCGGTCAGCTCGCCCTCCGGCTCCATGGCGGCCGGGAAGCGGCGGGACCTTCCGCGGCCGATGAAGCGGGCGCGGTCGGTCTCGTACGTGACTTCGCCCACCGTATCGGGCCCTACCGCCACGACGTGCGCGCACCAGATCGGCTGGTCCTCGTTGGAGCGCGGCCGGCGGCTCGCGAGGATGGCGCTGTTCTTCTCCAGCCACTCGGTCTCGACGAACAGGTTGCCGAACGCCGGATGCGCGCGGTCGTTGGCCTGCGGCGCCAGCACGATCTCGCCGTAGCTCGTCAGCTCGATCTCCTTCGCCGCCGACGACCTGTTGATGACGGTGACGCGCCGCACTTCCGCCGCGTCCTCCGAGACGACCGCGATTTCCGTGTACGTCTCGACGTCGTCGTCGCGGCGCGAGAACGACACGCGATCCGCCGAGAACACCACGCTGTAGCTCGACGGCGCGACGCAGGTCGGCTGGTACGACGTGGACCACACGCGCCCGGTGCCCAGGTCCTTCAGGTAGCACCAATGGCCATACGAGTCGCGCGTGCCGTCGGCGCGCCAGCGCGTGACGGCCGCATTGCCATACCGGCTGTATCCCCCACCGGCGTTGGTGACGAGAATCGTGTACGGCGGGTTGCCGAGGATTGCGATGCGCGGCTGCGATGTGTTGGGCGTGTCGATCTCGCGCGCGGCCGGCTTCTCGGTCTCGCGCGGCGCGCGCAGGCTGACCGTCTCGTCGCTCGGCGGATTCTGCGCGGTGAGCCGGCGCGGAATCCGCTCGTGCAGCATCAGCTCCGCGGAGCGCACCAGCGGGTCCGAATGGAAGCGGCGCTGCCACAGCTGCCGCTTGAGCGCGTTGGTCAGCGCGACCACGCTCATGCCCACGTGGTGCGTGAAGTAAGCGCCCACGACGGCGCGCTTGGTCCCGACCAGCGGACGCGTGTAGTCGATGGCCTCGCGGAATCCGTAGGGGCCGAGCGCGCCGTCGGCTTCGAGCGACGACAGGTTGCGGATCGCCTGGTGCGGCTCGACCAGCATCGCCAGCATCGTGGCGTACGGCGCAACCACGAGGTCGTTGCGCAGCCCGCGCTTGAGCGCGAGTTCCGGGACTCCGAAGCCGCGGTACTGGTACGTCTGGTTGCGGTCCCGCGCGTTGTAGCCGGACTCCGACATCCCCCACGGCACGCCGCGCTCGGCGCCGTACGCGATGTGCCGCCGCACCGCCCCGCGGTACGTCTGGTCCAGCAGCGTGAACGGGAACGACTGCATGACGAGGACCGGCATCAGGTATTCGAACATGCTCCCGCTCCACGACAGCAGCGTCTGCGTCCCCGCCCCCGTTGAGAGCGACCGCCCGAGCCGGAACCAGTGCTCGGGATCCACATCGTCCTTCGCGATCGCCATGAACGAAGCGAGCCGCGCCTCCGAGGCGAGCAGGTCGTAGAAGGAGTTGTCGAGCGTGTCGCTGCTCTGCCGGTAGCCGATGGAGAAGAGCTTCCGTCTCTCGTCGAAGAGGAACGTGAAGTCCATCTCCAGCGCGTAGTCGTTCGCGCGATTGGCGATGGCGAGCAGCCGCCTCTCCTGGTCCGGGAACGGCTTGCCCTTCTCGACGATGCCGAGGCAAGCCTGCTTCAGGGCGATCAGGTGGCCCGCGAAGTTGCCGCTGTCGACCGTCGAGATGTACGCGGGCTCCAGTACCCGCAGCTCCGACAGCTCGTACCAGTTGAAGAAATGGCCGCGGAAGCGGCGCATGCGCTCCAGCGCGCGGAACACGCGCTCGATCTGGTCGAGCATCTCGTCCCGGCCAATGAATCCCAGGTCCGCCGCGGAGACGGTGCTCAGCAGCTGCAGGCCGATGTTCGTCGGCGACGTGCGCATCGCGACCACGGGCGTCGGGTCTTCCTGAAAGTTGTCCGGCGCCAGTCCGTGCGTCTCCTCCGAGACGAAGCGCTCGAAGAAGTGCCAGTGCAGCCGCGCGTATCTGAATGCGGCCTGGCGCTCCCCTTCCGTCAGATGAACTTCGCGCGGAATCGCCGGCGCGCTCAGCGCGCTGGCGATGGCCGGGGATATCGTCCAGAGTCCGAGCGTCGTCAGGGCCACGATGAATGTCGGTATGTCGATCATCGAGCCGATCGCGTGCGCTCCGCCCGCGTCGGCAAGGAACAGCCATGGCCCGATCACCAGCGCCGCCGCGAGGGTCAGGCCCAGTGCGGGAACCGGCCACATCTTCCGCCACACTTCCCGCTGGCCGCCGCCCATCGTCCGCTCCACCTGCGACGCGGTCTGCCACTCGAGGAGATTCCTCTTCGTGACGGCGAGCCGGATCAGCGTGCGAATGATCGCGTCGGCGGATATCACGGCCTGGTGGGGAAGGAAGACCACCGCGAGCACGATCTGCTGCACGCTCACGATCCAGTCGCGCCAGATCGCCGCGTAGTACGCCGTCCACGACTGATCGGCCGGCGGCCGCAACGCCGCGAGCAGAACCGAGATGACCCACGGCATCGCGATGGTCGCGACGGTGATCACCGTCCAGAGAACCGCGTTGATGTCGAGCCAGAGCCACCCGCCCACGAGCATCAGCAGCTGCGCCAGCTCCACCACGCTGCGCCGCAGGTTGTCGAAGATCTTCCAGCGCGAGATCGTGGAGAGACGGTTGCGCATCGGCCCGTTCGGGCCGGGCACGGTGTCCCGCAGCCAGCCGGAGATTTGCCAGTCGCCCCGGATCCACCGGTGCTTCCGCCGCGTGAACGCCAGGTACCGCGTCGGATAGTCGTCGTACAGCTGAATGTCCGTGACGAGCGCCGCGCGACTGTAGGTCCCTTCGATGAGATCGTGGCTCAGCAGCCGGTTCTCGGGGAACCGACCCTCCGTCGCGTGCTCGAACGCCTCGATGTCGTAGATACCCTTCCCCGCGAAGCTGCCCTCGGCGTACAGGTCCTGATACACGTCCGAGACGGCGGTGGTGTAGGGATCCACGCCCGGATGCCCGGAGTGAATCGCGGCGAACCGGGAGCGATGCGCGCTCGTCAGCGAGACGCCGATGCGCGGCTGCATGATCCCGTACCCGCTCAGCACGCGGCCGTAGCGCCGGTCGTACACCGCCCGGTTCAGCGGATGCGCCATCGTTCCCACCAGCATCTGCGCCGCGTCCCGCGGCAGCACGGTATCGCTATCGAGCGTGATCACGTAGCGCGCGTCCTGCAGCGGCGCCGTATCGCCGACCATGACGGAAAACGCGTCCAGCGCTCCCCCGCGGAGGAATTTGTTGAGCTGCGAGAGCTTGCCGCGCTTGCGCTCCCAGCCCATCCACACGCCCTGCTTCGGGTTCCACAGACGCTGCCGATGGAAGAGATAGAACGCGTCGCCGATGCGGCCCGCCGCAGCGTACTTCGAGTTCAGCTCCCGAATGCCAGTGGCCGCGGTCTCGACTATCTCGTCGTCGCCCTCCCGATGCTCCGTCGGCGCGTCCGTGAAATCGCTGAGTATGGCGAAGTGGAGGAGCGGATCGCGGTTCGCGAGAAACTGCACCTCCACGTGCTCCAGCGCCTCCCGCACGGCCCCGACGTTTCCGAAAAGCGTCGGGACCACGACCACGGTCCGGCATTCTTCCGGAATGCCCGTCTCCCTGTACTCCATGCGCGGAATCGTTCGCGGCGGAAGCAGGTAGGTCACCAGCTGGTTCACGAGGTTGATCGCCACTTCGTTCAGCGGTATCGCCGAGAGCAGAAGCAGCACCGCCTGCTGCGCCGTACTCAGTGGATCGATGAGCTTCCACAGCAGGGCAAGGAAGCCGAGCGTCGCGATCGTTATCCCGCCGAAGTACGTCGCGTTCGGATGCCGCAGCACGAGCCGGTGCAGTCGCTCCCGCCACGACGGCATGTAACCCGTCCGCGCTTCCAGCCGGAGCCGTCCCTCGTCGACCAGGTAGAAGCCGACGTGCCGCTCGCGTCCTTCGCCCGTGCTCGCCATCTCGACAGCCAATCGGGCCACGTCTTCCTCAAACTGGCTCGATCGCTTGGCGATCCCTTCGATGATGTGCCGGTACTGGTCCCGGGAGCCGAACGCCATCCACGCGTAGTCGCCGCCCGGATCCCGCCGCAGCACGCGCTCCATGGCGCTCTGCGATTCCACGAACGACTTCCAATCGAGCCGGCTGATCGCCCGCAGGCTCATGATGCAGTTCACGACCGTGATCTGCGTCAGCGCCACGCGGCGGTTCGATCGCGTCACCGCTTCTTCCGTAGTCGGTCCGTCTTCCGCGATCCACTGCTCGAGCCACACGAGCGGCGTGAAGTTCGACTGGTATCCGCGCAGCTGCTGGAGGAACCGGGCGACGAACGTCGGTGTCAGCTTGGGATGGTGATCGACGAACTCCTTCAGCGCGGTGGACAGCGCCTGGTCCGACTGCTGGTTGGCGGTGTGCAGCCGGATCGCCCACAGATCCGCCACGGCGACCTCCCGCAGCCGCGCCTCCAGCCGCAGCGCCATTCGCCTGATATTCTCGACGAGCCCGAGGCGCAGCATCGCCGGAATCGCCCACAGCTCGCCGAGCTTCAGCGGCGCGACACGCTGGTACTCGCGCACGAACAGCGTGATGTTCTCGAGGTCGAGGTGGCCCTCGGTGTGGGCGATCAGCTCCGTCGCTACCTCGTACACCCGCGGATGATCCGCCAGCGGTCCGCCGGCGAGCTTCGGCAGCTCCTGGTAGTAACCGCGGGGGAGACTGGTTCTTACTTCGCGAATGTGCTCCTGGATGATGTAGAAGTTGTCCAGGAACCATTCGCCCGCCGGACTGATGTCCACCTCGCGCTCGGCGCCGTCATTGAGCGCGGAGTAGACGCGCGCCAGGATCTCGCGCGTGCCGTCGAGCCGCTGGAGCAGCGGCTCCGGCCCCCGGCGCTTCTGCGGCGGAGCCAGCCGGTGGGAGCGCGCGACATGACGCGCCCGCTCGGCCAGCCTGTCCGCGCCAAGCACTTCTCCCCGAATGGGCCCCACCAGCTCCTCGGCGCGACGTCCGCGGAAACGATCGATCAGCTCCGCGAGGAGATGTCGTCGGATTTTTGGAGGAAGTACGGTGGGCAGGAGAGAGCCTCGTGAAGCGCTTTGTGGCTGTTGGCTATTAGTTGTCGGCTAGTAGCTCCAGGTGTTGGCGATTGGCGTGCCGCGACGGCGAGGGCCGAATCCTGGCAACCAGCAATTAACCACGAACGACCACGGACTAACAGCCAAGACCCGTTATCTCCCGTAGTACGCCCTGATGCACAGCGTTATCAGTCGCTGCTTCACCAGCGTCTGCGCCTCCCGGTCGATCACGTGACGGGCCTCCGGCAGTGAATCCCAGACGTGCTTCAAGCTCACGACCAGTTGCTCCGCCCGTATCTGGCGGTGCCGGGCTTCGGTCACGACTTGGCGAAGAACCAGAGCTAGCTCAGGGTCGGCTTCATCGGGATGCTCGATGTGCTTGCCGAGGACCGAGCGCAGCCTGGCGACAGTCGCGCCGGAAAGTCCCCCTGCGGCCAATCCGCCCTTGCCTGCCGCTTCATCGGAAAAATCGGCGAGAAAACTCAAGGAAAAACGGAGAAATGGTGGGAGTGGCCATCTGTTTGCAGCGCGAGAGTAGGCAACATACAGAGGGGAACATATTGCGCAAGCTTCCCCTCCACGGGTTCGCGGCCTGCGTATTGCGGTCCTGCAAGGACTTTCGCCGTTCCGTCCTTCAATAGGTGTAGATGTCGGACCCGGTCTGCGTTCTCATCTTCGCCCGCGAGGAGCTGATCTCGGCTCTGCTTGCGCTGCTCGTCGAGACGACGGGCCATTCGGTCGTCTTCGCCGGGCCGGACGAGAGATCTGAAGAGGCCATGCGGCGGCTTCTTCCGCGGGTCGTCATCGTGGACTGCGATCACCGCGACTGCACCGGCGATCTCGTGAATACGGCGAACACGCTCGGCGCCCGGCTCATCCTGTTCAGCGCCTCCCGCGAGCCGGACTACGTCAGGAGAGCCGCGGCTCCATCCAACTCGCAGTCGTTCACCTTTCCCATCGGGCCCCCCGCGCTCGATTCGATGATCCGGCAGCGGCTGGCCTGACCTCGCGCTCAGCGCGAATCGATCACTACGGGCACCGCCAACGTCACCGTCTTCGGCGACAGGCAGATGGTGTCGTTACAAGCCTGATACAGCGCGCTTACCCGGATCTCCTGGCGCCCGGAGCTCCCCTCCGGAGGCACGCGAACCGGCAACGTGAACGAGGCTCTGCCGGGATACTTCTCGAGATCGATCCCGAAGACGCTGTCGAAAGATCGCGACGGCTCGGAGCTGCCGAGGGGCCCTGCCTGACGGAAGATCGTGCTGTCCGCGAGCCAGATCCTCGCGGGGATCGGTCCGCCCGCGGGTTGAGTCGCCGAATAGAAATACCAGCCTCGGCCTGATCGCGCTTCGACTGTGACGCGCACTACCGAACCTGGCGCGACCGTGTCCGGACCGTCGATCGACGCGGCCCACTTCACCGGCTCTTCGGTTTCTCCGCAGCCGGCCGCGAGTAGCGCGGCGCACAGCAGCGCGCGCGCGACCGAGCTCCGGTGCGTGGCGACGCGCGCCCGCACGTCAAAAATCCACGATGGTCTTGGTAGAAGCCGGTCTTCGCGAGCGTAGCTGGCTCGCCACGTTCTCCGCCGCGGCCATCGCGCGCAGCACGTTCTCGCCGGCGAGCTTCCGCAGATCGCCGTCGCTCCACCCGCGGCGGGCCAGCTCGGCGAACAGCGCCGGGTACGTGGACACGTCTTCCAGCCCCACCACGACCTCGCTGATCCCGTCGAAGTCGCCGCCGATGCCGACGTGATCGATCCCGGCCACGCGGCGGATGTGCTCGATGTGATCGGCCACCTGCGCGAGCGTCGCCTTCGGCCGCGGAGTCGAGCGCCACGCCCGGAACTCGGCGCTCGTCGTGTCGCGGCCAAGCCTCCGCCCCGCCGCCGCATGGTCGATCAACTCCTGCGAGATGAATCCGGGAACGAACGTCACCATCACCACTCCGCCGTTCGCCGGCAGCCGGCGAAGTATCGAGTCGGGCACGTTTCGCGGAACGTTCGCGAGGGCGCGCGCGGAGGAATGCGAGAAGATGACGGGCGCCTCGGAGACGTTCAACGCGTCGCTCATCGTCGCCGGTGAAGCGTGCGACAGATCAACGAGCATGCCGAGCCTGTTCATCTCGCGCACCACTTCCTCGCCGAAGCCCGTCAGGCCTCCGTGCCGCGCGGTGTCCGTCGCGGCGTCGGCCCAATCCAGCGTCACGTTGTGCGTGAGCGTCAGGTAACGCGCGCCGAGATCGTAGTACGCTCGCAGCGCGCCGAGCGAATTCTCCAGCACGTGCCCGCCTTCCATGCCGATAATCGATCCGATCCGCCCGCGCCTGAACTGGCGGCGAACGTCGTCGGCGGTCAGCGCGAGAGCGAACCGGTCGGGATATTTCGCGATCACGCGCCGCGCGATGTCGATCTGCTCCAGCTGCAGCCGGGCATAACCCGAGTCGCGCGCCTCTCCAGGAACGTACACCGACCAGAACTGTCCGCCGACCATCCCCCGCCGCAGGCGGTCGAGATCGGTGTGGCCGGAAGTGCGCAGCCGGAGGTCGTACGCCTCCACGTCCCGCGGGCGCATCTCGTGCTCCCGGATCGCCCAGGGCAGGTCGTTGTGGCCGTCCACCAGCGGCGTGCTCCGCAGCACGCGCATTGCGCGCTCCAGATTTCTGTCGCGCTGCTGCGCTTCGGCGCGGTCGGCCGCGACCAGGCAGAGCGCCAATGCGCAGGAAGTGACGATTCTCATAATCCCTTTGCCGTTTGTTCGAGAAGCTCCATCGCGCGGAGCACGTGTCGCTCGGTCGTACGGAGATTGCCAATGGCCAGGCGGAGAACCTGCGTGCCGTTGACCTTCGTTCCTGAAAGAAACACCTCGCCGCTCTCATTTACGAGCTTGAGCAGCTTCGCGTTGGCCGCATCCGCGGCGGCCGGCGCGAGCCCCGGCGGGTTGTACCGGAACACGACCGTGGACAGCTCCACCGGAGCGCACAGCTCGAACGTATCGGACTCTTCCGCCCAGCGCGCCACGATCTGCGCCAGCCGCATGTGCTCGCGCAGGCGCGCGATGATGCCGTCGGCGCCGAAGTACCGGAGCACGAACCACAGCTTGAGCGACCGGAACCGGCGCCCGAGCGACATTCCGTAATCCATGAGATTGGTCACGCCCGGCTCGGGCGTGTACAGGATCTCGAGCGGCAGCGCGAACGCCGCCTTGAGCGCGGCCGGCTCGCGCGTGTACAGCACGGAGCAGTCGATCGGGACGAACAGCCATTTGTGCGGGTTCACCACCAGCGAATGCGCCCGCTCGACACCGGCGAGCACATACCGCTTCTCGGGGACGATCGCGGCGACGCCGGCGTACGACGCGTCCACGTGCAGCCACATTCCTTCGCGCTCGCACACGTCGGAGATCTCGGGAACAGGATCGATCGAGGTCGTGCCGGTCGTGCCGGCGGTCGCGACCACCGCGAGCGGACGAATCCCGGCCGCTTTGTCTTCCGCGATCGCGGCCTCCAGCAGGTCCGCCCGCATCCGGAACCGCTCGTCCACCGCGATGTGCCGCAGTCCCTCGCTGCCCAGTCCGAGCGTGATCACCGCCTTGTCCACGCTCGAGTGCGCTTCCGTCGAGCAGTACACGCGCAGCCGCTGGCCGCCGATTCCGCGCTGGTGAATGTCGATGTCGGCGAACTCGCGCGCGGCGGCGAGCGCGTACAGCGTGCTCGACGACGCCGTGTCGGTGATCTCGCCGAACAGCGGCTCCGGCAAGCCCAGCAATTGCCGCAGCCAGTCGAGCGTCACCTCCTCGAGCTCCGTCACCGCGGGACTGCTCCGCCACAACATGCCGTTCGCGTTCAGTGCGGCGGTCAGCAGCTCGCCGAGAATCCCCGGACCCGATCCGGTGATGGCGAAGTACGCCATGAAGCCCGGGTGATTCCAGTGGGTTATTCCCGGCAGGATCTTGTCGTCGAAGTCGGCGAGGATCGTCGCCATGTCTTCGCCGGTACGCGGCGCCGAGCGCGGCAGCGCGGCGCGGATATCTCCCGGCCGCGCGCGGCTGAGCACGGGCGAGCGCTCCACGTCTTCGAGATAACGGGCGATTCGCTCCACGAGCATGTGTCCGTACCGGCGGAACTCCTCGGCGGGCATGTCGCCCGTATCGGGAGCCGGCCCTGCGTCGTCACCCATCGGCTTGCCCCGCTTCATTCCCGGCTATCACAACGGTGGCCATCACTATAAAATGGCACCCATGAACGGCCTGGGCACGACGCGCGACAAGACCGCGCTGCGGATAGTCGTCGGGTTGGGTGCGTTATACGTCGTCCTGCACCTGTTCTGGCGGACGCGCAACATCGTCCTCGTCGTCTTCCTCGGCGTCCTCTTCGCGATCGCCGTGAGCGCCGGCACCGATCGTCTGCAAAAGCTGCGGATCCCACGCGCCATCGGCGCCCCGCTGATAGTGCTCGCGTTCATCGGCTTGCTCGGAGCGTTCGGCACGTGGATAGGGCCGACCGTCCGGGAGCAGACCACCGAGCTCAGGCAGAAGCTGCCGGAGGCGCTCGACAAGCTCGAGAGGTGGGTGGAGGGACAGGGCGGCGGCGTCCTGGCAACCCTCCTGGGCGTGCCCAACGCCGATTCGCTCGCGCGGGCCACCGCGAATGGCCAGTCCCCGACGGCGCCGGTCCAGGTGGTGACGGAGGATCCGCAAGGGCTGCGCGACCGGATCATGTCGCAGCTGAGCGGCGCCGGACGCTATTTCCTTCCCGTGCTCGGCTCGACCCTCGCGGTGGTCGCTGCGATCCTTCTTGTGCTTTTCGTGACGATCTACGTCGCCGTCGACCCGGGATTGTATCAGCGCGGGGCGCTGCGCCTGCTGCCCCCAAGGAACCGCGAGCGCGCGGCGGTCGTGTTCGGCGCGATCGGCGCTACGCTGCGCAAATGGCTCGTGACCCAGCTGATCGCGATGGTCGTGATCGGCGTGGTGACCACGGGAGTCCTGCTCGCGCTCGACGTGCGCGCCGCCGTACCGCTCGGAATTCTCGCCGGACTCCTCGAGTTCGTGCCGACGCTCGGCCCGATCATCAGCGCGATCCCGGCGATCGCGATGGGCTTCGTGGATTCACCGGAAAAGGCGCTGTTTGTCACGATCGCCTACATCCTGATCCAGTTCCTGGAGAACCACATCCTGATTCCCGTCCTCATGAAGGAGGGAATCGATCTCGCGCCCGCGCTGACGATCGTGGTTCAGGCGTTGATGGCGATCGTGTTCGGCTTTTTGGGGCTCCTGGTCGCGGTTCCGCTGCTGGCGATGATCGTCGTCTGTGTCCGCGTGGGCCTGCTGCACGAGGAGCCGGACGTCATGAGTAAAGATCACTCGGATCAACCCGGGCCAACTCCTGCAGTAGTTCCGCAAGTTTCGACGTGACCGCGCTCGCGTAGCGCTCGCCCTTGTCGGCGGTCGCCGCTTTCGGATTCCCGATGCCCGTGTCGTCGGTGACCCGGGTCCATTTCCGCGGCGACCAGGCCCAACCCTCCCGCATCGCCGTGATCTTGGGCCGCCGCGCTTTGCCCTCGCCGGCTTCCGCGAGCGGACGCACCAGCTCCGGATGGCAGTGCAGCATCACGCTGGTCTCGAGCTCGCCGCCGTGATCGCCGAGGTCCTCGAAGTACTCCCGGCCGTCCACTATCTGCCACCAGTTGACCGCGCACAGAAATACACGCGTCGCGGGCTGCAGCTCGCGGATCATCTGCTTGAAGTCGTTGCCGCCGTGCCCGTTCAGGATCAGCAGCTTGTGGATTCCCTGCTGGTCGAGCGAGCTCACGACGTCGCGCAGCACCAGCGCCTGTGTGCTCGGATTCATGTTGATGCACAGCGGAATGTCGAGCTGGCCGGTGTTCACTCCGAACGGGATCGTCGGCAGCGCGACCACGCGCACGCCATCCGCCGATGCGAGCTTCGCCGACTCGGCCGCGAAGTAGTCGCACTCGTACACGTCGGTGCCGTACGGCAGGTGGTAGTTGTGCGCTTCCGTGGCTCCCCACGGCAGGATCGCCAAGTCGAATTTCGTGGCTGATACGGTCTTCCACGTCGCCTCGGCAAGAACGTAAGGTCTGGGCATCGTGCAAATATGCGAGCTTCTACAGCGCGACGCGCATTCCGATGCTCAGAACTGCTCGCGCATCTCCAGGTGCGCCAGAACATCCGCGCGCGCGCGCCATACCGGCTTGAGCTGCTTCGCCGAGAAGAGCGCGAGCTGATCGGTGCGATGCGGTGAGCCGGCACGCGAGGCGTTGCCGACGGCGATGATCGAGCGCGCGCGAACGGGATTGGAAAATTCGATCGCGGCTACGTAGCTGTCGCCGCCGACGGCGCGATACCTGGTTGGGCCCGCAGCTTCGTATCCGACGTTGCGGAACACCCCGTACGTTCCCGCCGCGCCGTTCGACGGCAGATCCAGCGTGCCGCGACGGATCCTGTACACGTCGCCCCACCGCGCGTCGATCGCGCCGAATCTCCGCGCTACCGTGGCCGCCGCCGTCTCGAGAGCGGCGACCGCGGCCGCGGGATCCGCCAGTCCGTCAGGCGTCGCGCGCGGCGCGTCCGCGCTCCACCGGCGGGCCCACACGCTCGAGCCGGCGGCGGTCCGTTGCCCGAGCGCGCGCCACCATTCGACGAACAGCAGCGCTCCCCTGCTGTCCACATCCGCACTCCGGTCCCATCGCTCGAGCACGGACGCGGCCTCCCGCACGGCGGCGCTGCCACTCGCCGCGGCCAGCGGCAGCAGGTCATCGAGCGCTCTGTCGGCTAGCTCCATTCTCGTGGAGTGCTTGTATCCCACCAGCTCGTCGTAGGTGATGCTCGGATCCGCTTCGAGCATCGCGACGGATCGCTGCGCGCGCAGCGACATGGCTCTCGTCGCCAGGTACGCGGGAAATCTCGCGGGGTCGAGCGCGACCGGGAACGTGGACCACCACGGCGGATCGTTCGCGTTCTGCACGTATCCGCTCGGCGGATCCACGACTTTCGGCATGTCGTCGAAGCCGTGCACGGTCGTCCAGAGATTGGCGGAGGTCACGCCGGGGACGATTCCCTCCCAGTGCGCGCGTGTGCCCGCGGTCCGCACCGGGGTGTTTCCCCCGTAGAAGTACATGATGTGGCCGTCGCGATCGGCGTAGGTGATGTTCTGCCCCGTGATCAGGTTCGGCCTTATCGCCGCCTGGAACTCGGCGAGATTTCTCGCGCTCCCCATGTTCCACCACTGCTCCAGCACCCGCGGCATGTCGAGGCCGACGACGCGCAGCGCCACGGCCTTGCCGGGCTTGTCCGCGACGACGGGCCCGTGAATCGATCGGCGGATCAGCAGAGTATCGGTGCGCGGTGTCGGGCCCCGAATCGGTATCAGCTGCCTCTCGGTCTCGAACGCGCGGACGCCACCGTCCCACCTGTAGCCGCCCGACTCCAGGGTCAGCTCGTACAGGTCGTTACCGTCCTGCGTGTTCACGGTGTGCGTCCAGCCCAGTTGGTCGTTGAAGGCGATCTGCAGAACCGGACTGCCGACCAGCGCCGCGCCATACAGGTCGAGTCCCGGCATGACGATCTGCGCTTCCATCCAAGTGAAGAAATCGGTCCAGGGCAGGTGAGGGTTGGCCAGCAGCATCGCGTTGCCGCTCGCCGAGCGTGATGGCGCGATGGCCCACGCGTTGGACCCGCGCTCTTTCCAGGCCCGCGTGTCTTCGTCGGCCTGATCCCGGGAGGCGATGAATGCCGCCAACGAGGTCCGCTGCACGTGGCCGATCACGTCTGTCTCGACGATCGGCAGCGCGGCTCGCACCGAGTCACCCACCATGTCCGGATGTGCCCGGGCAAAGGAATTGATCCCGTCGACGAACGCGGATATGTGTGCGCGCATCTCCGGTAACTGCGCCGCGAGCCATTCGGTCGACCGTCCGGGGATGCCCATCGTCCACGTCCACCGGTCGGCTTCCAGATAATCCGCGCCGAGCAGCTCCGCTCCGCGCCCGCGCGCTTGCGCGTACAGCCGGAGCAGCAGATCGCCGTGATTCCGCATCTGCGCCCAGCCGAGCGCGCGCGCCAGAGCGTTGCGGTCGCTCGCGAAGATGTGGGGCACGCCGTAGCTGTCCCACAGGATCTCCGCGCCGCCCGTGCGGCTCGCAATCACGCCGGAGTTGACGGGCGTCGAGCACGCGGCGAGCAGCGCGGCCGCCGCCGCTCCGCGAATCACGAGTAGGACACGGGCCGTGTTTTTCATTGGATGAAGTCAAGTTTACCGCGCGCCCTGGCTCATGAAGCGGGCGAGCAGCCTGTGAAAATGATGAGTTCCAGTTTCGCGCTTCGGCGAGTACCGGCCGCGATCGTACAGCCGCGAGCGCACGCCGGCCTGCACGGACTCGACGACCTCCTCGTCTTCCATCTCCACGAGGTGGAGCCCGGCGCCTACTCCCTTGTCCCGCAGATCCTCCCGCCACACGTACGAGATGAACGAGACTTTCGTGCGCGCGGGGCCGAGTGGCTGCACGACGTTCACGGACAGCCCCCACGGATAGAAGTTGAGCATCAGGTTGGGGAACAGCCAGAAGTACAGCGCCGCCAGCGATTGCCCGTGCTCCGGCTGGCCGGCGGGCAGCTCGAACACCGTCTCGCCGGGCTTCGCGAAGCCGAGCTGCAGGCTGCCGTACTCGAACAGCTCCGTGCGGTACGCGCCGTAGTCGAGCTGGTCGGACAGGCCCGCGTGCACGTACGGGATGTGAAATTCTTCGGAGTAGTTGTCGACGTACAGCGCCCAGTTCGCGTCGATGACGTAATCCCGCGACGTCGGCGCGTGCAGCGTGAACGTATCGAGCGGCATCCAGTCGGTCCGCTCGCGCACCGGCTTGATCCAGTCGTCGAAGCTCATCCCCGGCTCGAGCGCGGTGAACGCGAGCGGCCCCCATTCCCCGAGCGGCAGCCTCGGCAGGTTGTCGGCCGCCGAGGGAAATCCCTCCGCCCCCTCGAACTCCGGCATCGCGGTGAAGGTGCCGTCGAGCGCGAACCTGCGCCCGTGATACCTGCACCGCAGCGTCTTCATGTGGCCTTCGCCTTCCACCACCAACGCGCCGCGATGCGTGCACACGTTCGACAGGCAGTGCGCGGTGCCGCTCTCGTCGCGCGTGAACACCAGCGGCTCGTCCAGGCATCCTTCGAGCAGCTTGAACGGGAGCACGTGCCCGGGCGCGCGCGCGCCGGCTACGTCCGGCACCGCCTGCCAGGTCCGCGCGAACACGCTGTCCTTCTGCAGATCGTAATACTCGCGTGCGTGATACACGTCGGCCGGCAAAGTCGACGCTTTGGCGATGTCCGCGTGGATCTCGATCGGGAGCGGAGTCATGCCCTAAACTATCCCGCGGCTCGCGGAGATTCGACGTGCGCGCTCGCTCCGCGCGTAAATGGCGGCGCCGGAGACGAGCAGCAATGCGGTAAGCCCGACGATCTTTCCGACCGCCAGCGGCTTGTTGGCCTCGTCCGCGGCCGGGATGAACGCCAGCACGAGGGCGACGAGCGTGGTGGCGAATCCGAGGACGGCGACGGGAATCGTGCCCCGCGCTCCACCCGGGATGGTGAACGCGGCTTCCGGTGCCGGCTCGCGGCTCAGCCGGATCATGGCGGCAAACATGAGCAGGAACGGAATGAAGTAGGCGATTATCGACATGCTGATCATGACGTTGTACGCGCCGCGGATGTCGGTGCCGGCCTGCCCCACGACGATCAACACCACGGTGATCGCTGCCTGCGCCAGCATCGCGACGTAAGGCGTGCCGTACCGCGGGTGCAACTTCCCGAACGACGCCGGCAGCCGGCCCTCGAGCCCGGCGACGAACGGCAGCCGCGCGACGGCGGTGAGCCAGGCGCCCACCGCTCCGACCGCGCCCACAGTGATGAACACGGCAGCTACCGGAGCGATACCCGCGGCGTCGACCCGCCCGGCTACACGGGTGATGGCCTGCATGATTCCCGGGATCCCTCCGACTTCCGCCGCGGGGATCGCCACGAGAATGGCGATGGTGCCCAGCACGTACAGCGTGACGATAGTGACTCCGGCGATCGCGATCGCTCGCGGAATCGTGCGCCGCGGATCCTTGACCGACCTCGCCATCATCGAAGCGGTCTCCACGCCGCCGAAAGCGAACGCGATCGTCGACCAGAACCATACGTCCTTCAACGCCAGCGGCGGCATGGACGTGGGGAGCGAGAAGCTCGTAGCGCTGCCGAACCGCGCGGCGCCGATCATTCCCAGCGCTATCAACACGAGCGCCGGAATCCAGACTCCGACAGCGCCGGCGTTTTGTACCCACTTCCCGACGCGCATGCCGGCGACGTTCGGGAGCACGGCGATAGCGAGTCCGATGACGGCCGCGATGATGAAATACGCGGGACTCGCGGCGAGCCCGGTATCTTGCGCGCCGACCACGAACAGCGCGTTCCCCGCCGCGAAGTAGAGCACGCCCGGGAAATACGGGATGTTGGACATCCAGTACGTCCAACCGGTCATGAATCCGGCGAAGTCGCCGAACGCGCGGCGGCTCCAGACGTACATCCCGCCCTCCTCCGGGTACCGCGACGACAGCTCGACCACGCACAGCGCCAGCGGCAGGAACAGCGTCAGGCAGGCGACGATCCAGATTACGATCGCGCCCGGGCCCGCCGCGGCCGCGACCGGCAGCCAGCGGAGATTGAAGACGGCAACTATGTAGAAGAGGACGAGGTCGCGCAGCGTGAGCGTACGCGGCAAGTCCGACAGGCTACCCGGCGGCTGCTCCGTGCTTCCTGCGTCGGAGGAGCGCGTCGAGACTCCAGGTCCCGGGCCCGTGCGCGGCGAAGAAGAGGAAGATGAAGCAGTAAAGCGCCGCAAGCTCTCCCCGGTTGAGAATAGGCCAGAAGCCGCCCGGCAGGTGCCGCCAAAAATACGCCACCGCCATCTCGCCGGAGAGAATGAAGGCCACAGGCCGGGTCAACAATCCGAGCGCGATCAGCGCACCGCCAAAGAACTCCAGAATGCCGGCCACTCCCGTTATCGACGCGATGTCGGTGACCTGTCTGCCCTCCAGCCAGCCGAACAGCTTCTGCGCGCCGTGCTGCATGAACAGCAAGCCCGCCATTATTCGCAGCAGATTGTGGCTGATCTCGCGGAACGGCCCGCCGGTCATCTCACGGTCTCCGGATTCAATACGCCTATGTAGTAGTCCATGAGCGTGCGCTGGAAGAGCAGATTGTACCGCGCGCTCACGATCGCGCTCGCGGCCTGCACACCCACCGCCCGTGCCTGAGTCAGCTCGACCAGCGTCGCCGCTCCGACCTCGTACCGCTCCTGCACGGTCTGCAGCGCGAGCTCGGCCGCGCGCTGCTGCGCCTCCGCCGCGCGCAGCTGCTCCTGCGCCGACTGGAAATCGAGCTGAGCCCGCCGCACCTGGAGCGCTACTTCCTGCCGCCGGTCCTCGACCGAGATGCGCGCATTGTCGGCGGCGATGCGCGCCCGCTGTGTGGCAATTGACGTTCCCGACCGATCCAGGATCGGCAGCGACAGTCCCAGACCTACCGACCCGCCGCGGCGCTGATCGAGCTGATCGACGAAGTTCAGCTCGGTGGCGCTGCTGTACGCCGTGTTGTAGCCGGCCGTGAGCGAGAGCGCCGGCCTTCTCCCCGCGCGCGCCGCGCGCAGTCCCTGCTCCGCCGCCTCCAGCCTGATCTCTTCCGCTCCAAGGTCCACGCGCTGCGCCAGCGCGCGGACGAGCAGGCTGTCGAACTGATACTGCTGCGCCGAGGCGGCCTCGTCGAACTCCGGCGCGACGAACTCGTACTCGCCCCTCGGATCCAGCTGCAGCGTCTGCATCAGATCCACCTCGGCGAGCTGTGCCGCGCGATCGGCGTCCACCACCGCCAGCCGCGAGCTCGCCACCACCGCCTGCTGCTGGTATAGATCGGCGATCGGCCGCGAGCCGGCTTCCACGTACTCATTGATTTGCGCTTCGAGTGCTTCCTCCGCGGCCAGGCTCTGCCGTCGAACCCGCAGCTGCTCGCGATTCTGGATCAGGCCGAGAAAGTTCGTCGCCACGGTGAACACCACCGTCTGCCGCGTTCGCTCCACGTCCAGATCGCCGGCCTCGGCGCCCAGCCTCGCGGCCCTGATCGACGGCGAGACCGACGCGTCGTACAGCAGGAAGCTCGATTGCACGCCCGTGTTCACCGTCTGTGTGCTGCGGTTCTCGACGCGTCCTTCGCTCTGGTTGAACGTGCGGCCGTAGGTCTGCGCGGTCGAAGCGTTGTACCTGAAATCGGGCACGCGCTGCGCTCGCTCCTGCCGCAGCGCCACTTCATCGAGCTCCGACGCGTTACGCGCGAGCTTGAGCGCGGTGTTCCGATCCAGCGCTATCCTGATCGCGTCGCGGAAAGTGATCACCTGAGCCGTTTGCGCCTGAAGCCCGGGCGCCCCCAAAAACATCACCGCGCCAAGTGCCGTCCAGCACGCAGCACGCAGCACGCAGCACGCAGCCTTGTTTTTCATTCGTACCTGAGAGCCTCGATTGGATTCAGCGACGCGGCTTTGCGCGCTGGATAAAAGCCGAAGAAGATTCCGACGGCCGCGGAGAACACGACCGCGATTGCGACCGCTTCGGGCGGAGTGGCCGTGCTCCACCCGGTCATCTTCCCGAGGATCGCCGCGCCCGCGAAGCCGACGAGCAGGCCGATGATTCCGCCGAGCAGGCTCATCACCACGCTCTCGATGAGGAACTGCGTCAGCACGTCGGAGCCGCGCGCGCCGATCGCCATCCGGATTCCGATCTCCCGTGTCCGCTCGGTGACGGATACGAGCATGATGTTCATGATGCCGATTCCGCCGACGAGGAGCGAGATCGAGGCGATTGCGGCCAGCAGATACGACATCACTTGCGTCGTGCCGGAGGCGGCGTCCGCCAGCTCGGTCTGATTCCGGATCGTGAAGTCGTCGTCGTCGTCCGCGCCGAGCCGATGCGATTCCCGCAGCAAGATCCGGATCTCCTGCTGCGCTGCCGGTATGTCGGTCGGCGAGTAGGTCGCCGCGAGAATCTGCCATACGCGTGCCCAGCCGCTGAGCCGGGTCTGCGCCGTGGTATAAGGGACGACGATCACGTCGTCCTGGTCCGTTCCGCTGGCGGTCTGTCCCTTCGTCTCCAGCACGCCGATCACGGTGAAGGGAACTCCGCGAAGCTGCACCTGCTGCCCGACCGGATCGGCGCCGAGAAAGAGATTGGTCGCCACCGTGCTGCCGAGGACCGCGACCTTGCGCATGGAGCGCACGTCCGTCTCGGAGAAGAACGTTCCCGACTTCAGCGGCCAGTCGCGGATCGTCTGCCAATCCGTGGCGACGCCGTTGATGATCGTCCGCCAGTTTCCCTGTCCGCCGATCGCCTGCGCGCGCGTAAAGATCACCGGCGTCACGCCCGAGAGCTGGCCGCCCTCGCGCTTCAGCTTTTCCGCGTCGGCCAGCGAGAGGCGGTTGAACGTGCCCGCGCCCTGGCTGACGCCGCCCTGCTGGCTGGAGCCGGGCGTGATCACGATCATGTTCGTGCCGAGATTCTGGATCTGCTGCTCGATGCGCGACTGCGCCCCCTGCCCTACCGCGACCATTACGATCACGGCGCCGACGCCGATCACGATGCCGAGCATGGTGAGCAGGCTCCGCATCTTGTTCTTCAGGATGCTCTGCACGGCGACTTTCACCAGCACCGATTTTCTCATGGGGCCGCCACCAGCTCCTGGTCGGGGAGCTCGCTGAGGTCCGAGCGCGCGACGTGCCGATCCCGAACGGGCTCGTCCCGGATGATCCTGCCGTCGCGCACCTCGACCTCTCGCTTGGCGTACCGCGAGATGTCGTGCTCGTGCGTCACCAGCAGGATCGTTATCCCCTGATCGTTCAGCTCCTGGAAGAGAGCCATCACCTCGACCGACGTACGGCTGTCCAGATTTCCGGTCGGTTCGTCCGCGAGGAGGAGCGCCGGCTCGGTGACGAGGGCGCGCGCAACCGCCACGCGCTGCTGTTCCCCGCCGGACAGCTCGCTCGGATGGTGGTCCATCCGGTCGCCGAGACCGACCCGATCGAGCGCTTCAGCGGCGAGCGCCTTCGTGTCCCGCTTGCGGCCGGAGTGATCGTACAGCAGCGGCAGCTCGACGTTGTCGAGCGCGCTCGTGCGCGACAGAAGATTGAAGCCCTGGAAGACGAACCCGAGCTTCTCGTTCCGCAGCTGCGCCAGCTCGTTGCGCGTGAGACCGTCCACGCGAATCCCGTCCAGGTGGTAGCTGCCCGACGTCGGAGTGTCGAGGCAGCCGAGGATGTTCATGAGGGTGGACTTGCCCGAGCCGGAAGCTCCCATGACCGCGATCAGCTCGCCGCGCTGAACCTCCAGGTCCACGCCCCGCAGCGCGCGGACCTTGTTCTTTCCCATCTCGTACACCTTCGTCACCGACTCGACGTGAATGACGGGAGGGATGCTCTCGTTGGCCATCATCAGAACCCGCCCGGGCCGCGACGCGTTTGTCCGGCTGCCTGGAAAGGGCTGGCTGCGCCGGCCGGCTGATCGCTCTGCGTCACCGCGACGATCACCTGCATGCCCTCGGTGATCCCCTGGCCGCGAACTTCGGTCTTCTGTCCGTCGCTCAATCCCGTGCGTACCCTGGCCGCGCCGAGCTTCCCGTCCTTGTCCACGTACCAGAGCATGACCATGTCGTTCGGTCGCGGAGTGCCCGCGCCCGGACGTGCCTGCCCTCCGGGTCCGCCCGGCGCGCCGCCACCTCCGCCAGCCTGCCGGCGCGCGGCGATGAACTGCGCGCGGCGCGCGCTGTCGGTCGCGGCGCCGGAATCGCGCCGGCGCGTCGTGTCACCCGCGCCATTGCGCGCAACCTCCATCTGTCCCCGCACCTGCTCCAGCATCGCCGTCGTCGGACGCACGCGGAGCGCGGCGTTCGGGACGAGCAGCACGTTCTTCGCCGCGCCGGTGAGGAAATCGACCGTCGCGGTCATGCCGGGGAGCAGTTTGGCGCTCGAGTTGTCCACCTCCACGACAGCTGTGTAGTTCACCACGTTCTCCTGCGTGACCGACTGCAGCCGTACCTGCCGCACGGTCCCGCGGAAAGTCTCGTCGGGATAGGCCTGCACGCTGAAGCGGACTTCCTGCCCGTCCTTGATCAGACCGATGTCGCTCTCGTCCACCGACGCGAGGATCTGCATCTGGGAGAGGTTGTTCGCGATCAGGAACAGCTGCGGCGCGGAGAGGCTCGCGGCCACCGTCTGGCCGACGTCCACGTTGCGTTCGACCACGATCCCGTCGATCGGCGCGTAGATCGACGTGTACGACAGATTCTGCCGCGCGCGATCCAGCGTGACCTGCGCCGACTTCACCGACGCGTTGGCGATCGCGAGCGTGTATTGCGCGTTGTTGAACTCGGCTTCAGTGAGGACCTTGCGATCGAACAGCTGCTTGTTGCGATTGTACTCGCGCTGCGCCTGGGCCCGCTCGGCCTGCGCGCGCTCGAGACCGGCGAGCGCGTCGCGCACCGCCTGCTGCTGCAGCGTCGGATCGATCCGCGCGATCAGCTGTCCCTTGCGCACGCGGTCGTTGAAGTCAACATGGATCGCGGAGACCTGCCCGGAGACCTGTGTGCCGACCTGCACCGTCGTCACGGCTCCGAGCTTACCCGTGGCGGACACGGAAGCTTCGAGATCGCCACGCTCGACGGTCGCGAACCGGTAGGGAGACTCCTTCTCGGAGTTGGCCCGGCTCACCATCCAACCGGCGACGACGATAACGAGCAGCGCGGCACCCGCCGCGATCATGCGCTTTCTTTGCATTAAGTCCTCAAGATTTGTCTGGCGGGCGCTCGAGCGCGACGTGCTCGGCGCCGTCTCCCGAACTACGGGCGAGGGGGGTGATTCGTTGGTTGGACGACCGCAATAACCGTGCGTTAACCCCTTATGCGGCCTTGAGCTAACCGCGAAGGCCCTACCGGTTGAACCGGTGCATGAGGTCCAGAAGCTCGTCGTACATGGCTTCCGCCTCGCTCTCCCCCGCCCGGATCGCGGATGTCGCGCAATGCTTCAAATGATTCCGCATCAGCTCGCGGCCGACCCCGCGCAACGCCTCGTTGACCGAGGAGATCTGCGCCATGATGTCGGCGCAGTAGCGATCCTCCTCGATCATCTTGTGCAGCCCGCGCACCTGGCCCTCGATTCTGCGGAGCCGCTTCAGGTTTCTGATCTTGGCGTCGGGATCGACGGCCGCGGCCTTCCGGCCCGGCTCGTTCCGGTCTTCCACTCCGCAGCCACACGCCACCGCTGCTTCTCCCGCTCGTGCCTTTCCTTGGGGAGCCATCGCGTCATCCCGCCGCGCGGAAGCCGCGCAGCCGCAGGCTGTTGGTCACTACGCTGACCGAGCTGAACGCCATCGCCAGGCTGGCGAGAATCGGACTGAGCAGCAGTCCGAGCACCGGATACAGCGCGCCCGCCGCGATCGGGATTCCGATGACGTTGTATATGAACGCCCAGAACAGGTTCTGCTTCATCGTCCGCATCGTCCGCCGCGACAGGCGGACAGCCTGCACCACGCTTCCCAGGTCGCCGCGCATCAGCACCACGTCGGCGGCCTCGGCCGCGATGTCGGTCCCGGTGCCGATGGCCATTCCGATGTCTGCCTGTGCGAGCGCGGGCGCGTCGTTGATCCCGTCACCCACCATGGCGACGACCTGGCCTTCGCTCTGCAGGCGCTTGATCTCCTCCACCTTTCCCTTGGGGAGCACGCCGGCGACCACGCGACTGATGCCTGCCTCCCGCGCGATTGCGCTCGCGGTTTTCTCGTTGTCGCCGGTGAGAAGAACAACGTCGAGTCCCAGTCGTTGCAGTCGCGCGATCGCGTCACGCGACGTGCTTCGGATCGGATCCGCGATCGCGAGCAGTCCCGCGAGCTTCCCGTCCGCGGCCACGTACACCGCCGTCTTCGCTTCCGCGGACAGCCGATCCGCGTCGGAACGCAGCGACGATGCGTCCGCGCCGGCGTCGGACACCATGGCCTCGTTCCCAGCCGCGACTCTCACGCCATCGACGACGCCGGACAGACCCTTGCCCGTAACGGTGGAGAACGATTCCACGCCGGCACGCGCGATACCGCGGCTCTCCGCGTAGCGCACGACCGCGTCCGCGAGCGGATGCTCGCTGGATCCTTCGAGCGACGCGACCAGATGGAGCAGACGGGTCTCGTCCTGCACGGGACCGCCCGGAGCCAGAACCATGTCCGTCACCGTCGGCTTCCCTTCCGTCACGGTGCCAGTCTTGTCCATCGCGATCACCGTGAGATCCCCGGCGCGCTGCAGCGCCTCCCCGCCCTTGATCAGCACGCCCATCTCCGCGCCCTTGCCGGTCGAGACCATTACCGCCGTCGGCACCGCCAGTCCCATCGCGCACGGGCAGGCGATGATGAGCACCGCGACGGCCGCAGCGAACGCGCGCACCGCCGGCGCCGTGTCCGCCGTGACGAACCATGCGACGAATGTCACGATGGCGATCGAGATCACCACCGGCACGAAGATCCCGCTGATCCTGTCCGCCAAGCGCTGGATCGGCGCGCGCGATCCCTGCGCGTCGCGCATGAGCTTCACTATCTGCGCCAGCACGCTGTCGGCGCCGAGCGTCGTCGCGCGGTATCGCACCGATCCCGTGAGGTTGACCGTGCCGCCGATCATCCGGTCGCCGGTCTTCTTCGCAACCGCGAGCGATTCTCCGGTGAGCATCGACTCGTCCACCGCGCTCTCCCCCGACAGCACCTCGCCGTCGACGGGCACCCGCTCACCGGGCCGGAGCACGATAGTCTCGTCGTGCTGCACGCTCTCGACCGGAACGTCGACCTCCGCGCCGTCGCGCAGCACTCGCGCCGTCTTCGGCCGCAGGCTCGCGAGCCCGCGCAGCGCGGCGGCGGTCTGCTTCTTGGCGCGCGATTCGAGCGCGTTGCCCGCGAGGATGAGCGCGATGATGATTATCACCGCCTCGTAGTAGACGTCGGGCGGGATCCCGCGACTCACGAAGAAGCCGGGCCTCAGCGTCGCCAGGAGCGAGTACAGAAACGCCGCGCCCGTGCCGACGGCGATCAGTGTGTTCATGTCCGCGGCGTGGTGGCGGAAAGCCGTCCATGCGCGGGTGTAGAAGTGGCGCCCCGCCCACAACATCACGGCCGCGGTCAGCAGGAGCAGGCCGTAGGACAGCGCTTGCGCCGGAATCCCGTACAGCCACGGCGCGACCGACTGCAGCCACGGCGTGAGCGACGTCATGGTCCAGCGCATGAACGGATCGGCCGTGGGTCCGTGCGCCTGGTTCGCTGCGTCCGCCATGAGCGGCATCGACAGCGCCATCGCGATCACGCCCGCGATCCCGCTCACGATCGCCTTGCGCCGGAGATCGAGAAACTCTTCCGTCTGCGCCCGGTCTCGCGCTTCCTGCTCGTCGAACGCGGACAGATCCGGCGCCGCCAGCTCGGCGCCGTATCCGGTCTCCCGCACCGCCTCGACCAACCGCTCGGGGCTGGTCTCGGCGGGATCGTACGTGATGGTGGCGTTCCCCATCATGAGATTGACCGCGGCGTCCTCGACGCCGGGCTGCTTCTGCAGGGTGGACTGCACGCGCGACTGGCACGCGGCGCAGGTCATTCCCGTTACCGGGATCCGGACCTTGGTGTGCGTCATTCTTCCGCTATCAGCGTCCCGCGTAGCATCGCCATGCCGCACATGAACTCGTACCGGCCCGGCTTCGGCGGCGTGATTTCGATCGTCGTTTTTTCGCCCGTCGGGAGAAACTTCCGGACGCCGAAATCCGGGAATACGACCTCTTCCGAGCAGCTCGAATCGTCCTTGCGATCGAACACGATCCTGAGCGGAACGCCGGCCCGTGCGCGGATCGTCGCGGGTGAGTAGCCGTTGTCCACCGTTATCACGACCTCGGATCCCCGGACGGTCGCCGCGGCTCGGCCCGCCACAAAGAAGTACCAGTTGACCCACACGATTCCGGCGAGCCCCGCCGCCATCACGAGCAATTCGGTCGTCGACATGCCGCGGCAATCTATATACCCCGTCCCCCTATATCAACCCGCCCGCCGCCCGCCGAGCCCTCAGGGGTTGCCCTACGCATGATGCGCGAAGACCTGCTTGCGCGGCTTCCGGAAAGGGTCCACCGTCAATGTGGCGACTTTCACCTTCTTTTCCGGAGGTATCCATGAGGCTCGATCCTCGCGCCCTCGGGTTGGCCGGCAGCACGGTCGCCGGCCTGGTCATTCTCCTCTGCGCGCTCGTCGTAGCCGTCACGCCCGCGGGGAGCACCTTCGGCGGCGTGGCAATGCACCGCGGAGTGAGCGGGATGAGCGGGATGGGCGGCGCGGCTGGAATGGGGTACTCGATGGCCTGGGGCGGCTTCCTCGTTTGGCTCGTCGTCTGGGTCGTCGGCACCGGCCTGGCACTCGCCGCCCTGGCCGCGCTGTACAACCGGTTCCTGGGCAGCGGTGCGGCAGGAGGGCGCGCCTAACCGCTCGACTCCAGATTCAGCTGTGGGCCACCCCACGCTGAGCCACTAGGAGAGAACGCCGGCCTTGGGAGAGAACGGCCGGCCTTTCGCGGATTTGATCTCCAGCGGGCCGGACTTTTCTTGCCAACCTTTCGCCAAATTTGAGGCGACGTCGAGAAAGTCCACCGTTTTTTTGGAGGTCAATGGTATCACGCGCGACTGTCATACCTCTGGTAGCCGCTTTGCTGACGCTGCCCGCCCTCGCCGGCGCGCAGACGGCCACGCCGAATCCGCCCTCATTCGAGGACCCGCGCATCCACGCCATCGTGGCCGCGGCGTCGTCGGAGCGCATCGAGCGGGACATCCGCGCGCTCGTCGGCTTCGGCACCAGGCACACCATGTCCGACACGCTGTCCCCGACGCGCGGAATCGGTGCCGCGCGCCGGTGGATCTTCGACGAGTTCCGTCGGATCTCCGACGCGTGCGGCGGATGTCTCGAGGTGCGCTACATCTCCGACGTCGTGAAGGGCGACTCCATGCCCCGCATCCCGCGGGACGTGAACGTGGTCAACGTCGTCGCCATCCAGCGGGGGCGCTCGGACCCGAACCGGTACGTCCTGCTGAGCGGAGACATCGATTCGCGCGTCACCAATGCGCTGAACGACACTTCCGACTCGCCCGGCGCTAACGACAACGCCAGCGGCATCGCCGCCATCCTCGAAGCGGCGCGGCTGCTCACTCGCTACCAGCCCGACGCGTCCATCGTCTACGCCGGCCTGTCCGGTGAGGAGCAGGGGTTGTTCGGCGGGGGCATCGTCGCGCGCGCGGCGAAGGCCGAAGGCTGGAATCTCGACGCTGTCATCAACAACGACATGGTCGGGAACATCAGCGGGATCGACGGCGTCATCGAGAATACCGCGGCGCGGGTGTTCGCGCCCGGCCTTCCGCCGACCACCACGGCCGCGGAACTGCGACGGATCCTGACGACCGGAGGCGAGCTCGACACGCCGTCGCGCCAGCTCGCGCGCTACATCGACAGGGTCGCCGACACGTACTTCCCCAATCTCGACGTCGAGATCATCTACCGGCTCGACCGGTACGGCCGCGGGGGGCACCACACCCCCTTCTATAATGAAGGCTACCCGGCGGTCCGGCTCATGGAAACGCACGAGGACTACACGCGCCAGCACCAGGACCTCCGTACCGAGAACGGCGTCGCCTACGGCGACGTGATCGAAAACGTGAACTTCGAGTACGCCGCCGCGATGACCGCGCTCGATGCGGCGACGCTCATCTCGCTGGCCTGGGCTCCCCCGGCTCCGGACTCGGTTTCGATTCGCGGCGCTGTGCAGCCTTCGCCCACGCTCCGCTGGAAGGCCGTCGATGCGCCGGACCTGCTCGGCTACAGGATCTATTGGAGAAAGCCGAGCGAAGTGAACTGGACGCGGTCGCGGTTCGTGGGCAACGTCACGGAGTACACGCTCGAGAACGTCATCATCGACAACTATTTCTTCGGGGTCGCGGCAGTCGACCGCGAGGGCCACGAGAGCATGGTGGCGTTCCCGCGATGACATCGCGCGCCGCCGCCGTAATGAGTGGTCAGGGACCTTTCGTTACGCCTGTTTACTTTCGCCTTCGGGTACCGTAAGGTTGAAGCTCCCCGGTTGGATTGAAAGCAACTCCATGCAAATGAAAATGACCCTCCGTGCGCTCGCGCTCACGGCGCTGTCGTGCGCTTTGTTCGCTGGCGGCAGAGCGTCCGCGCAGGCCGGCATCGACAAAGACAAGATTCCCGCGCCCGCGACCGAGGCCAAGGCCGAGCCCGGCAAGGCGTCGGCGCCTGGCGTCCGCATTCTGTTCGTCGAGACCAGGAAGACCACGCGAGGCGAGACCGCCGAGATCTGCGTCGCCGCCGAGGACCGCGGCGGCGGGATCGGCAAGGTCGAGCTGGCGGTGGATGGAGCCAAGCTTCCGGCCCGCGCGCGCGCCGTAGTGGAAGAGACCGGCGCGGAGTGCCCGGCCAACTCCTGGGTCTTCGAGACCGATCTCATCCCTGGAGCCAACAATTTCGAAGCGGTCGCCTACACTGCGGCCGGAGCCGCGTCGGAGCCCGCGCGCGAGACCGTCCACGGAACGAGTCCACTGGCGGGCAGCACGCTGCACATCCTCACCATCGGCATCGATACCTACCGCGACGACGCGCCCGCACTTTCCTTCGCGCGCAATGACGCGCGGGCGTTCGCCGATTCCCTGCGGCGGCAGGCCTCGCCGCTCTTTGACAGCGTTCGGGTCGACTCGCTGTTCGACGCCGCCGCGACCAAGGACGCGATCGAAGCCAAGTTCCTGATGCTGGCGGACAGCGTCGGATCGAACGACACGTTCGTCTTCTTCTACGCGGGACACGGCGCGCTGGCGAAGCGCGGCCAATCCCAGACCGAGAGCTTCTTCCTCACGTCCGTCGAGGTCACCGACCTGCGCGACTGGAAGCTGCTCGCGAGCAAGGGCATTCACGCCGGCGAGCTGCTGATCTGGCTCAGCGGAATCGCGTCGTCCTCGAAGCTCCTCGTGTTCGACGCATGCAACTCCGGATCGATGGGCAACTTCCTCGTTGGGAAAGAGGCGGTGGGGCAGAGCCTGTTCAGAACGCTGAGCATGGAAGCGGAGGCCGGAATCCTGGCGGCGACGCAACCTTCGGGCGCCGCGAAGGAGTCGGCGCTCCTCGGTCGTGGCCTCTTCACCGCCGCGCTGTTGCAGCACGAGCCGGAGCCCGGCGATCGCCCGGCCGTACGGAAGATCGATGATCTCGCGAGCGCCGCGCGGCGGGTTCTTCCCGTCTTGTCGAAGCAGTACGGCGTCGTCGATCAGGAGCCGTGGATGCGGATACCGCCGCAGGATTTCCCGCTCATCGTCAGGTAGCCGCGCCTCCCATGCCCGCCATCCGCTCGCTCGCGCTCGCGTTCTCTCTGGCCGCGCCGCTGCTTCCCGCCGTCTCCGCGGCGCAGGACTCGGGCACGTCCAGCGGCCCGAGTTACGGAACGCACGCCCGGCGCGCGCCGGCGCGCGCCATCACGGTCGGAGCCACACACGAAGCGGCGCTGACCGCGAGCGATCCCATCTTCCCGGACGATTCGTATTTCCAGGTGTGGCGTTTCTCGGCGCGCGCGGGACAGGACCTCGCCGTCGCGCTCGAGTCGCGGGACTTCGACGCGGTCGCGATGCTCGTGGACGCGCGCGGTGAATCGCAGCAGCCGTTGCAGATGGAGCTGGCCGACAGCGCCAGGACCGCGCGCTTCGCGATACGGATCCCGGCGGACGGCGACTACCTCATCGTCGCGAACACGCTGCTGGCGAGACGAACCGGAGGCTACCGGATCTCGCTCTCGACGCTTGCGGAAGCGTGCGTTGCCGGCGGGCCCTGCGCCGTGGAAGGCGCCGCCCCCGGCGACCTGACGCCGATCAGCCGCATCGACGTGGCCGCCGCGCGGTCCATCGCCGTGGGCGATTCCATTCCGGCCGAGCTCACGCGCGCGGATTCGCGCCTGCGTGACAGCAGCTTCTTCGACGCCTGGCGCTTCGAGGGCGGCGAAGGCGAGCGGATCGTGATCGACCACGGCTCGCCGGACTTCGACACGTATCTGATCCTCGCCCGCCAAACCGGGAGCGGACCGGAGTCCATTCGCGAGAACGACGACGCGCCGTACACGCGCGACTCGCAGCTCGCGGTCGAGCTGCCCGCGACGGGAACGTACGTGATCGTCGCGACGAGCCTGCGCCCCGACACGGTCGGTCGCTACACGCTGCGCCTGCGGTCGCTGGCCGCCGCGTGCGCCGCGGGCGGACCGTGCGAGCCTACCGCAGGTCCGGGTCAAAGGCGCGCTCTCTTCGCTTCCGTTCCGTCGGCGCGCAGGGCTCCCCTCGCGCTCGGCGACACGGTGTCGGCGCGGCTCGGTCGCGGCGACGCGATGCTCGGCGACGGCACCTTCTTTGACGCGTACAGTTTCACGGGCGCGGCCGGCGACGAAGTCGCGATCCTGCTCTCGTCGACGGCGCCCGACATCGGCCGCATGGACCCGTTCCTTCATCTCCTGCGGCTGGACAGCGACACGATCGTCGTGGTGAAGTCGGACGACGACGGCGGCGCCGGCAACAACTCGATGGTCACCGCGCGGCTGCCCGATACCGGTGAGTACATCGTCCTGGCGAATGGTCTCACCGTGGCGGACACTGGGAGCTACGCGCTGTCATTCATGCGGCTCTCGGACGCGTGCGCTTCGCTCCGGGTTTGCGAGGTCGGCGCGGAAATCCCGCAGGCGTCGGCCGAGGCCACCGTCCTCGCCGCGCCCGCGACGCGGATCGCGTTGGGCGATACGGTCGCCGGCAAGCTCGAGAGCGAGAGCTTGACGCTGCCGGATGGAAAGCCGTTCCAAGCATGGCGCTACACGGCCAGGGCCGGTGAGCGCGTCGTGATCACCAACCGCTCCGGCGACTTCGACGCGTATCTGCAGCTGTACCATTTCGGCGATGGTACACTGCGCGAGATCGAGCGCGATGACGACGGCGGCGGAAGCCTCGACGCACAGCTCTCCGTCGAGCTCGCCGAAGCCGGCGACTATCTGATCGTCGCGGGAAGCTTTTCGACCAGCGCCACCGGCGACTATCGTCTTTCCCTCGAAGACATGCGCGCCGCCTGCGCCGCGGGTGGGCCATGCGCCGTGGGCGAGACTTCGGCGGGGCGCGACAGGCTGCTCCCCGCTCTCGCCGCCACGTTCGCGCCTTTCCCCGCCGGCGACACCGTCAGCGCCGAGCTGCCGTTGTCTGCCCCGCAGATGCCGGGCAGAGGCCGCTTCCAGTCGTACCGCTTCGAGGGCCGCGCTGGCGAGCGCATCGTCATCAACATGAATGCGGAGCAATTCGATCCGTATCTCGATCTGGCGCTGGTCCGCGGCAGCTCGCTCAGCGTCATCGGCAGCGACGATGACGGCGGAGAAGGAGTCAACGCCAGGCTCGTGGCCACGCTGCCCGAGAACGGCACGTATCTGCTGGTGGCGTCGGCGCTGAGTGCCGACAGCGCGCGCGGCGCCGGCGCGTACACGCTGAGCCGCGGCCCGTGCGACGACGCCTGCGCCGCGGACGACGGCACGCCCGTGGTCCGGTCGCCCCGCCTGCCGGGACTCGTGTTGCGCGCGGAGCGGCGCGCGATGCCGCGGAGCGGAGTCGTGGCGGACTCGCTCACCACCGCCGACGCGCGCCGGAACGGCGCCGCGTTCCATGCGTTCTCATTCGAGGGTGCCGCCGGGCAGACGTTGCGCGCATCGCTCCAGTCCGTGGAATTCGATCCGTATCTGGTCGTGCTGCGAGTCGAGGGAGACTCGCTCCGCCAGGTCCAGACCGACGACGACGGCGGCGAGGGCACCAATTCGCTCGTCGAATGGCAGGTCGACCGCGCTGGTACGTACGTCGTGGTAGCCACCTCGTATTCGGGGTCGTCGAGGGGGTCGTACATCCTCCATGTCGCGCAGGGCCCCGAGTCCGAGAGCGCCGCATTCGCGAGCACCGTCGCCGCCGCCGGCGTGCGCGCGCAGCTTGGCCTCGCGCTGGTCGCGCCGCATCGATCCCTGCCGCCGGGTACGGCCGTCGCCGGGGAATTCGTCGAGCGGACGCCGCGGCTCCCCGGCAAGGGCCGCTTCCAATCGTATCGCTTCACCGGCCGCGCGAGCGAGCGCGTGGTGATCACGATGGTGTCGCGCGACACGGACCCGTACGTGTACCTCGCGTCGCTGGACGGAAACGCGGTGAGGATCGTCGACACCGATGACGATGGCGGGGACGGAGTCAATGCCCGCCTGGTGGCCACGCTGCCGGCCGCGGGCGAGTATCTGGTGGTCGCCACGGCATACGCCCCGAGCGACACCGCGAGCGTCGCCAGGTACACGATCATGCTCGCTCCCTGCGACGACGCATGCGCCGCGGAGACCGGTGAAGAAAGCTCCGGCACGTCCAACCAAGCGACGTCGCGGCTGATACTTGCCGCTCCGCGGCGAGCGATCCAGTCCGGCGTCCCGGTCCGGAGCGCGCTCGCGGACGGCGATTCGACGTTGTCCGACGGCTCCTATTTCCATGCCTACCAGCTCGATGCGGCGGCGGGCTCGGTGCTGCGCGCCTCGATGGAGTCATCGGCCTTCGATACGTTCCTGTACCTGTATCGCGTCGAGGGAGACTCGCTCATGCGTGTCACCTACGACGACGACAGCGGCGAGGACACGAACTCGCTCATCGAATGGACAGTGGATACGACCGGGAGCTACATCCTGGTCGCCAACGCTCTCGCTCGCGATTCGCGCGGCGAGTACACGCTCACCGTGTCGCAGCCGCCCGCGCGCGAGCGAACGCATTGACGCGGCACAGACATTCATCGCGCAATATCTCAACCACCCCGAACCAACAAGGCCCCCACATGTCCGTCTCAATTCTGCGGTCTCCAGCCCTCACCCTGCTCACCGGCCTCGTGCTCGCCTGCGGCACCAGTGACGCGAAGGATCCGGTCTCGAAGCAAGCGTTGCTCGCGGGTGTCAGCACCGCGGCCAAGTCCTCGCCCACGTCGCTGACTCTGGGGCAGGCGGTCACCGGATCGCTCGACGCGACCGACCCGAAGCTCCCGGACAGCAGCCACTTCGACCAGTGGACGTACGATGGGAGGCAGGGTGAGCGGATTCAGATCACGCTCGAATCGTCCGCATTCGACGCGTATCTGATTCTGGCGCAGCAGGCCGGCGCGAGCATGGAATCGGTAGCCGAAGACGACGACGGCGCCGGCGACAGGAATGCGCGTATCACCGCCGAGCTACCGGCCGACGGCACGTACCTGATACTGGCGAACAGCTACGGCGAAGGCGCCACCGGCGCCTACACGCTGCGCGTGGATCGCGGCAGCGCGGCGAACACCGCCGCGCAGCGCCCGGCCGCCATCGATTACGCCGCGCGCTATCCCGGCGGCGGCGATCCGAACGGCCGGTACGCCATGATGGTAGGCATCGACGACTACCAGGGCATCGCCAACAATCTGGACGGGCCGGTCGCCGACGCGCGACTCATGGGCCGGATCCTCGTGGAGCGCTACGGCTTCGCGCCGGCGAACGTGATCTACCTCACCGATCGCGAGGCGACGCGGGAGCACTTGGCGGAAGCGTTCCTGCGGCACCTCGGGCAGGCGGGACCGGAAGGCGTGGCCGTCTTCTATTACTCCGGTCACGGAATGCAGATGGAGGAGAATCTCGCTCTCACCGGGACTCTCGACCCCGAGCCTGACGATGTGGATGAAGCGCTCGTCATGTGGGGCGCCGATGGCCGCGGCGGCATACTGCTCGACGACGAGCTGGGCTTTCTCGCCAACCGGCTCCGCACCGACAGAGTGCTCGTGATCATGGACGCGTGCTTCTCCGGAACGGGCACGAGGGGCGCCGCGGGCGGCCAGGCCAAGGAAGTGAAGTTCAGCGACGTGCAGGGCAACCTTACGATCCCGACGTCGTTCCTGACGGACAACGCGCCGGCGGGCTCGACCGTGAGCAAGTCCGGCAACGTGTCCGACCTGCTGGGTGAGCCGGAGCGGCATCTGCTGCTCGCCGCGTCGTCGGACGATCAGCTGTCGTGGACCGCGTCCGGCTGGCCGAAGTACGGCGGCACGATCAGCGTGTTCACGTACTACCTCGCGGAAGCGATGGAGGCGTCGCCGGACAACGCGACTTTCTCGTCGCTGATGCAGGGCGTTCGCGGAAAGACCCTGGCATACACGCAGTCGAACTACAACGCACGGCAGACGCCGCAGCCCGAAGGACGGCAGAGCGGCATGTCCATCCGGGAGTTCCTGCGGCAGAGGTAAGAACACCGTTGAAGAAAAGGATCTTCGCGCTCGCCGGTGTCGCCCTCGCGGCGACGCTCACCGGCTTCGCCGGCACCGGCGAGCGCGCGCCGCAGCGGGCGCCGCGGCATCTGTCGCTGCTGATCGGCGCCGGCAACTACAAGTACGCCAGCGAATGGAAGGACCTCAAGAACCTGAAGGGCCCCCGCACCGACGTGCGGCGGATGCAGCACACGCTGCGCCGCTGGGGCTTCCGTGATGACGCGGCCAGCCAGCGCGTGCTCGTGGATCAGCAGGCGTCCAAGGCGGGCATAACGGCGGCGTTTCGCTGGCTCGCGTCGCGGGCGACCGACAGCAGCGACGTCGTCGTGATCTACTACTCGGGACACGGGTCGTGGGCCCCCGACCAGGACATCGACGCGATTCGAACGAAAGACGAGTCGCGCAGAGTTCCCGGCGACAACTACGACGAGGCGCTCGTGCCGTGGGACGCGCGGGACCCGCACAACCCGCGGCACCTCCTGCTCGACGACGAGATCAACGCGTTTCTCCGCGCGCTCGGCACGGGCAACGTGACGGTGATCGTGGACGCCTGTTTTTCCGGTACCGTTACCCGCGGCTCGCCCGACACCAGCTCGACCGCGCCGGTCGCGCGCGGACCGCGGCCGCCGCCCTTCGAGCGGATCGCCGCCGGCGACCTGCTCGGCGACGGGCGCAACCCGAAACACACCCTGCTCACCGCGGCGTCGTCGTCGGAGCTGGCGTACGAGAAGACGTTCCACCCCGGCGCGGTGGTGTCCGGCGTATTCACTCGGCATCTCGCGCAGGCACTCGACGGCGCGAGCCCCAACACGCGCTTCGACGACTTGCTGCAACAGGTGCGCACGAAAGTTGGACAGGGCCAGACGCCGCAGCTCGAGGGCGACCGCGGGGCGCGGATCTTCAAGGTAGGCGAGACCGCCGTCGTGCCCGCGCGCGGATATTCCATCGTCGTCGGCGCCGGCGCCGGTCGCGTCGGATTGGACGCGGGCGCGCTGCACGGTGTGCGCAAGGGCACGCTGTACGACGTGTACGGGCCGGGCGAGACCGACTTTCGCGACGGGCGTCTGGCGCAGGTGCGCGTGGACTCGATCTTCGAGGCGTCTTCCTTCGCGAGCATCCTGCCGGGAGCGCGGCCGATACCGCGCGGCGCGCGCGCGACGCTGAGCCGGGTGCCCGCCGGCGCGATGGCGCTCGATCGCCTGCGCCTTTTCGTCAACCCGAATGCCCGGGCGTTGCGCGATTCGCTCGCCCGAGTGCCATGGCTCGAGCTGACGACGCAGCCGGCGCGCGCCATGGCGGAGCTGCGCCGCCGCGGCGACGCGTACCAGGTGATCGTCGAAGGGCACGAGCTTCCGCCGCTGGTCGCCGACATCTCGTCCGGCAGGGCCGCGCCGGTCGGCGCCGATTCGGTCCGCGGCTACATGGGAAATGTTCGTTCGCTGTGCACGCCGCTGCGGCGGGCTTATTCGATCGCCGCGATGAATCTCGTGCGCAACGACCAGCCGCCGTCGAATCTCAAGGTCGAAGTCCGCGTGTTGCCGGCGAGCGCGCGAGCGCCGGCCAGCCGTCCGCGAAGCATGGTCGACACGGTGCACGTCGGGCAGCGATACGGTGTCTGGGTCTGGGTCGAGGTGCCTGACGAAGCAGTCCAACGCTCCGCGCTCTATCTCACGGCGGGAGTCGCCGGCTATGCCGGCGTGCCGGCGGTCGTCTGGCCTCGAGGCCCCGAGCAGACGCGGCTTACCCCGGAGCAGATGAGCCAACCGGTGCTGCTGCGCGAAATCACGCCGTCCCTTCCGGAAGGGATCGAGAACATCAAGGTGGTCGTCAGCTCCGACCCCTACAGCCTCCGTCCGCTCGTGACCGAGCTGCCGCGCTGTCCTGTCGACATCATCCGTGACGCTTCGAGAGGAGGTCCGGACGGCGACGCGGGCGCCGTGACCGGCTGGACGGCCGTCACGCGCAGGATCGAGATCTACTCCCGCTGAGCTGCGTTACGGCGCGAGCCGGCGCAGCGTGACTCCGACCGCGCCGGGCGGCAGCGGTCGAGTTTGATCCTGCGCCGCCACGGGTCGGATCGTGATTGAAGATCGCTCGAGGCCGGCATCCATGAGCCCTTCCACAACACGCTCCGCCAGCCGCGCGGCCCGGAGTGATTCATCGGTGCCCGTGACGTAACGCAGCTCCGCTGTGATCCCCGGCCCGCTGATATCCCACGACACCGAATCGATCGAAGTCGTGCCCGATTCGGTCACGATCGTCTCGTTCGCCAGGGTGTCGAGCGGCGTCGCTCCCTTGGCGCCGGATGGCGGTTGTTCCTCCGGGGGCGGCTCCCGCCACGCTCGCGGAACGAACAGAGCCAGAGCCGCGGCCGCGGCCAGTCCCACCGGCAACAGGAAAGCCCGACGCCGCGTTCGCCGCGCACGCAAGGAAATCACCGGAGCTCCCTGAGCAGCCTCAGCCCGCCGCACGCGAATCTTCTCCGTCAACGAAGCGGACGGCTTGCTCCCGAGGCTCAGTGCCGCCGTCACGCGGCGGATGGCCGCTATCTCCTCCCGGCACTCGGCGCACGATGCGACGTGGGCGGTCACGCGCTCGTCCATCGCTTCTCCGTCGGCATGCGCTTGCAGCTCGGCGGCATCGGGATGCGTCCCGTTCATATCCTCAGCCATTCGGCGCTCTCAACGGAGACACGAGGTACTTGCGAATTGCGACCAGCCAATTCCGCGCGGTTGCTTCGGTCAGGTTCAATTTCTTTCCGATCTCCTCGTAGCCGTAGCCATCGCGGTACAGATCGATGAACTCGGCCCAGCGTTGATGCTTCGGCTCGGCGCTCGAGCGCAGCTCCGCGATCCGCCGCTCGAGCTCGAGCAGCTCGTCCCGATCCACCGAGTCCAGCTCCGCTGCGATCGCGTTCGCCTCATCCTCGAATGAGACGTTGCGCCGCTTCGCCCCCGAGCCCTGCCGTCCCTTCCAGTCTCCGGTCAGCTTCTCGCGCGCGCGGAGCGCGGCGCGAACGGCGACCTGCGCGAGCCACTTTTCCGGCTTCCCTTCTTCCCTGTACTGCCCGGCCGCTTCCATCAACCCTACTAATACATCGCTCGTGACGTCTTCCGTCGCCTCCCGCGGCTCTCGCAGCCAGGAGATCGTTCGCAGCACGTAAAAGACCCGCGTCCACACCAAGTCGCGATAACCCTGATAACATGCCGCCCATGCCGCTTTCCTGACCTCTTCAGATTCGGAGCGCATCTGGAGCAACAGCTGCCCGAGATCGGCGCTCATCTATAGAGATGGATGACGGCGGGGGCGGCGATTGCCATCCGGATCAGCATTCGGGCACTCGATGACAAATCGTGGTCACGCCGTATTCATTGAGTTGCGGGCCGTCGTCCAGCCGTGTTGCGGAATCTGCAGTGCGTTCCCAGTTTACGGCGATGTGCCCCGCCTGCAAGGCGCACCTCCATTTTGCGGATATTTGAATGGCGACGGAAGGGCGGCCCAGGACGCCGGTAAAGACCGCTGCGCTCACTTACGTTCCCACCGTAGGCGCCTTCGTCGCGCTCGCGAACAACATCTTCTCGCTGCTTGGAGCCACGCCCACCTGGCAGCGCCGAATCGTGCTCGGGGTGCTCGCATCGGTCCCGGTCGTTCTCGCGATTACGTGGATTTTCGGCACGCCGAGGACGGGCGACAGCTGGTTCGCGCGCGCGACCCGGACTCGCTCCGGGCGGCTGGCCTTCGCCGCGGTTCCCACAGTGCTTGTCGCGGCGACCCTCATGTGGACCATTGGGCCGCTTGCCGCGGGCGAAACGAAGGTCGAGCCGCGCGTCTCGGTTGCCCAGTTCCGCGACGACAGCCCGCAGAGTGACCACGCATATCTTGCCAGCGGGCTGTCCGAAGAGCTGGCACTGGCTCTGGAGCGCGTGCCGGGGATGGAGGTGCTCGACTCACCCGACTCCGCCGTCGTCCTCATCGAAGGCGCCGTGAGCCGGTGGAAGGACAGCCTGCGCGTCACCGCCAAGCTCCTGCGCAACTCCGACAAGCGGCGCCTCCGAACGGTACGGTACGAGCGCCCGTTCGGCGACGTGTTCGCGCTGCAGGATTCCCTCTCGCGGGACATCGTGCGGGAGCTCCTGCCGCACATTCCGGGCGGTCTGACGAAGGGCGGGATCCGCATGCGGGATCCGCTGCCCGAGGCGTACGACCTGTATCTTCGTGCTCGCTTCGCGCGTGACAGCGAAGGAAATGTGGCCAGGGCAGATTCGCTTTTCCGGGCCGCGCTCGCGGTCGATCCGTCGTTCGCGCGCGCGCGGCAGGATCTCGCGGCACTGGGATCCGGCGCGCGCTGACCTGCTGTTCCGACACAAACTGATACAATCAACGGAGGGTTCGATGCGTTCGATGCTCGATCGGAAGAGCTTGCTGTGTGGGGTGGTGATCGCTGCCGTAGCCGCAGCGTGCGTTCCGCCCGGAGTCAGCACGGTCGTGGGCGGCACGTGCGCGATGTGCGCGGTGTTCGATAAGAAGGCCGAGGTCCCCGCGGCGGCCAAGGCGGTTTCTCCCGGCACCCGCGCGGCGGACGTCGTCGCGCTCGCCGCGAACCTGGCGGATCACGGTTACAGCACCAACTCCCCGCTGTCGCTTTTGACCGCCGCCGAGCTGCTCATGCAGGCTTCCCCGACGGCGCTGAGCGGAAAGCGGGGCATCACGATGCCCGCGGTCACGGCCAAGTCCGGCGCGGCGGTGACGTTCGAGCCGGGGGCGATGATCGCCGCCGCGCGCTCCATGGCGGGTGGCAACACCGGCGTCGCTGCCCTCGCGACGCAGCTCCAGAACCGGCTGGCCAGCGGGCCGAAGGGAGCGGTCGGCGGTCCTCGCTCGACGGTTGATCGCGTTCTCTCCAACTCGACCGACATCTGGGAGATCCGCTTCCGCGGCGGCGAGCGCGGCTCCATCCGCGTGGGCGGCGATGGCGATACGGACCTCGACTGCTACGTCTACAATTCGGCGGGTACGCTCGTCGCCTACGACAACGATCTCACGGATTACTGCATCCTCGACTGGTACCAGGCATCCACGGGCAACATCCGGCTCGAGATCAGGAACCTCGGCGACGTGTACAACGAGTACATCCTCAGCACCAACTGATCGACATTCGCGTCAGGGGCCCGCGCTTCGGGGGTCGAAGCGCGGGCCCTGTTTCACTGCGCGACGCTACTGCACGCGGATGTTGACACCGCCGGGCCCGGGCGGTGCCGCTGCGGGCGCGTCGGTGAAGCGCACCGGATTTCCGAACTGCCACCGGGTGTTCTCGCGATCTTTCATGGGAGTCTCCAGCATCCGCTGAAACATCGGGATGAGCTCGCGCTGCGCCGGCGACACGGCCTCGGCCGCGATCTCCGGCTGCTCCCAGAAAATCTTCCAGTACGCCTTCTGCGCGACGAGCACGCTGTCGAGCTCGGTCTTGCCGGCGCTGCCCTGTCCCGCGGCCAGCAGCTCTCCAATAGCGCGATAAACGGCGCGCACTCTCTCAGAGTACACGGAATCGGCCTGCCGCAGCATCGCGATCTGCGTCGCGCTCAGGAACAGCGAATCGCTCTCGGACAGCAACAGCTTGTGGACACTGGACGTGTTCGACAGGTAGAACGCGGCAATCGAATCGGCGGTCCTCCGCTGCCAGCGGCCGTCCATCCGCACGGGTTCCACCGCGCGGCGAAGCTCCTGCACGTCGAAGTCCACCGAGAGGTTCACGGAGAAATCGATCACGACGCGGAACGGATCGCGCCCGATCGAGCGGCCCGCGCGGTTGCTGCCGAAGCGCGGATTCACGTCGTACCGGAAGCGGTTGGCGGCCGGATCGAAGCCGCGCGGCAGCAGCAATACCGGATCCGCGTAGGACGACCGCGCGAGCACGTTCTGCAGATACACGTTCGGGGATACGCGCCGCCGCCACTTCGGCGGAATCGGCGGCACCCACTGAATGCTCAGCGACTGCGTGCCTGGGCCTCTGCACGAGTTGCGGCCGGGAACCGAGCCTGCATTCTCGCGGAGGCAGTCGCGCGCGCCGGCGGGGCCGTTGGCGGCGAGCGCCGCGATCTGGCTCGCGAGCGCGGCGTCGGGCTCCGTCGCGGGTCTTGGAATGTAGGCTCTGTCACCGCCGCGGCCGTCGCCGTTCACGTCCCCCTGCACGACCGGCGTGAACGGCAAACCCGATTGCGCTCGGCCGAACAGCGTGATCGTCCCCACTTTCGGATTGGAAAAGCCGCCCGTGAGCACGAGCACGTTGCGCGCGTCGCTCGAGTTGGGGGCCCACTCGCGCTCTCGCGGATCACCGAAGCTCGCGCCGTCGAATCCGCGGTACTGCCGCCGCATCCACTGCAGCGTGTAGTTGGCGGACACGTGGAAATTGAACCTGCCCCGCATCTTGAACACGTCGGGCGAGAGACCGAACGTCAGTTGCCCGCCGTATCCGCGCAGGTCGCTCACGCGAGTTGTCACGGAGCCGAACTGATCCGACCTGCGCGATTCGGCTGCCGACACCGACCCGCTGGTCGTGTCTATCGCCGACTGGGTCACGTACACGGGGCGACCGGCTTCGCTCGCCAGCGCGAAGCGCTGCACGCCGGAAAAGTTCGCATCCACCAGTCCCGGCTGCGACAGATCGTACGACGCCAGGCCGCCGACCTTGACCAGCCACTTCTGAAAGATGTTCGTGGACCAGTCGAGCGACGCGCGCCAGCTCCGCGGCACGTCGTACGACGGGTCTATCAGCGTCACGCGCGGCGCGCGCTCTCCCAGCGGACCATTGCCGTCGAGACACTGCGTGGGAATCGATGCGGGGTTCGACTCGAACATCGCCCAATCCGCCAATGGCGTCGCTGCGCCCACGCACGAGAGGTTCGACGTTCCTCCCGGCAGACCCGTCGCGGCCGATGCTTCGGCGAGAATGTCCGGCCGCAGCAGGTCGCGGAACTCTCCGATGCCACCGCGGATCACTCCTGTGTTGTACCTGTAGAACCTGCCGATCTGCGACTGATTGATCCCCGACCCGTTGTCCTTGTCGCGGTTATAGCGGAAAATGAAACCGACGCGGGGGCTGATGTGCACGCGCGCTGGCGCTGCACCCGTCTCGACGCCGAGCGCCTGCTCGAGCGCGGGGTTCTTCGCGGGCGAATCGAAGAAGCCGTCGGCCTCGACGCGCGCGCCGTACAGCACGCTGAGGAACTGCGACTTGGTGTACGAGTGCGCCAGCGCCGCCGCTCCGTTCCACACCTTGCCGGCGCGTGTCGGCTGCGCCAGCGTGCGCGAGAAGCTGCTGGGATCGCCGGCGGCGAAGTCCTCCAGCGAGTTGAAAGTGAAGGTGCCCAACCGGTTGGGAGCACCCGCCTGTTCGAGTCCGTCGGCGCGTCCCCAGAGCAGCGCCTTGAACCGGTGGCGGCGTCCGCCCGCGTTCCAGATCGTCTCGTTCGCGCCTTCGATCGTCCACCGGCTGTCGTCGGCGGAGAAGAACGGCCCCCCGCCGACGCTCAACGCCGCGACGTCGTTGCTGCCGTCCGCGCCGGGCGAGCGCACCATGACGTTCGCTCCCGGGAGTACGCGATACGGCGTAGTCTCGGTGGAGACCTTCCCCGCCGCGATGCGCGTCTCGCTTAGAATGCGACGTCCCGGGCCAACGTATTCGCCCAGTGTGATCTGTCCGCCGATCGTGCGCTCGCGCCTCTCGCCCGCCGCGGACGGAGCGCTGAGCGGGCCGAATCCGAGTGCGCCTTCCCTGACCGATCCTATGTACGTGGTGAGCGCGCGGACTTTGAGCGTGTCGCGTGTATCGTCCAGCCGGCCGAGCCAGGTGAGCGCGTCGCGCTTCCGGCTGCCGGGGATGCCGCTTCCGCTGAGCGAGAGACCGGCGGGATTCGCCAGCGCGATCAGTCGCGCGACGGAATCCGGTGACACTCCCGCGCGCGTCAGCGCTTCGACGTCGGCGTCCAGCAGCGTCGCGGGATCGCTGGAGTTCTGCGCGACTTCGACTGCGACGTTGTACGTGAGCGCGCGGCGGATCAGCTCGCCGTCGGCGCCGAAGCTCGCCTTGAAGCCGCCGCTCTTCGCTCCCAACGCCAACGCCGTCGCATCCGCGAACTGCAGCGCCTGCGGGTCGAGCGTGACGAAGCCGTTGCGGCGCTGGTAGGTCCTGCTTCCCGGTCCGAGCCGAACGTCTATGTTCGCGCCGGCGAAGCCGCCGCGGGTCGGGTCGAACGTCGCGCCGGTGACTCGCGTTTCGGTGCGCGCCGCGCGCGGCACTGACGCCGCGGCCATTCCCATCCCGTTCAGCGTGTTGAGATTGGACTCCGCGCCCGCGCCGAGTATGGATATCCCGCCCGGCGTCTGCGTGACGTTCGACATCGTGCCGGCCAGCGCGTTGAGATCTCCGGCGACCGTCGGCGCGACCTGCCCGGCGACGCCGTCGGCCCAGCGCTCGGACGATCCGGGCTCGAGCTGCGTGGGATTGACGTTGTTGCTCGCACGGACCGGCCGCGTCGCATTGATGCGCACCGCTTCCAGCTCGGCGAGGTTGGACGAGAGCGTGAAATCGGCGACGAGCTCCCGCTCGGTTCCCTGACGCTGCACTCTGCGGCGCGCGGACCGGAGCCCTTCAGCGCTGACCGCGACGAGGTAATCCCCCGTTCCGGTGTCGAACCGGACGCGATAATCGCCCGCGCTGTCCGTTTTCGTTTCCTGCGTGGCGCGATCGGGTCCACGAGTGACCGTGATGGAGGCTCCCACTATCGCCCGGCTAGAGTCGTCGGTCACGCGCCCGCGAATGATGTCCGCTTGAGGATCCTGAGCCGCCGAGGACAAAGGTGTCAGACAAAGCGTGAGCGCCGCTACGACAGTGGCGGGCGTTGCTCTGCGAAATAGAGAGCGAACGTCGGGAAATCGATCGAAATCCATGGCGGTAGCTGCTGAAGAGTGATCGGACTGACCGATTAGACATTCATCGGCCAAAAACGGTTCGCTAACCGTTGCCTACCCGTACGACCCCGTGACAAGGGTGTTTCCTCATCATGGCGTCTGCACCAGTCAGCATAGGTACGTTTCACGCCATGCGGCCCGCACGCACCTCGAGATTGATTTCCGTCGTGCCTAAGTGTCCGCTCTGCCACGCGGCCCGGCCGAGGTCCGTCGAAAGCGGAGACGGCAAGGGTTACTTCGCCTGCCGGGTGTGCAATCTCATCTACCTGACTCCGTCGCAGCGTCTTTCCGCGGCCGGTGAGCGCGCTCGCTACGAGCTCCACAACAACGATCGCGACGACCCGAACTATGTGCTGTTTCTCCGCCGCCTCGCGGATCCACTGGTGGAGCGCTTGCGGCCCGGCGCGCGCGGGCTCGACTTCGGCTGCGGTCCCACGCCTGTGCTGTCGGAGATTCTGACGGCGGCCGGCTTTCCCTGCGCCGCGTATGATCCGTTCTTCGCGCCGGACGAGACCCTGCTCGACAAGCGCTACGATTTCATCACCTGCTCGGAAGTCGTCGAGCACGCGCATGACCCGGCCCGCATGTTCGCGACGCTGCGGCGCATGCTGGCGCCCGACGGCATTCTCGGCGTGATGACGATGTTCCATCCGGGCGAGGACGCATTCGCCGACTGGTGGTATCGGCGCGATCCCACGCATGTCTGCTTCTATGGCGAAGCGACGATGCGCTGGATCGGCGAGCGGCACGGCTGGCAGACGGAATTTCCGCGGCCGAACGTCACGCTCTTCAGCGCCCCGGCCCGGCCATGAACGACAACGGCCCCGCGAAGGGGCCGTTGTCGGATGATTTCATACAGGTGGCCAGGGACGGAATCGAACCGCCGACACGCGGATTTTCAGTCCGCTGCTCTACCAACTGAGCTACCTGGCCCGACGTAAGACAGCCTCGCAAACTACCCGGCGCGAGCGTCTCTTTCAACCGGCTCTATGGGCCGGGCCGGTACCGCCTCGCCATCTCGTCCAGTCCCTGCTGCAGCTCCGCGGCCGGGAGCCAGCGTCCGCGGACCATCACCCCGGATCGCCGCGCCAGGTTCCGCACGTTGGCCAGCGGGTCGGAGTCGAGCAGCACCAGATCGGCGCGGTTCCCCGGCACGACCGACCCGAACTTGCCGTCGAGCCTGAGCTCACGCTCGGCGTAGCGCGCGACGTTGCGCGTGCCGCTCTCCAGAATCTGGAACGGCGTCAGTCCCACCTCCTGCATCACCACAACTTCACGGTGCAGCGCGAACCCCGGCACGTTGAACATCTGCGGCGAGTCCGTCCCCATCAGCAGCAGCGCGCCCGAATCGCCCAGCGCGCGCAACGCCAGCCGCCGCAGCTCGAGGAATCGGTCGATGTCCTCGGTGCGTATGCCCTGCGCCTGCTGCGACTGCGTCATGTTGCGCTTCTGCCGCATCCAACCGCTCACCATCTGCGGCGACGCGTACCGCATCTCGGGCCGCTGCGCCGCTTCTTCCGGCGATTCCGCCGAGTAGAAGCTCTCCCACAGGAACGCAGTCGGCACGTTCCACGTTCCGGCGTCTCGCGTGCGACCCGCCCAGTACCGCACCCGCGCCGGATCAACCGCCGGTACCCACTCGCCGAACGGAACCGGCCCGGCCATCATGCGCGAGCGCAACGGCTCGGGCAGCGACGCCTCCAGGTATCCGTCGAGGTGGTCGATCGTGGACTGCCGCGCCTCCAGCGTGCGCTCCAACCCTACCGCCGCCGATATGTGGCCGGCGAAGGTGATCCCGATCTCGCGCGCGGTCGCGACGAGCACGTCGTACACGGAGCGCAGCAGCCCCGGATGGAGCTTGAGGAAATCGTAACCGGCCGCCTGGTGCTCGCGCACCAACCGCGCGGCCGCTTCCGGCGTGGGCGCGCTCTGCCCGTTGAGCGACGGCGCGCCGACGTACAGCGTAGGCCCGACGATCTCGCCCCGCGCCAGCTGCTCCCGCAGCTCCAATTGCATCGGCGCGCCGAGCATTCCGCGGATCGTCGTGACGCCGTTGGCGACGTATAGGAACATGATGTCCCGCACGAGCTGCTCCGGCGCGTTGCCGCCGGGGACGTGCGCGTGCATTTCTGCGAGTCCCGGGATCAGAAACTTTCCGCGGCCGTCGATGACCGTGTCGCCCGCTCGCGCGCGCACGCGTGACGCGGGCCCGATGGCGGCTATCATTCCGTCGCTGACGAGCACCGTCTGCCCTGGCAGAGCGCCGACGCGGTCCATCGGAATCACCGTCACGTCGACGAAGGCGAAGTCGCCAGGCGTCGCTGGCGTCGTGGGTCCACCCACGCCAACAAACGCAGTCCCGGAGACAGCGACTACTAGTAATAGTAGTCTTGCCACCCACCGATATCGTGCTCGCACGGTCAACCTCCGGTTCTGGCCATACATGGTGGAAACCCCCTACGTAATGAATCGTCGGCCTCATACGCTAATACGCGTATGTGGACGATACCACCCCGCTCCTAGGCTGAAGACGTCGAAAGTCACTCTCTCTTCATCAGGAGCTCAAAATGAGTCGCTCGATCCGTTGGATCCCCTGCGCCATGGCCGTCGCCTTCACGGCGGCGTGTGGCGATTTCGACCCGCCGCCGATCACACCGCCCGTGATGTTCCGCACGTATGTGTCGCTCGGGACCAGCCTGAGCATGGGCTGGATGAATGACGGCGTGTTCGGCGCGACCCAGCAGATGGCATGGCCCAGCCGGCTCGCGGGCGCGGCCACCGCTAATTTCGAATTGCCATTGATCGCCGAGCCCGGCTGCCAGCCGCCCTACGCGTCTCCGCTCGGGAGCTTCAAGCGCGTAGACGGCACATCCATAGCGGCATCGAGCGTGTGCGCGCCGCTCGAAGCAGGCGTCTCGCTCGCAACCACCAATAACTTCGCGATCGAGGGTGCCTACGCGTCGGACGCGCTCACCGCTACTCCCAATGCGCCACGCGCCGGCAAGGGACCGATCACGAGCCGGGTCCTCGAGCCGACCATGTCCCAGGTCACCACCATGCTCGCCCGGAAGCCTACGTTCGTGTCCGTCGAGTTCGGCGGGAACGAGCTGCTCCAGGCGCAGGGCGGCGTGCTGGTAGAAAACGTCACGTACATCCCGTTCGCGGCATTCCAGGAGGCGTACGGCAAGATCATCGACAGCGTGAAGACGACCCGCGCCCGTGCCGTACTGGTAGGCCTCGCGCTGGACATGCGTCAGTTCCCGGCCATCAGAACAGGCCCGGAGATCTGGTCGCAGCGCGCGGCCTTCGCGGGGTTCAACGTGGCGGTAGCCGGCAACTGCGAGACGAGTCCCAACTTCATGTTCATTCGCGGCATCGTCCCGACGGCGATCATTACCGGCGCCGGCCGCGCGGCAGCGGGTCTCGGCCCTGCTACTCTCAGCTGCGCGGATGTCCCCGGCCAGGTGGATTACGTGCTGACGCCCGCCGACATCCAGTTCCTCAATGCATTGGCGGCGCAGATGGATGCGGAGATCCAGTCGCTCGCGCAGCAAAACCGCTACGCCTTCTTCCGTCTGGACGTGCTCTACGCGCAGTCGAAGGATGGGGTTCCGTTCAGCCTGGCGGCGTATCTCGGAAGCGCCACGCCTTACGGCCCTGCGATCAGTCTCGACGGAGTTCATCCGAATTCCGTCGGCCAGACGATCCTCGCGAACGCGGCAATATCCGCGATCAATGCGGCATACAACGTGAGAATGAACCCCGTCAACTGACTTCACGCATGCGGGATATAAAAAAACAGCCGCCCGTTTGGGCGGCTGTTTTTCTTCCGCTGTTGGCTCGGCTAGTCCGTGTTCAGCCCCTTCTCGATCGCGAACAGGATGTGCCGCGTGTGCGCCATCGTCTCCGCGTTCGCGCTCTTCCCGGCGAGCATCCGTTGAATGGAGCGCAGGTTGGCGAGGGCCGCCGACCGCGACGGATAATCGAACGGCGCGTTCGTCGGCGCCGTGATCATCGCGATCAGCCGGTTCACGTACTCCAGCTGCAGGTTCTGCCGGAAGGTGTTCACGTTCCTCCGCGCGTCCGCCGCGAAAACGGCAGCGGTCAGGTCCGACATCACCTCGGCCAGCGGATACTCGTTGCCGTACAAGCGCGAGTCCGTGATGCGGGTGAGCGTGAGCGGGTGCAGCAGGTGGCTCAGCAGCTGGCGCTGGATCGCCAGCGCGCGCGCGTGAATCTTGGGATCCTCCGGCGCGCTGAAGAAGTCGAAGCCCCGCCGCTGCATCGCTAGGTAGTTGTACAGGCCTGACGCGGCGTCGAACGCCGACGGCGCGAATATCTTGCTCGACAGCACCTGCATCGCGCGCTTCTGATCGGCGCGGCTCACCGGCGTGAACGGCCTGGTCGCGCCCGGCTGGCCCACCATCGCGCGGTCCACGTACACGCCCCCGATGTAGCGCGTGACGACGTCGGCCGCGCCCGCCTGCTGCCCGCTCAGGACCAGGTACGCCGACCGCAGCTCGTGATACGACTTGCCTTCCGTCGAGTATCTCGCCGGCAGCCGCCGCATGAGATCGTTAGCCAGATCGCCCGCCTACAGTGGGGAGCCGATTCCGGTTCGTCAAGAACGCCGGCGGACCGACGGATGTCGGCCTTACGGTTGCGGGCGATTGGAGGTTCCATGATGTTGCGCCGATGACTCAGACGCCCAGGCCGACTCGGCAGACCCCGGAACCCCGGGCTGCCCGAACCCCTCTCCCGCGGCTGTGGGACAGGGCGCTGCGCTGGCTCGAGAGGCGGGACTGGGATGAGAGCGCCACCCTGATGGTATTCGGTGCCCTCGTGGGGGTCGTCACGGGCCTCGGCGTGGTCGCCTTCTACGGCCTGATCGATCTCAGTCACCTCGTCCTGATAAGCTGGCCACGGGAGAAGCTTCCCCTGGTAGGCCGGGCATTGTATCAGCCACTGCTAACCGCCTTCGGGCTCTGGGCGGCCTGGTTCGTCATCCGCCGCACCCGGACTCCCGAAGGACAGAACGTCCCCGACGTGCAGCTCGCCGTCGCGAAGCGCGACGGCGTGATTCACACGAACCCCGTGCTCGCGCGGGCTCTTGCGGCGGCGATGACGCTCGGCTCCGGCGGCTCGGTAGGAGCCGAAGGACCCGTAGCCGTGCACGGGTCGTGGCTGGGATCGCTTCTCGGGCGACGGCTTCGCTTCCAGACGCGGCACGTCAAGATTCTGGTTGGCTGCGGCGCCGCCGCCGGGATCGCCGGTGCTTTCAACGCGCCGTTCGCGGGCGCGTTCTTCGCGCTGGAAGAAGTACTCGGCACGTTCTCCGCGGGCGCGTTCAGTCCGGTCGTCGTCGCGAGCGTCGTGGGCGCGCTCACAGTGCGCCCGTTCCTCGGCAACAATCTCGTGTTCAACGTCGTGCTGCCGAACGACCCGCATCCGTTCGCGAGCGCGCTGGTGTATCCGTTGCTCGGCATCGCCTGCGGTCTCGTCGCGGTTGGGTACACGCGCCTCGTCCTCGCCGCTCCGGCCGCGAGCAAGCGGGTCCCGGGACCGGATTGGGTCAAGCCCGTGGTGGGCGGCCTCCTTACGGGCGCGATAGTCGCCGCTTCAGGCGGGCTGCTCGCGGGGAACGGACACTTAGCTATCCCCGCGGTGATCTTCGGCGGGCTTGCGTGGTACGTGCTGCTCGCGATCGCGGCCGCGAAGATAGCGGCCACCGCGCTCACGCTCGGCTTCGGCGGATCAGGCGGCGTTTTCACGCCGACGTTGTTCATCGGCGCGGCGTTGGGCGGCGGGCTCGGCGTGCTGGGATCGCAGATAGTGCCGGGAGGACTGGTGAATCCCCAGGCCTGGGCGCTCGTCGGAATGGCCGGCATGGTGGCGGCGGCTACGCGCGCGCCGCTGACGGCCATCTTCATGGTGTACGAGATGACTGACGACTACCGCTACGTCGTCCCGCTGATGCTGGTCACGGCGATCGCGCACGTCACGTCGAGACGATTCGCCAAACACGGCTTGTACGACGGATGGCTCGCGGCGCGCGGCGAGCAGATCGCTCATGGAGTGGACCGCTCGGTCATGGACAGCGTGCACGTGCATGAGGCGTACGACAGGAAAGCGCGGGGCGTGCCCCCCGGCATGGACCTGGACGGGCTGGCCGTCGCCGCGGGTCGCACCAAGCACGGAGTAATACCGGTGCTTGATCCGGAGGGGCGCCTCCTCGGACTGGTCGGACATCACGCCATTCGCGACGCGTTGCTCGCGCGGCTGGAGCATTCCACGGTGCTGATCGCGGAGGATATCGCCGAGCCCGCGGAGACGATCGACTCGCACGCGTCGTTGCGGGAAGCATTGTCCGTCATGAACGCCCGCGGACAGGATGCGCTCGCCGTCGTGGAGCGCTCCCCGCGCGGTGAGCGCTTTTCCGGACTGCTTACCCGGGACGGATTGCTGCAGGCGTACGAGCGCGCGCTGAAGCGCGCGGTGTGATCTCGTACGCCGTCCGGTCAGACCCTCGTTGTAGCGCGCCGGATGAGCCGAAGGAGAAACAGCAGAACCACCGCGCCGATGAACGCCACGAAGATCACGCCCGCCAGTCCGCCGAACGGCGTGGTGACTCCGAGCGTCTGGAACAGCCATCCGCCGATGAATGCGCCGGCGATACCGATGAAGATGTCGCCGATGAGCCCGTAACCGGTGCCGCCCATCACTAGAGACGCGAGCACGCCCGCGATAAGTCCGACGATGAGCCAGGTGAGCAAGTCCATAGCATTCTCCGGAAAGCGTGGGTGACCGTTACGCGGCCCGATCGCTCGATCAGGAAGCCACGTGCATCGGAGAAGGTTCGGCCCGGCGGCAGCCGGGCGCAAGAAGCGTAGCGCTTATCGCTTCCCGTGGGTGGCCGTAACGACCGACTTGATCCCGCCCCGGACGTTGAAATCGCCCACGACCTCCATCCATTTGGGCTTGACCCGCTCCACCAGGTCGTCGAGGATCCGGTTGACAGCCCGCTCGTAGAAGATGCCGTCGTTCCGGAAGCTCCAGAGGTAAAGCTTGAGGCTCTTGAGCTCGACGCAGACCGCGTCCGGGACGTACCGGATCCTTATTGTCCCGAAATCTGGCGCCCCTCCACGCAGCAGCTCCAGCTCGGCGGCGTCCGTCTCGATCCCCCCGACCGGGCAGAGCGACGTGAACTCCGCCGTTTCCATGTAGATCTCGTAATCCCGCTTGGGGTGCGGGTTCTCGAACGTTTCCAGCAGCTCTGGGCGCGGCATGAGAGCGGAGTCTCGCGGGTCCGCGAGCGTTACGCAACTGCCGAGGAGGTGGCGTCATCGTCCGCCGGAGGCGCCGTCTTAGCTTTTCAAGGGGTAGCGATGTCTTCGGATACTCGACGATTCCGCCCCCCTTGAAAAGCGTAGGCGCCGAGGCGGATGATGGCGCCACCGACCGCGCAACGGGGCTAGCCCCCGCGGAGCTCGCGGGAAAAGCGCTCGAGTATCCTGCGTTCGTCCGGGCTGAGGCTCTGTACGCCGGAGCTCGAGATCTTGTCGAGCACGCGGTTGAGCTCTTCCGCACGCCGCTTCCGGGTGTCCAGCGGCGACGGGAGCAGCTTCGGCGTGACGGCCATGCTCCTGGCAACGACCGCGTCCGTGCGATTGACCGAGCTCTCGCGCGTGCGCGGCTGCGGCTTGGGCACCGGCCGGGGCATCTCGTCGGATTCGTCCGGGACGGCGGCGACCCTCCGGCGGAACCGCTCGATACCACCCGAGCCTGGCCCCTTGATGTACACCCAGCCGAAGACGAGCCCGCCGAGGTGTGCGATCGCGGCAATGCTGGAGCCCGCGGAGCCCCGCTGCGAGAGCATTGCAAGCAGCAGGTTGATCACGACCATCCACGCCATGAACCATTTCGTCTTCATGGGGATGATGCCGAAGACGAACACCTCTTCGTCCGGCCAACGCAGCGCGAACGCGAGCATCACTCCATAGACGGCCGCCGACGCGCCGACCAGCACGCCGCTCCGAACCAGAATGAGATGGGTGAGCGCGCCGCCGAGCCCGCACCAGAGGTAGAACGCGGTGAATCCGCGTGTGCTCCATTCGGCTTCCATCCGCGGGCCGAACGACCACAGCATGAACATGTTGAAGGCGAGGTGAGCGAGCCCGGCGTGGACGAACATGTACGTCGCCATCGTCCACCACCCCGCAGGCATGGCGACGCTGTCGAAGCCGAGCGCGGCGAAGACGTTCCGCTCGCCGAAAACCGCCAGCTGCAGGAAGTACACACCGATGTTGATCGCCAGCAGCCAGGCAACCGCTGGTGTGATTCTGAACCGCTCTTCTTCCCGATACTCAGTCGCCGTCGCCACCACCCTATCCCCGCTGAATTCTATCTATACAAAGGAGCCAGTGGCCAGGTTCCTCATTGTCAGCTGCCGCGATTCCTGCTAGCACGCAGCACGCAGCGCAGCTCACCGGTCCGTCGCGAGCAATGCGATCCTCTCGCAAAAATCGGGAAAGGAGATTCCGACCGCCGCGGCCGCCTGCGGAATCAGACTCAGCTCGGTCATCCCCGGCAACGTGTTGACCTCCAGGCAGTACAGCGAGCCGTCGGCGGCCATGCGGAAGTCGACGCGCGGGCAGCCGCCGAGCTTCAGGGCCCGAAACGCCAGCTTCGCCTGCCGCTGCGCGTCCGCCGCCACGGCGGCCGGGATGTCCGCGGGAAACACCTCCTCGGCCATGCCCGCGGTGTACTTGCACTCGTAATCATAGATCTCGTGCTTGGGGATGATCTCCCCCACGGGCAGGGCCTCTTCGCCGAGCATGCCGACGGTCAGCTCGCGGCCGGGGATGAACTTCTCGATCATGACTTCGTCGTCGTGCCGGAAGGCCTCGTTGATCGCGGGCGCGAGATCTTCGATCTTCCTGACCACGGTGAGCCCGACGCTCGATCCCTCCTTGGACGGCTTCACGATCACCGGCAGGCCGAGCTCGGCCAGCACCTCGTCCTTCGTCGCCGGCGCCATCAACCAGTCCGGGGTCCCGACCCCCGCCGCGCGCAGGATGATCTTGGACAGCTCCTTGTCCATGGCCAGCGCGCTGGCCAAGTGGCCGCTACCAGTGTAGCGTATTTTCGCCATGTCCAGGAGTGCCTGGATGGTGCCGTCCTCACCCTGCCCCCCGTGCAGCCCCAAAAACACCACGTCGGCGCCGGTCACTTCCGGCAGCTGGGTCAGCGTCGGGAGGATCGCGAGTGCCTGGAGCTCCTCGCGCGACGGCGGAGTCGTCTTGACCCCGCGCTCCCGCAACGCGCGCTCGGCCGCGGCGTCTATGGGACCTTTCGCCGGATCCACCAGCACTACTTCGTGTCGCTTCGTGCGCAGCGCGTCGGCAATCCGGAGACCCGACGCCATCGACACGTCGCGCTCCGACGACGCGCCGCCCAGCAGTACGGTGATCTTCATCCGGTGAAGCTCAGCTCGACATCATGAAGTGCAGCATGTCCGAGCGGGTCACGATGCCGAGCCGGCCGTCGTCGCGCACCAGCACCGCCGGAGTGGACTTGGACAGCAGCTTGACGATCCCCTCGACGGGCTGATTCGCGTCCACGACCGGGAACGGGGAGTCCATCACGTCGGCGACCGACGCGTCCAGCAGCTTCGGATCCGCGAGCGTCTTCTGCGACAGCGCCCAGTCGCTCACCGAGCCGACACAATCGTCGCCGTCCATCACCGGCAGCTGCGACACGTCGTGCAGCGTCATGAGCCCCACGGCCTGTCGCACGCTCGCGCCGGGCGTCGTGCTGACGATGCCGGGTGATTTCGACGTCTTTCGCAGGAGCACGTCCTCGAGCGAGACGCGCGGCGCGTCGAGCAGCTGATTCTCCCGCATCCATTCGTCGCTGTACAGCTTCGAGAGATACCGCTCGCCCGTATCGGCCAGCACCGTCACGACCAGTGCGTCCGGGTCGTCGAGCTGCTTCGCGACTTGCAGCGCCAGGTGCGTGTTAAGCCCGGAGGAGCCACCGGCAAACAGCCCCTCCTCCCGCGTGAGCCGGCGCGCCATGGCAAACGCATCCTTGTCGCTCACCGTGTGGAACTCATCGACGAGCGACATGTCGAGCGTGCCCGGAACCTTGTCCTGACCGATGCCTTCGACCTTGTACGGCGCTCCCTCGGCGGTGCTCGCACCCTTCGTGCGCCACTTCTCGGCGAGGATCGACCCCGCGGGATCGCCCATGATCAGACGCACCTTCGGATTTTTTTCCTTGAGATAGCGCCCCGCACCGGTGGCGGTGCCGCCCGTCCCGGCGGTGAGCACGAGATGCGTGATCCGCCCCTCGGTCTGTTCCCAAATCTCGGGGCCGGTCGTGGCATAGTGCGCGTCGGGATTCGCTTCGTTGTAGAACTGGTCGGCGAAGACAGCATTGGGCGTCTCGGCGGCGATCCGACGCGCCATCACCAGATAGTGCTCCGGATGGTCGGGTGGAACCGCGGTCGGCGTGATGATCACCTCGGCGCCGTACGCCTTCAGCAGGCGGACCTTCTCCTGCGACATCTTGTCCGGCATTGTGAAGATACACTTGTATCCTTTTAGCACGGCCGCGAGCGCGAGGCCCACGCCGGTGTTGCCGCTGGTGGCCTCGACGATGGTCCCGCCGCGCTTGAGCCGCCCGTCGCGCTCCGCCTGCTCGATGATGGGAAGCCCGATCCGGTCCTTGATGGATCCACCGGGGTTGTACGACTCCGCCTTCACGTAAACCGGCGTCCGGATCCCTCGCGTAACGCGGTTGAGGCGGATCAGCGGGGTCCACCCGATCGTGTCAAGGACCGAGTCATACCGCTTGAGCTTCTCCGAGCTCGCGAGCTGCCCTTGGTGGCCCGGCCCGTCCCGCTTCACTGGGTCCGCGGGCTCTGGCGCAGTATCGTGTCGCCCGGGAGGGCGGGCGCGTCGGGGTGCCTGAAATACACCGGGAACAGAATCGACACCGGAATCGCGTCGCCGCGGCGTCGGGCGGGCACGAATCTCAGCTCGCGCGAGCCTTTGACCGCCGCCGAGTCGAGCGCGGCGTAGCTGGACGTCTCGACCACCCGTGTGGAGTCGGCCGCTACCTTCCCCTGCGCGTCGATGAAGATCCGGAGGGTCACGTTGCCCTGCACTTTCCTGGAGTACAGTGCCGGCGGGTATCGGAACGGCAGCTCCCTGTTGATCATCTGGGGCAGAACTTCGGGCTTGGGACCCGTGTGTCCGGTGACCACCGGATTGGGCTCCGCCTCTTTCCCGCAGGCCGACAGGAAAACGGCGGCGGCGAGCGCCAGCCCCATGAGTGGACGCGAGTTCATGAGCATCAAGTTATCCGTGCTTCGCCTTGTCTACGAGGCGCGCGACCAGGTCGAGCGCCTGTAGCGGGGTGAGATTGTTGGGGTCGGTCCCGCGAAGCTCCTCGATCACGGGATGCGACTCCTCTGCAAAAAGCGGGAGCTGCGGCGGAGGCGTCGGACTCTTGCGCCGGTTGCTGCTCACTATGTGCCCGCTCTCCAACGACTTGAGCACTTCGCGCGCGCGGCCGAGCACGGCGTCGGGGAGCCCGGCCAACCGCCCGACCTCGATGCCGTATGACCGGTCGGCGCCTCCCGGCTCGAGCCGGTGCAGAAACAACACGCGGTCCGCGGTCTCCCTGACGGCGACGTTGTAATTGCGAACCGCCGGCATCTGCTCGTCCAATTGCGTCAGCTCGTGATAATGCGTCGCGAAGATGGTCTTGCATTGCAGCCTGTCGTGCAGGTGCTCGGTTACCGCCCAGGCGATCGAGACTCCGTCGTACGTGGAAGTGCCGCGACCGATCTCGTCCAGCAGCACCAGACTGCGCGCGCTGGCGGAGTGGAGGATCGCGCTGGTCTCCGCCATCTCCACCATGAACGTGGACTGGCCGCGAACGAGGTTGTCGCTCGCGCCGACCCGCGTGAATAGACGATCCACCAGCCCGATGGATGCTGATCGCGCGGGGACGTAGCTCCCGATCTGCGCCAGGAGCACGATCAGCCCCACCTGGCGGAGGATCGTGGATTTTCCCGCCATGTTCGGCCCGGTCATGATGATCACCCGCGCGTGCTCGTCGAGCGTGACGTCGTTGGGGATGAACTTCTCCCGCGGCATCATTCGCTCTACGACCGGATGCCGGCCGCCTTCGATGTTCAAAGCGTAATCGTCGGTTATCGCGGGCCGGACGTAGCTCTCGCGCTCGGCGACTTCCGCGAGCGCCGAGAAGACGTCCAGCTCCGCCACGGCGCGCGCGATCTGCTGCAGCCGCCGCACGTCCGCGGCCGCGCGCGCGCGGAGCTGCTCGAAGATCTCGCGCTCGCGCGCCTCGATTCGCTCGCTCGCCGACAGTACGCGCTCCTCGAATTCCTTGAGCGCGGGCGTCACGAACCGCTCGGCGCCGGTGAGAGTCTGCCGCCGCTGGTAGTCGGCGGGGACGAGATGCGCGTTGCTGTTGGTGACTTCGATGTAATAGCCGAACACGCGATTGAAGCCGACCTTGAGCGAGGAAATCCCCGTGCGCGAGCGCTCCTCGGCCTGGATCCGCGCGATGCCGTCCTTGCCGCCGTCGCGCAGCGCGCGCAGCTCGTCCAGCTCCGCGTCCACTCCGGCCGCGATCGTCGGATCGTCTCCCACGGAGACGGGCGGACGCTGCACGAGGACGCGCTTGATCTCCCCCGAGAGGTCCTCGCACGAATCCCAGTCGGCCCCGAGTCGTCGGAGAATCTCGGACGGCGCTGCGTGGCTGCGTGCTGCGCCCAGGGGAAAGGCCTGGAGAATCTCCGGCAGCACGACCAACGAATCTCCCAACGCCCGAAGCTCGCGCGGGGTGGCGCGGGACGCGGCGGTCTTCGCGGCCAGCCGCTCGATGTCGCGCACGGCGTCGAGGTGGCCGCGCAGCCGGGTGCGCTCCAACGGGCTGTCGGCGAACGCGCTCACGGCGTCGAGCCTCGCTTCGATCGCAGCGCGGACGACGAGGGGCGCGAGCAGCCATTCGCGCAGCAGGCGGGATCCCATCGGCGTCAGCGTGCGGTCGAGCACGCTGCACAGCGTCCCGCTCTGGTCGGCGCCGCCGCGGAGCGACTCTACCAGCTCCAGGTTGCGCCGCGTCATCTCGTCGAGCGGCATCGTTACGCCGGGCCGCTCCACACGCGGCGGTTTGAGGTGCGGCACTCCGCCCGGTTGCAGCTCGCGCATGTACCGGAGCAGCGCGCCCGCCGCGCCGACAGCGAGCCCGTCGTCCGCGGATATTCCGAACCCGTCCAGCGATGCGACCCCGAACTGGCGCTGCAGCTCATCGCGCGCCATCTCGGCGTCGAATTCCCACGACTCTCGCTCGCTAACCAGCGCGTCCTGTGACCGGGGATGATCCTCGGCCGCGCCGGCGCCAGGCTTCCGGACGATCAGCTCTCGCGGCGCGAAGCGGGAGATGAACGCGTCGACGTCGGCCGCGCTGGTGGTCGCTATGTGCATCTCGCCCGTGGAGATGTCCGCGGCGGCCAGCCCCGCGCCGCCATCGGTTATCTGCACCGCGCAGAGAAAATTGCCGAGCGCGCTGTCGAGGAGATCGTCCGCGAACGCGGCGCCGGGAGTGATCGTCTCGACCACCGCCCGCTTCACGACACCCTTGGCGGACTTTGGATCTTCGATCTGCTCGCAGATCGCCACACGGAATCCACCCTGCACGAGCCGGCGGAGATACTCGTTCGCCGCCTTGACCGGCACGCCCGCCAGCGGCACTTCCGCGGCGCCGCCGCTGTTGCGCGATGTGAGCGTGAGGCCGAGGGCTTTGGACGCGACTTCCGCGTCGTCGTAGAACATCTCGTAGAAATCGCCCATCCTGAAAAACAGGATGGCGTCCTGATGCCCCGCCTTGATCTCCCGGTACTGCTGCATCAGCGGCGTCGCCGCCGGCGCGGGTCCCGGAGCTGCGCGTGTCACGGTGGAGTGCGGCGCCGGATCAGCGACCTTCGATGATCGCGATGAAGCCGTCGATACCTTTCGCCTTCATTTCGTTGAGCACGCGCGTCGCCGCCGCCCGCGTGTCGTACCGTCCGACTCGCACGCGAAACGGCGCCGCGGTACCGTCGATGCGCGCCTGGTAGCCGCGCCCGCTCATCCGGTTGACGATCGTTTGCGCCGCCGCGCGCGTGCTCGTGGCCGCGACCTGCACCGAGTAGGTGCGCGCGGCCGCCGATGGCGCCGCCGGCCGGATCACGGGCGCATCGACGGGGATCGAAGGAGTCGCGTCGCGCGGCGTCGAAGGTGGCGCCACCGGTGTCGTCGCCGCGGTCACCGCGCCGCCGCAGCGCTGCTGCTGGTACTCGATCTGGTTCCGGAGCTCGACGTCGGTCGCGGCGGCACGGGCGAGCGCCTCGGCATTCGCGGCGCAGGCAGCGGGGATGTCGCTCTTCTCGAACAGTACCCGCGCCGTCCAATAGCTCGTGCGCGCGTTCTGCCTGCTGCCCGGAAACTCCGTCGCGAGCCGCTGGAGATGACGCAGCGCGCCGTCGCGATCCCCGCGCGCGAGCTCCAGCTGCGCCAGCCGCAGCAGCGCATCTTCCACTCGCGGCGACGTCGCGTGATCCACCACGATCGCGCGATAGTCCCGCTCCGCGTCCGCCGCCGTGGGCGCGAGAGTCGCGCGCCAGAACAGGGCTTCCGCCCGCTCGCCCGAGCCGGGCGCGGTCGAGCGGTACATGGAATCGACCAGCGCGCGCCCCGCCGCGCCCTGCCCTTCGCTCACGAGCCCCTGCGCCCGCGCGTAAACCGGATCGGTCACCGTCTGCGCATTGGCGTCGGCGATCCCGACCAACAACGATGCTGCTGCAATTGCGAAAACTCTCATCTAATCACCCGTTAAACGCTGTTAGCTGTTGGCTATTGGCTATTGGCTGTTGGCTGTTGGCTGGAAGCTGCCGTCGCAGTTAGCACGCAGCACGCAGCACGCAGCGTTGTTCTGCAGCACGCAGCGCATTTCACGCCGCCAACCGGCTGCTGCCAGACGCACATATGCTCAGTACCAGCCCCGCCAGAATCTGTTCATCCGACGCCACTCCCGTCTCCTTCAACGCCATGTCCGCCGCGAGGAGCGCGGCTATCGACCGGTCGAGCGCTTCGGCCGACCAGTCTTCCGTCGCCCGCGCCCAGACCTTCGCCGCCGCGCCGAACGACTTGGGCAGCATGAGCCAGCCCGCGCTCTGCAGCAGTCCTATGTACTCGCGCTCGAGGCTGGTGACCGACATGCCCTTGTCCAGCTTCGCCCTGCCCCATGACATCGCCAGCGTCTGGTTCGCCAGCGCCATCACAATCGACACGCCGGTAGTCTTCGGTTGCGCGAGCAGCCGCGAGAGCATGCCGAGGGCGCGCGCGGAATCCCGGTCGAGGAGCGCGTCCATGAAGTCGCCCAGCGTCTCGCCGTGGCGCACGCCGATCACTTCGCTGACGATCGTCTCGTCGATCTCGCCACCGGATGCGTAGCTCGCGAGCTTGTCCAGCTCGGTCGATAGCTCGTGCAGGTCGGAGCCTACCACGCTATGCAGCAGCTCGGCCGCGGCCGGAGTGATGGACGCTCCGTGCGTCTCGCGCGCGTGGTGCGCGATGAACTTGAGCACGCGCGCGGGGGTCAGGGGGTCGAACTTGAGCTCGGTCGCCCTGGCCGTCAGCGCGCGGTCGGTCTTGCCGGCGGCGGCGACCATGATGAGGCTCGTGCCGGGCGCGGGCGACTCGAGATACCGGTCCAGCACTGAGCGGGTCTGCTTCTTTAGCGCGGCCGGATCCTGCAGGACCACCACGCGCCGCTCCGAGAACATCGGCATCGTGCTGAGCAGTACGTCGAGCGACTCCGCGTTCAACTCGGTCGCGCGCCGGACCTCGAAGTTGAACTGCCTCCCGGCGGGGTCGATGGCGGCGGCGGCTATCTGCCTGACGGCCGCTTCCTTTTGGTATTCGTCCTCGCCGTGGATGTAGTAGGCGGGGTCGAACTGACGGGACTTGACGATTGCCTGGAGCGATCGGGACGCGGCTTGCGACATCGCTCCCAATATACCGCCGACTGCTACCGGGTGAGGTTCGTCAGGCGGAACGCCGAGTTGGCAAACTGGATCTGCGCCTGCTCCGCCATCAGCGCCGCGGGCCAGATCGGAATTCCCATGGACACCGAGGCGAGCATCGCCTGCGACGCCATCAGCGACTCCTCGACCGGCGGCTCATCCTGCGCGGGCACCGTCGCCACTACCGGAGCGTGTGACAGGGGAGCGTCGCTCCCCGACAGGAGGTTCGCGCCCGCGAAGATCAGAAGTCCGGCGGCGCAGACCGCAACCACGGCGCCTCCGGGCGTGAGAAACGACGCGGGCCGCGACAGCGGGGCGTCGTTCAGCTCGCGGATCCTGTCATTCACGCGCTCGGTGAACCCGGCAGAGCACTCGATCCCCGGCATGTTCCGGAACAGCAGCAGCGAGCGGCGGATCAGCGCGTCGTGGCGCGCGCACGGCGCGCATTCGGCGAGGTGCCGCTGCATCTCTACGATTTCAATTCCGGGGAGAACGTCGTCGACGAAGCCGACGTGGCGGGCGTGGAAGGTGCGACAGTCCATGGATACTCGCTACAAGGAGCCTACAGGGTCGGGTTAGGGTACCCGACAAGGGTACCCCGGTTCCCGAACTTGCAGCTATTCCAGTTCCGGCGCTACGATCTCGGCGAAACTGTTTCTGGCCCTGTTGAGCCGCGATTTCACGGTGCCAAGGTTGCAGCCCGTGATCTCCGCGATCTCCTCGTAGGACTTCCCTTCCAGCTCCCGCAGGATGAACACATCCCGGTGGTGCTCGGGAAGCTTGGCGACCGACTCTTCCACGACCCGGCGAAGGTGGCGCTTCCGGTACATGTCGTCCGGCCGGGTCGATGAATCCTCGAACTCGAGCGGTCGGTCCTCGTCCTGCCAGTTCTTCTTGACCGTCTGGAACAGCACCAGCGGGTTGCGCGACCTGTTCCGCAGCTCGTTCTTGGCGAGGTTCGAGGCGATCGTGTACACCCAGGTCGAAAACTTCTTGGAGCGGTCGAACCTATGGAGGTGCCGGTACACGCGGATGAACACTTCCTGCACCAGATCCTCGGCGCGCTCCCTGTCGCCTACCGTCCGGTAGATGAAGTTGAGCAGCCTGGTCTGATACCTGACGACCAGCTCCTCGAAGGCCCGCTCTTCCCCGCCGAGGAAGGCCGTGACCACGCCGGAATCGTCCGCGAGCTTGAGCTGCTCTCGAACGGAGATGGCCGGGGTGGTGATCAACTGCTTGCGGACAACGCTAGTGGCCATGTGGTCTCCTCTCTCTGCAGGTTTCCGGGCTCGAATCGGTTGAGGAACGACCTCAGTCGACGGACCGGTGGTTCACCGTACCAGGTTGCATCGGTCGTGCCGCGCCGTGCCGACAAGTTAAGTCGTTATTTAGCAATGTCTTACGTCGATCGGACTCGCCTTGCGGCCCCCGTTGTGTCCCTTACTCAGGACACTCATAGAACATTTTTAGACGCTGCGCAAAACAGATTGTTAATCCGTTCGGTCATCATGACCGAGAAAACGGCGGCACTACTATATATGTGACTCACTCACGGAGCCTGCGAGGACGCAGCACGCAGCACGCAGCGCAGTTACCGTCCCGCCCGGAATCCGGCGGCAAACAAAATCCCGATGATCGACTTCGCGTCGACGATCTCCCCCTTCTCTATCATCGCCAACGCCCGCGACAGCTTCACCACCTCGACCTCGGCGAACTCGTCCGCCTCATGCGCGGTCTCACCCCGCGTGAGGCCGGTGGCCAGGAAGATGTGAATCTTCTCGTCCGCGAAACCCGGCGTCATGAATGGAGCGCACATCTCTTGGACACTCTCGGCGGTGCATCCGGTTTCCTCGCGCAGCTCGCGATGGGCGCATTCGAGCGGCTTCTCGCCGGCGTCGAGCCGGCCGGCCGGGATCTCGTACAGATAGCCGCCCGCGGCGTAGCGATATTGCCGGAGCAGGAGCAGATCGGGATCTTCTCCGGCGGGGTCGCTCAGGAACGGGACGATCGCGCTCGCGCCCGGGTGGCGAACGATCGCCATCTCTCCCTCACTCCCATCCGGAAACCGGACCCGGTCCAGGTCGAGCTTGAAGATCTTTCCTTCGTACAAGCGCGTGGACGATATCCGTGCGTCATTTTTCATCGTGTCATCCCGGAAGTTTTCTTGAACCGACGATTCAAATGAACCGTTTTCCTCGCCTGCTCGTTCTCGCGCTGAGCTTCGCGCTTGCCTCGCCGCTCCTGGTCGAGGCCCAGACTCGCCCTGCGACACCGGCCGTCACTATCCGCTCCGGACCGATGCTCGGCTACTCCGAGATGCGCGAAGTGATGCTCTGGGCGCAGACGACGGGCACCGCCGACGTGCACTTCGTTTACTGGGATTCGGCCGCGCCCGGCGTACGTCATCGCACGGCAGGTGCCAGGACCGCGGCCGCCGACGCGTTCACGACCAGACAGATCGCGGATCGCGTCGAGCCCGGCAAGGTGTACGGCTATGAAGTCGTGGTGAACGACCGAAGGATCAGCCGGCCGTATCCGCTCCGCTTCCAGACGCAGAGGCTGTGGCAGTGGCGGGAGGAGCCGCCGGCTTTCCGCATCGCCATCGGAAGCTGCGCGTACGTGAACGAGCCCGAGTACGACCGCCCGGGAAATCCATACGGCGGCGGGCTCGAGATATTCACGAGCATCGCGCGCACAAAGCCCGACGCGATGCTCTGGCTCGGCGACAACGTGTATCTGCGCGAGGCGGACTGGTACACTCGCACCGGAATCCTGGCGCGCTACACGCACTCGCGCTCGATCCCGGAGCTGCAGCCGCTGCTCGCGAGCACGCATCACTACGCCACGTGGGACGACCACGACTTCGGGCCCAACAACAGCGATCGTTCGTGGGTCCACAAGGACAAGTCGCTCGAGGCGTTCAAGCTGTTCTGGGGCAATCCCTCGTACGGGGTGGACGGCAAGCCGGGCGTCACGACGATGTTCCAGTGGGCGGACGTCGAGTTCTTCCTGCTCGACGACCGATTCTACCGAACGCCGAACGATCGCGACTCCACCGGCAAGCGCACGTACCTCGGCGAGCACCAGCTCCAGTGGATCATCGACGCGCTGACGTCGAGCCGCGCGCCGTTCAAGATCGTCGCGGTCGGCGGGCAGATGATGAGTCCGATGGCCGACTTCGAGAACTTCGCAACGTACGCCGAGGAGCGGCAGGCGCTGATCGAGGCGATCACGGCGGAGAAGATCCCCGGAGTGGTGTTCCTCTCGGGCAATCGGCATCTCACCGAGCTGACCCGCCTCGAGCGGGCCGGCACCTATCCGCTGTACGACATCACAGTCTCGCCGCTGTCAGCCGGCGCGTACGCCGACGGCAGGGCAAACGCGGCGAGCGTACCGGGAACGCTCGTCCGGCAGCGCAACTTCGCGCTACTCGATTTCAGCGGGCCGCGCACGGATAGATCGATGAAGATCTCCGTGTACGACACCGCTGGCGCGCTATTGTGGACGCGAACGATCACGGCAAGGGAGCTGCGCTAGACGACACGTCTTCGAGCGAGAGGCACATGATCGACCGCGTCATCAAGGCTCTCCTGCGCAGCAAGCCCTTCGCCGCATCGATCTTCCTGACCTACGTCCTGTCCAGCTCCGTTGGCATCTTCATGGCGCATGCGGGAAACACGCTCGCATTGGAGCGGCGCGACAAGACAGTTCAGAAAGCCCTTACCTCCGACAAGGCATCCATCGCCTATCAGTCCGGCGACCCCGCCACGGCGCTGGTTCATGATTTCGCCGGCAACGTGTTCTACGCGGCAATTCCCCAGACCGTAGCCGGGCTCGGCGTCATTCTGCCCTACTTCTCCGTCGCGTACCAGGGCTGGGTCGGCGGGGTTGTGTCCGTCGACAGCACACACCGCAGCCGTTTCCGAAGTATCAAAGCGACGAGCTATTACTTCCTCGTTCTGCTCCTGCAGTTCATTCCGTTCTCGCTTTCCATCGGTGCCGGCGTCCGGTTCGGCGTTGACCTCTATCGGCACAACGCCGATGTCAGTTGGCGCTTCTGGCGATACCGCCTCCCTCGCCAGAGCCTTGTCGATCTCGCCTGCGTGTTTGCAGTCACGATCCCTCTCTTTTTCGTAGCTTCAGCGTTCGAGTTTCTCTCGCCGTGGAATGTGTAGGGTCCGGCTCACGGGCCGACGCGAGTTGCGGTAACGCTAGGAGGCAAGAATGAAGTACGTCTGGGTGCCGGTCTTGTTGGTGTCGGTCGTCGGCTGCGCGTCCTCGCCGACCTCCGCTGCTCCTGCAGGAGTACGATCGTCGGTCTCACCCGCGCCAATCGCCAATGTTCACGCGCGCGTTCCCGCGCAGGTCGGTGAGTTCAAGCTCACGGAACGGGCCGCGGTGGGGGGCGCTCCCGCCGATTCGTTGTACCGGTTCCGCGACAGCTCGCGGACGAACCTGACGGTTTTCATATACGAGATCGCCGCCGATGTGAGGGTGGAGGCGGATTCGCAGCAGTGGACGGCGCGCGAAGGCGGGAAATTCAAGGAGATACAGGATATCCGCGTCGCCCGCGGGCAAATCGCCGAGTATGTCCTCGCATTCTCCGACACGACCAGAATCGCCGTCGGGGAGCACAACATCCTCGAGCACAGGATGGCGACGCCGGTCCGCTTTCCGAGCGGCGCCGTCGCCGTTGACATGCAGTTTCTTTACCTGGTCGGCGGAAAGTTCATCAAGGTGCGCGCTACCATCCCGGAACAGGGATGGGAGCAGACGAGGGTGCCGTCCTTCGCTCGTGAGCTGGCGCTTCGTTTGGCTCGCGGTACCTAAAAGGGCGCCGCCGGCATCTCGGTCCGCACGTCTATAGGCCCGAAGCTCATGCTTCCCAGCTTCTCATTCAACGAGGCGTCGCCGACCACGACCATCCGCAGAGCCTCCGGCCTGATGTGCTCGCGCGCGGCACGTAGCGCGTCAGCGGTCGTTACCGCCCCCACGCGATCGCGATACGTGTCGTAGTAATCGTCGGGTAGATCGTATGTCACGAGGTTCGCCAGCGCGGCCGCGATCGCCGCGGTGCTCTCGTACCTGATGGGGAAAACTCCCTGCAGGTAGCTGGTCACCAGCGACAGCTCGTCCGCGGTCAACTCCTCCTCACGAATTCTCTCCAGCTCGGCGATCGTCTCGCGCGCCGCGTCGGCCGTCACCTCCGTCTGCACCGCTGTCGACACGACGAACGGCCCCGCGTCTCTGCGCCAGTCGATGATCGAATGCGCGCCGTAGGTGTAGCCGTGCTGCTCGCGCAGGTTGAGGTTGATGCGCGACGAGAACACGCCGCCTAGCGCGGCGTTCATGATGCTGAAAGGGAAGTAGTCCGGGTGGGAGCGGGGAAGCCCCACGTGTCCGATGCGCAGCTCCGATTGCGCGGCGCCTTCCTTCACGACGAGCAGCGCGCGTCTCCCGCTCTCAGCCGCGGCCACGCCCCGCTCCACGATCCGGCCCGGCGTTCCCGACCAGCTCGACAACGCCCGCTCGAGCGCGGTCCGCGCGTTGGCGAGCGACACGTCGCCCGCAACGACGATCGACGCGTTCCCGGGCGAGTACATGTCGGCATGAAATCGTACGACGTCGTCGCGCGTGATGTCCGCAACCGACTCACGCGTGCCGCCGGGCGGCATCGAGTACCGCGCGTCCGGCGCGTACACCAGCTCCATGAACGCTTCCTCGGCCAGCCCGCGCGGCTCCGACCGGATCTGCTCGATCTCCGCGAACCGCTCGTCCCGCAGCCGGTCCAGCTCCTCCTGCGGAAAGCTCGCGCCGGTGAGCATCTCTCCCAGGACGTCGAGCGATTCGGCGAGATGCCGTGAGAGGCACGTGAGATTTATCCGCGCCGTGTCCCACCCCGCGTCGGAATCGATGACGCCGCCGAGCTTTTCGATGCGCCCCGCCAGCGCCAGTGCCGACGACGAGCGCGTTCCTTCCACCAGACAGCGCGCGGTGAGCTGCGCGAGTCCCTCCTTGCCGCGCGGATCCGTCTCCGACCCGGCGTTCACCACTACCGTCACGGTGACGACCGGCAGCTTGGCTATCTCGGCGACCAGCAGCCCCGCTCCGTTGTCGAGCGACGCGCGCTCGAACCGCGGAAAGCTGTACGGCCGCGGCGGGCCCGGCTGCGGGCGCGTCGCAACCGTCACGCTGCCGCCTGTGCCGCGGTCTCCGCCTGGACGTACAGCAGCGTCGCGCGGTTGTCGGGGCCGAGCCGCTCGCGGGCGAACCGCGAGACGCTGTCGCTCGTGACCTCGCGGTATCTGTCCGACTGCTCGTTGACGAGCGAAGGATCGTCGAAGTACGTGGCGAACATCGACAGCTTGTCCGCGCGGCCGGTGGCCGATTCCATGGACAGCGTCCAACCGGTCTCGATCAATGCGATAGCGCGCACGACTTCTTCCTCCGTGACGCCGTCGCGATGGATGCGCTCCACTTCCTCGAGCACCGCCGCCTCCAGCGTATCGGCGGACACGCCGGGAAGCGCGAGAACGTCGAGCACCAGCAGGTCGGCGCCCTTGGCGAGATCGAACGTGAACGCGCTCGCCTCGGCCGCGACGCGCTGCTCGCGAATAAGCGACCGCTGCAGCCGGCTCGTCTTGCGCGTGCCGAGGATCGTCGCGCATACGCTCGCGGCGTAATGACCGGGCGAGCCGAACGGGGGAGACCGGAACGCGAGATACAAGCGCGGCAGCGACACGTTGTCGGGCACTACTTCGCGCAGCGGCGCGCCGAAGACCGGCGGCAGAGCGGTGTCCGCGAGCGGAGGCTTGCCGGCGCCGCGCGGAATCGAGCCGAAGAACCGTTCGATCAGCACGACCGCCTCGCTGCGCTCGAAATCGCCCGCGAGCGAAAGGACCGCGTTGTCCGGCGTGTAGTACGTCGCGAAGAACTCCGACACGTCGGGAAGGGAGGCGGCGTCCAGATCCTCGAACGATCCGATGAGCGAATGGTGGAAGGGATGATTCGCGGGATAGGCGAGCGCGGGAAGTTTCTCCCACCAGCTGCCGTACGGCTGGTTGTCCACCGTCCAGCGCCGCTCGTTCTTCACTACGTCGCGCTGGGTGTCGAGCTTCTCCTGCGTCATCCCCGGGAGCAGCGCGCCCATCCGGTCGGCCTCCAGCCAGAGCGCGAGCGCGAGCTGGTTGGACGGCACGGTCTCGTAGTAGTTCGTCCGGTCGAGCCAGGTGGATCCGTTCAGCGTGCCGCCGGCGCGCGCGATCAGCTCGAAGTGCTCGTTCGCGGCCACATGCTCGGAGCCCTGAAACAGCATGTGCTCGAACAGGTGCGCGAACCCCGTGCGGCCGCTCCGCTCGTTCCCCGAGCCCACGTGGTACCAGAGGTTTACCGCCACGATCGGAGCGGTGTGATCCTCGGACAGCACCACGCGCAGGCCGTTGTCGAGCGTCAGCGTTTCTATCGCAATTCGCATGAGCGTAAATTAATCCGCATGGCTGAAACGCTGATGTGGGTAAATGGAAAGCAGGTCGATCCCGCCGCTCCGCACATCTCCGGACTCGACCGCGGCTTCAATCGCGCGGACGGACTGTTCGAGACGATGCGCTCGTACGGCGGACACGTGGCATTTCTCGCCCGCCACATGCGGCGTCTCGCCGGCGGCGCGAAGGCTCTTGGTCTCGCACTGCCGGATCTGAGCGAGCAGGTCCTCACCGGCGCGCGCGTCGCGACGGAGAACGGCTGGGGCGACTCCGCGATCAGGCTCACGGTGAGCCGCGGCGTCGGCGACCTGGGCCTCCCGCCGACCCCCGGCGTGAAGCCGACCGCCGTGGTGATCGCGGCGCCGCTGCCTCCGACGCCTCCCGGCATGTACGACAAGGGCATCTCTGTGCAGATCGCGAAGGGTCGCCGCAACGAATACTCCGTCACCTCCGGCCTCAAGACTCTGGCATATGCCGAGGCCGTGATCGCGCTGACCACGGCGCGCGAAGCCGGCTTCGACGACGCGCTGTTTCTCGACATCGAGGGACACGTCGCCGAGGGTCCGATCAGCAACGTCATGCTCGTCAAAGGGCGGAAGCTGATCACTCCGCCGCTGACGTGCGGGATCCTTCCCGGCATCACGCGCGCCGTGACCATGGAGCTCGCCGGGGAGCAGGGACTTACCGTGGAGGAGCGGCCCGTGCAGCGCGCGGAGATAGACACCGCGGACGAGATGTTCTACACGAGCTCGCTGCGCGAGCTGTATCCGATCGTGAAGGTGGACGAGACCACGATCGGTGCCGGGCGGCCGGGCCCGATTTACCAACAGCTCCACGCGGCCTACGCAGCCGGCGTCAGAGCGCGCAGCTAGGGCGCGGGGCAACGGCGCGAGCTTCCGCGAGCGGGCTGCGCGAATGGTGCTGATCGCGGTGGTGATAGCTGCCGGCGTCGCCCTGCTGCTCCTCGCGCTCATCTGGTGGGGGCAGGAGAAGCTCGTCTACTTTCCGCAGCCCGGGCCGTTCGAGCATCCGGCGGAAGTGCATCGGATCGACTACTCCGCCGCGGATGGACAGCCGCTGCTGGCGTACGTGGTCGGCGATCCCGCCACCTCCCGCGGCGTGTTGCTCTGCTTTCATGGGAACGCCGACCTCGCGATCTACCAGGTGGACTGGGCTCGGGAGATCCACCGCCGCACCGGCTACGCCGTGGTGCTGGCCGAGTATCGCGGCTACATGGGGCTCGGCGGGAAGGCAACGTACCCGGGCATCCAGCTCGACGCCGATGCGGCATACGATGCCGTCCGTTCGCGGTTCGGCGTCGATTCCTCACGCATCGCATTTTTCGGCTACTCGCTCGGCAGCGCGGTGGCGGCCGAGCTCGCGCTGGAGCACGAGCCGCGGGCGCTGCTGCTCAAGGCCCCGTTCACTTCAGCGCGCGAGATGGCGCCGCGCGTGATCAGTCCGCCGCTGGCGCTCGCCTTCAGATTCATCTCGCGCGTGCACTATGACACGCGCGCGGCCGTCGCGGCCATCGACGCGCCCGTGTGGGTCGTCCACGGCACGCGCGACGGCGTGATCGCGGTGGCGATGGGGCGCGCGGTGTTCGAGACGGCCAGGAACAAGGGCGAGCTGCTCATCGTGGACGACGCGCAGCACAACGATCTAGCTGGACTCGGCGGCGGGGCGTACTGGGAGTGGTTCGAGCGGGCACTGAAACAGTAGCTCTTGGCTCTTGGCTGTTGGCTATTAGCTGAGCCAAGAGCCGACAGCTAACAGCCAACAGCTCTAGGGCGATATCTCGTCCGGAATGATCTTCCTCACCGGCGGCAGCAGCTTCGTCGCCACCGCCTCCTCGAGGAACAGCGCCGCCGGGGCCTTGAGCGATTCCTGGAACATGTACCGCAGGCGGGCCCGGCGGTTGAGGGCCGGGCTCGTCTGCGTCGGCGACGTGTATGGCGTGACACCGAACCGGTGCGCCAGGATCCACAGCCGGAACATGTGCGCGGGATCGCTCACGAGCACCGCGCTGTTCAGATCGCGCGACTCCAGGATCGAAGCCACGGCCCGGATCGATTCTTCCGTCGTGCGGCCGCTCGATTCCAGCAAGATCGCGCTGTCGGGCACCCCGCGGCGCAGCGCATAGTTCCGCGCCACGGCTGCTTCGCTGGTCGTGTCGCCCTCCCCGCGCCCGCCGGTGACGATCAGCCGCGGCGCGAGCTTGCGGTTGAACAGGCTCAGCGCGTGATCGATGCGCGCCTTGAGCACGGGCGACGGCCTGCCGTCGTACTGCGCGGCGCCGAGCACGACGATCGCATCCGCGCGGCGGGCGTTGTCGCGTGCCGCAAAGATGAACACCGCCAGCGCGGACACTACCCACAGCCCCGCGAACGTGAGGATGATCGCGACGGCCAGCCTGAAAAAGATTAGAAGCTTCGATGCCACGAGCGAAAGTTATTCGCTGTTCAGAGCATGATCGTCGTCCCGGGCGACGGGCTGCTGACGGAGAATCCCTTCGCCGTGAGCGATGTCGCGAGCTCGTCCTGCGCGGGCGGCTCGCCGTGCACGAGATAAATGTCCCGCAGCGCGGGAGAGCTCTCCCGCACGGCCTGGAGCCACGACGTCAGCTCCCTGCGGTCGGCGTGCGCGCTGTAGCCGTTGATCACCTCGACGTTCGCCTTGAGCGGCATCTCGTCGCCGAACACCTTGATCATCGGCCGCCGCTCGACGATCCGCCGCCCAAGCGTATGCTCGGCCTGGAAGCCAACGATCAGGATCGTGTTTCGCGGATCCCCGGCTCCCTGCGCCAGGTGGTGCAGGATCCTGCCGGCCTCGACCATGCCGGACGCCGCGATGATCACCATCGGCCCGTGCATGGCGGAGAGCTCTTTCGAATCCTCTACGCTACGAGTGTAGCGTACCAGGTCGAACTGGAACAGCTCCGGGACCTTCCGGACGAAGTCCTCATTGCGATCGAAAGTGTCCGGGTGCATCTCGAACACGCTGGTCGTGTCGATCGCGAGTGGGGAGTCCACGTAAATCGGGACGGCCGGGATGGCGCCCTCCCGGTGCAGCTCGTGCAGGCTGTAGATGAGCTCCTGCGTCCTGCCTACGGCGAACGCCGGGATTAGCACCCGGCCGCCGCGAGCCGCGGTCTCGCGCACGACTCGGGCGAGGTGCGAGCGCGCGTCCGCCACGGACTCGTGGTCCCGGTTGCCGTACGTCGATTCCATGATCACCGCGTCCGCGCCGGTCGGGATCTGCGGGTCGCGGATGATGGCGAGTCCGCGCCGGCCGATGTCGCCGGAGAACACGAGCCGCATGCTGACTCCGTTCTCCGTGCAATCCAGGATCACCGACGCAGAGCCTAGTATGTGTCCCGCGTCGATGAACGTCGCGCGCACGCCGGGGACGACGTCGAAGGTGGTGCCGTACGGCTGGCCCACCATCAGCTCGATCGTTCGCACCGCGTCGCGCGTTGTGTACAGCGGCTCGATGAACTCCTTGCGGCGCTTGGCGAGGAACTCCGCGTCCTTCTCCTGGATGTGCGCCGAGTCGCCCAGCATGATCGCGCACAGATCCCGGGTGGCGGGCGTGGCGAAGATCTGCTTCGCGTAGCCCTCGCGGATCAAAAGCGGCAGCCGGCCGGCGTGATCGATGTGCGCGTGCGACAGCACGACGGCGTCGATCTCGCCGATTGGCAGTGGAAGCCTCTTGTTCTTGGCGGCGGACTCCTGCCGCGCCCCCTGGAACAACCCGCAGTCGAGCAGCACCGTTCGGCCGTCCACTTTGAGAACGTGACACGAGCCGGTCACTTCTCGAGCCGCGCCTACGAAGGTCACTTCCATGAGCTATTGGCTGTTGGCTATTGGCTTTTGGCCACGGCGGGACGGCAGGAACACCGGGGCTGTTCGCTAATAGCCAACAGCCAATAGCTCATAGCTAATAGCTAATAGCTGCCTTTACGGTACTCCTTCCACCGTTGCTTGCCGCTGAAAGATCACCGTCAGCCTGTGCTCATCCTGTGCCATGAGGGCCGGCTCCCAGCCGCTCCGGCTCCTCTCGTTGAAGAGGTCAGTCAGGGAGTCCTCGTCTTCCTGCGTTCGGCGCGTCAACTTGACCACGACCGCCTGATATTCTCTCATTGGGCTGCTACGTTAGAGCGGGCGTTCCGCGCGGAACCAGAATGGGCCAGACATGACCATCGAGCGAGTCGCAGAGTTTCCATCGCTGTCAATTATCCGGCATCCGCTGATTCAGCACAAGCTGACAATGCTGCGCGACAGGGACACGCCGACGAAGATCTTCAAGGAGCTCGTAGACGAGATCGCGATGCTGATGGCGTACGAGGCCACGCTCGAGCTCGGGCTGGCTTCGATCGACGTAGAGACCCCCCTCGAGCGAACGGTCGGCGCGCGGATCACCGGGAAGAAGCTGACCCTCGTGCCGATACTCAGGGCCGGACTCGGCATGGTCGAAGGAATTCTGCGTCTGATCCCCGCCGCGCGCGTCGGCCACATCGGGCTATACCGCGACCACGACACGCTCGAGCCCGTGGATTACTACTTCAAGGTTCCGGGCGACGCGCCGGAGCGCGAGTTCTTCGTGCTCGATCCGATGCTGGCGACTGGAGGCAGTGCCGTATCGGCGGTCTCCGCGCTCAAGCGTGCCGGCGCGGGGCGAATCCGCTTTCTCTGCCTCGTCGCGGCTCCGGAAGGAGTCAGACGCCTGTCGAAAGCGCACCCCGATGTGACGATCTACGCCGCGGCGTTGGATAGGGAGCTGAATTCCGTAGGGTATATCCTGCCGGGGCTTGGGGACGCGGGCGATCGGCTGTTTGGAACGAGATAGCTGTTGGCTATTAGCTATTGGCTGTTGGCTTGAGGCGGACGGACAAAACCGGAATCACGGGGCTTTTGGCTAAGAGCCAACAGCCAACAGCCAACAGCTCTAGCTAAACCACTCCTTCGGCTCCCGCCGCTGCTGGTCCGCCACGAGTATCACCCACTGCTGCGTGTCCGGATCCGTGACTTCGGCTGCCACCCTCTCGAACCAGCGGGCCGCAAGCCGCCGGAAGTAACGCTCGGCTTCGACGTCGAACTCGTCCACGCAACACCACGCCGCGCGCAGCCAGAGATCGGCGACGTGGCGAATGTCCGCCATCTGCCACTCCGCGACCTTCGCCGCGGCTTCGTATTTCTCCGACCCGGTCATTGCGGCAGACGATGCGATCGGGGACAGCTCTTTCCACACTTGCTCTTTCAGGCCGACGCTGACTTCCGCTTCGTCCGCAAAATCGCGCTCTAACCCGGAGTACCCACACGTTCTGCACATGTGAACGAGATACGCCAGCGGCTGTTTACCGCTCGCTAGCTCGTGAAAGTCTGTCCGCTTTCCACCGAACGCGTTGGTCGAGACCACGGAGTCGGACCGAAAGCGGTTGTCGCAGATCGGGCAGCGCAGCTCGATCCGTCGCAGCGTTGTCAAGGCCCTGCCTCCTTACCCGACAAAAAAGAGAGGGAATTTTTGTGCCATGCGAAAAAGTTTTTACGAATTAAAAGTTTTCCCCTTGTTCGAAATTTTTTCGCGGCGTATCTTCCCGCGTCTTTTACAGTGCCTGTGTTGACGCTCGCCACCTCGCGCCTGGGACAGGATGCTGATCAATCTGTTGCCCGATTTCTTCGCAGTTCACAACAGCTCTGATCGCGTCGCCGCCTATCTCCGCTACTTCGAAAATCATCGTCCCCTCCTCGAGGCATACTGGCACAATTACGTGCTGGACCCGCGGGGCCCGCACTTCCAGGAAGTAGTTCGCGCCACCGTCAACGCGAACCGCGTGGATCTCCGCACGATGCTCGAGCGGCGCGACGTCGTGGCCCTCGCGCGTGAGGCCGAGGAGAAGTGCCGCGCCGTTCTGAAGATCGACAGCGACATAGACATCGTCCTCATGGTAGGCGTCGGCGCGGCGAACGCCGGCGAGCTCGTGGTGAACGGTAGGGGAATCGCCTTCGTGTGCCTGGAGCACTTCACTAGCATCGCGAACCCCGACACGCAGGGACTCGGCCTCGATCCGGAGCTCATTCCGCTCTGGCTCGCGCACGAGCTGGCCCACGCTGTCCGGTACACGTCGCCCGAGAGCCGCAGCGTCATGAAGCAGGCGATCGCCGAGGCCGATGGCAACTACTCCTATTGGGAGACGGGACGCACCGTCCCGCTGCGCGAGCTGGTCGTGAACGAAGGGCTCGCGGTGCAAGCCGCGAGAGCGGTGAGCCCCGGCCACGCCATCTGGGAGTACTACGGCTACGGCAGGCGCGAATACGCGCGCATCCGGGAGCTGGAGCCGGTGATAACGCCCGCGCTCACCGCCGAGCTGGACCGTGCCGCGCTCGGCCTGCGCCTGCGATTCTTATCCGGCGGCATGAGCGACGAAGCGCGCACGACGCAGCGGAGCGTGCTCCCCGAGCGGTGCGGCTACTACATCGGGGCGAAGATGGTCGAGCCGGCCATCGCGGCCCACGGGCTCGACTGGGCGGTCCGCGCGAGCGCGCAGGAGATTCTCGCCGTCAATAAGGAGTCACAAGCAACGGCTTAAGCACCAGTTGCGACAGTATTCGTTGTCATCTGTTGCGTAGGGGCATACGCTGAAACACCCGAACATAGAAGTCTTATGCCCCGCTGCCGCGCGAAGTATCCGTTCCTACCTGTCGTTCCATTATTAGTCGCTTCTTGCGCGATAATTTGTGCCTTCACTCCGGCGCGAGTCGATGCTCAGGACGCCCCACAGGCTGACGTTACTCATGCGCTAGTTCGCGCTCCAATAGTCGGGTTTCATGTCACTACTCCCGAGATAACAGCCGCGGAGACGTCGCCGTTTGCGTGGGACAATGCTTCGCCTTCCGCGAAACGTCACGTCTTGCTCGGCGCTGGAGTTGGAGCGGCAGCCGGGGCGACACTCGGCCTGATTGTCATGACTCAAGACAAGTCAGGCTATTTCGATACATGGCACGTCGTCGCTGGCGCGACGCTCGTGGGTGGCGGTGCCGGCGCGTTGGCAGGTTATCTCGTCTACCTCGCCCGGCGCTAGCAGCCACAGTGGTCAGCGGCGACGCACTGGTGCTACAGGCGGGCATCGATCGCATAAAGCAAGGCCGTACGCTTTCTGGGCGGCGCCTCTCGCTCGCGGCGGCAGGGTGTGCGGCAGTTGCCGTGCTCAGCGTCCTGACGCTCTCCTTCTACCAGCCCCGTTGCTTGATCGGCGCGGCATCCGCCGCATTGCCGGATATTCTGTTCGCGGTGAAAACGGAGCGCCCTCTCGTGGCGCTGACGTTCGACGACGGACCTGATTCGACGGTTACGCCGCGCGTCCTGGAGATATTGCAGCGCGAGCATGTCCTCGCTACGTGGTTCGTCAACGGGTCGGCGGTAGCGCAGCATCCGGATCAGCTGCGAGCGATCGTTGCCGGCGGTCACCAGCTGGCGAATCACATGTGGGACCGGACGCCGGCCTGGACGCTCACGCCGGAACGGCTTGCCGCAAGTGTGGAGGCCACTGCCGCCGCGGTGCCGGGCAGCGACATGCGAACCATGCTCAGGCCCGCTTCAGGCTGGATACGACCTTCGTCCGCTGATTGGACGCGCCGCAAGGGATACCGGATCATCCTGGGTTCCGTCTACGCCAATGATCCGCTGAAGCCGCCTCCGCAGTACCTGACCTGGGCCATCGTCAGGATGGCGCAGCGTGGAGACATAGTGGTGCTTCATGTCGGTGCAGGCAGGGAACGGACAGCGGAAGCACTTCCCGGAATGATCAAAGGCTTGCGGGCGAAAGGGCTGCGATTCGTGCGTCTCTCGGAGCTGCTCGACTCCGCGACAGCTACTTCCCAACACAGAACGAACTGAACACGCGGTCGAGAACATCTTCGACGTCCACGGATCCGATCAGCTCCTCCAGCGAGTGAACCGCCGACCGTAGGTGCACCGCCGCGACGGTCGCGGGCAGCTCGTCGGAGAGCCACCCCTTCCGGAACGCGGTCAACTCGTCGCGCGCGGCTCTCAAGATCGCCCGGTGCCGCGCGCGCGTGACGACGGGCGTGTCGACGCCGCCGCTGTCGTACCGCCGCGAGAGCTCGTGATCGATGCGCGCGAGCAGCTCCTTCAACCCCGCGCCGGTTGTCGCGCTGACGTGGACGGCTTCTACCGGGCTTCCCGCGTCCAGTTCATCAGCGACCAGGTCGCTCTTGGTTCTAGTGGGAATCACCGCCGGACTTCTGGCGATCGCTCCGACGCGCTGGAGCACGTGCTCGAGCGAGGCGGCGGAATCGCCGCACGCCAGCACGACGTGCCCTCCCTGGATGTGCCGCTGGCTCAGCTCCACCCCGAGCCGCTCGACGATGTCGGTCGTGTCGCGGATGCCGGCCGTGTCGATCAGCCGCAACGGCCACCGATCGCCGTCTATCAGCGCTTCGATCGCGTCCCGTGTGGTTCCCGGCACGTCGGTCACGATCGCGCGGGAGCGGCCGATCAGCGCGTTGAAGAGCGACGACTTCCCCACGTTCGGCTCCCCGGCGATGACGACAACGGCGCCCGACCTGATCAGCTCGCCGCGCGGGACCGTCGCCAGCAGATCATCGAGCGACGCGGCGGCGGCGTCCACCGCGCGGAGGATGCGCTCCCGCGGCACCGGCCCCTCGTCCTCCTCCGGAAAGTCGATGTCGTACGCGAGCAGCGATTCGATCTCGAGCATCCTGTCGCGCAGCTCCAGGACCCGGCGGGAGAGACCGCCGTCCAGTTGCCGCACCGCCGCGTCGCGCAGCGGCCGCGAGGATGCGTCGATCAGATCGGCGACCGCTTCGGCCTGCAGCAGATCCATCTTGCCGTTCAGGACCGCGCGCCGGGTGAACTCGCCGGGTTCCGCCGGCCGCGCACCGGAAGCCACCAACTGCTCGACTACCAACGCCGGTGTGAGATCACCGCCGTGCGTGGCAAGCTCGATCACCGTTTCGCCGGTGTAAGAGTGCGGGGCGCTGAACAGCGTTACGATCGCGCGATCCAGCGGCCGGCCCTCGCCGTCCCGCAGCTCGCACAACGTGGCCGTGCGCGGCTCGATCGGCCACGGAGCCACGTGCCGAGCGGCAATGTCGGCCGCGTTCACGCCGCTCAGCCGGATCACCGCGATCGCACCGCGCCCCGGAGGCGTCGCGACCGCGACGATCGTGTCACCGGTGAGGAGAGATCCAGTCATCAGCTAATAGCTAATAGCCAAGAGCCAACAGCTCTTTTTTCAGTCCAGCTCAAAGGTCTCCGCCGGCTCCAGGATTCTCACGTCGCCTTCCCGCGGGTGCTGTGGCAGAAGGAGACGGAGCCTGTCTATCGCGTCGTAGGCCTTCGAGGTGACGTGGTCGAACGTGCCCCAGTGATACGGGATCAGGTAGCGCGCGTCCATGCGGCCGAACAGGTCGAGCGCATCGGCGCTGGTGAGGTGCCCCTTCCGGAAGCCCGTCTTCCACCAGGGTGCGTGGCCGATCGGCAGGAGCGCGACGTCCAGCCTGCGCCCACGCGCGTGCAAGTGTGTCCGAACCAGCATCGCGGTGTCTTCGGTCAGGGCCGTGTCGCCCGCGAAGAAGCACGATTTCGAGCCGGTGTCCACGAGATACATGTTCGTGTCCTTGCGCCATCGGTCCACGCCGTACCGGCTCCCCTGGTGCGTAGCCAGCTCCGCGTGGATCGAGAGCCCGTGCACTTCCGCGGTCTCTCCGGGCGCGATCGGCACCGCGTGCTTGTATCCCAGCCGCGCGAGCCATTTCGCCACGGCGGGCGGGGCGTACAGCGGGATGTCCCGCGGCAGCTGATCCAGCGATCTGAACGAGAGGTGGTCCGCGTGCGCGTGCGTGACCAGGATGGCGTCGAGCTTCGGCAGCGCGTTCAGCGCGATCCCCGGCTCGCTCACGCGCGCGAGGAACCGGCCGAGCGCGGGGTCGAAGTTGGGGTCGGTTAGGATTCTGCGGCCCTGCACCTCGATCAGCAGCGTCGCGTGCCCGATGTAAGTGATTCGCACGGCGCTATTGGCTCTTGGCTGTTGGCTCTTGGCTCACAGCCCGGGACGTCATTTCCTTGGGCTCTTCGCCACCGTCATCTTCTGCCGCTCGCGCGCGATCAGCCACTGCTGCGGCAGTGCCGCCACGTTCTGCACCGCGTAGTACAGGTTCAGCCCCGCCGCGAGATTCATCAGGAAGAACGTCATCATGAACGGGAAGATGTAGCTCATCATCTTCGCCTGTGGATTCGGCGGCGCGTTGCGCAGCCCGATCCACGACAGCAGGTACATGGACGCTCCCATCAGCACCGGCAGGATGTAGTACGGATCCTTGATGGAGATGTCCGTCAGCCAGAGGAACGGCACGCCGCGGAACTCGATCGTGTTCTGAAACACGAAGAAGAGCGCGATCAGCACGGGCATCGGCAGCAGCATCGGCAGGCAGCCCGTCACCGCGCTGAACGGACTGACGCCTTCTTCCTTGTACACCTTCATCATCTCGGCTTGCTGCTTCTCGCGGTTGCCCGCGTACTTCTTCTGCACCTCCTGCATCCGCGGCTGGATGTGCTGCATGCGCAGGCTCGACTTCATCGCCTTCTGGTTGAGCGGCCAGAGGATCAGGCGTACGACGACGCCGAAGATCACGAGCACCCAGCCGTAGCTCAGCTGCAGGACGTTGTGCATCCAGAGCAGAATGCGCATGACGATCCGCGCGAACGGCTGCACGAACCCCTGCATGAACTTCCAGCCGTACGGATTCACGCTGTCGAACTCGCGTCCGACCTTGAGCATCCGGTCCCACTCCTGCGGCCCGGCGTACAGCTCGAAGTGAAACCCCTCGTCCGTCACGCGCTCCACCACCGTCGCCATCGCGTTCGTCGCGTCGCGCGACGTGCGCGGCCCGCCGGCGAAGGTCGCTTCGCTGAAGGGTTCGTCGCCCTCGGGAGTGAGCACGCCCACGACGAAATACTTGCTCTTGGCCGCCACCCACGTGAGCGGCGTCGCCTCGAGCCGGTACTCGCCCGGATCCAGACTGCTGAAACTCACGCTCTTGGACGATTCCCGCTCGGACTTGAAGGCATAAGCCAGCGAGCGCCTGTCGCCGACAGAGTCGGCCTCGGTGACCGGGAAGCTCGTCGGCAGGTCCACCAGCAGAAAACGCGGTCCCGTCGCGCCGCCCGGCGAGTCGACGCGGCCCGTGACGTCGAGCAGGTAGCTGTCGGGTGCAAACGAATAGGCGATCGTGACGACGTGCCCGTTCACGGTGGCCGAGTACTGCAGGGGACTGCCCGGGCCGGGGACGCCGGTCGAGGTACGACCGAACTTCACCCGCGAGAGATCCACGGTGTCTCCGGGCACCACCAGCCGGTACCGGAGCAGCGGGGAGCCCGTCGCGCCGAGATCCACCGGGCTGCCGCGCCGCGCGATGTTGTCGTAACGGCTGATGACGAGCGACACGGGCGCGGCGCCGACGTCGACGAACCGGTACGTCGCCAGGTCGGTCGCGACGACGGTCGAGTCAGCGCTGAGCGCGACCGGCGCCGCGGTCACCGAGTCGATACCGGGAACCGCGGCTGCGGGGGCTGGCTGAACCGCGGCCGGTTGCTGCACCGGTTGAGCCGCGCGCGTGTCCGGGGCAGCCGGAGCGACGGCTGTGCTGTCCGCGCGCCGCGCGGGCACCGGCGCCGACGGAAAAAGTACGGGCGTGAGACCCACGATGGCAGCCGTGAGCACCAACGCCAGGATCATGCGCTTTTCCATTCAGTTGCTCGTTACAGTTGTAGCGTAGTCATGGCACCGGATCGAATCCGCCGGCATGGAAGGGATGGCACCGGGCGATCCGGCGCAGGGCCAGCCAGCTTCCCCGCGCCGCGCCGTGCCGCTCGATCGCCTCGACGGCGTACGCGGAGCAGGTGGGATAATAGCGGCAGGAAGCCGGAAGCAGCGGCGAGATTCCGACCTGATATCCGCGAACCAGCAGGATCAGCAGCTTTCCCACGATCACTCGCTGGCCGAGAGTCGCCGCGCGATCCCCGCCACCTGCTGCTCGAGCTCGGCGAACGATGCCGCGTACGCTGACGGGAGCGCGCGGATCACCAGATCGACCCCGCGAATTCCGGAAGGTGCGAGGATCCTGGTTCGAACCAGCTCGCGCAATCTGCGCTTCAACTTGTTTCTCTCCGCCGATGTCTTGCCATGTTTCGGAACGACCAGCCCCGACCTGGCAAAGCTCAACGGGGAGGCAGTGGCGCGGACATCGAGATGCTCCGTCCGCCATCGCCTCCCCGTTTGTCTTACGCGCTGAAGCTCGGCTCCGGTGGTGATCCGCTTCCGTCGCGGATATCCGGACCTCTTAGGCTCCAGCGTACTTCGAAGGCAGTCTGACTGTCAGAATCTTCCGCCCCTTCTTCCGGCGGCGGCTCAAAACTGCGCGTCCCCACTTCGTCGCCATCCGCGTACGGAATCCGTGCTTGCGGATGCGCCGTTTATTTCTGGGACGGTATGTCGGCTTTCCCATGATCTCCTCAAACGATAATCCTGCTGCGAACCGTAAAACTAAACGGGGCCTGAGGTTGCGGCAAGAAAACCACCCTGCGCGATTTGGGGTGGTTTGACTTTTCCACAGGGGACAGATAGGTTCGCTCTCCCTGCCGTAGTACCCCCAAGAAAGAAATGGAATTAACCGCCGCCGAAATCTGGAATCGTCTGCTCAATCAGGCGAAAAACGACCTCCCTGAGCAGACGGTCAGAGTGTGGCTCGACTCGGCGCAGCCGCTGCGAGTCGAAGGCGACAAGCTGGTGATGGGAACGCCCGACCAGCTCGCCGCGGACTGGAACGAGATGAAGCACGCGACCATCCTCGCCGAGTACGGCCCGGTAGCGCTCGGCCATCCGATCCGCGTCGAGTTCGAGGTCATGCCCGAGCGCCTCTCGCGCGCGCAAATGGACCTCTTCGTGGCTCCGCCCAAAGGCAGCGCCGAAGCCGCCAACGCGACCACTCCGAGCTCGGCGCCGCTCAGCGACCGCTACACTTTCCGGCACTTCGTCATCGGAAAGTCGAACGAGCTGGCCGCGGCCGCGGCCCACGCGGTGTCCCAGGCGCCAGGCAAGGTGTACAACCCGCTCTTCATCTACGGCGCCACGGGACTCGGCAAGACACACCTCATGCAGGCGATCGCGCACGAGATCCTGAGCCGGCAGACGGGAGTGCGGATCACCTTCGTCGGCACCGAGCAGTTCACCAACGATTTCATCTCGTCAGTGCAGAACCGGACGACGCAGGACTTCAGGCGCCGGTATCGGGAGACCGACCTGCTCCTGGTGGACGACGTCCATTTCCTGAAAGGGAAGGAGTCCACCCAGGAAGAGTTCTTCAACACGTTCAACGCCCTGTACGAGGCCGGCCGGCAGATCATTCTCACCAGCGACCGGCCGCCGCCGGAGATCCCGAGCCTGGAAGCCAGGCTGGTGAGCCGGTTCCAGTGGGGAATGGTCGCGGACATCGATCTCCCCGATCTCGAGCACCGGATCGCCATTCTCCAGCAGAAGGCGCGGCTCGACCATCTGGAGATGACGATCCCGGACGACGTCATCCGGTTCATCGCCGAGAACATCAGGTCGAGCGTGCGGGAGCTCGAGGGATCGATCATCAAGCTCCTGGCGTACTCGTCGCTCAAGCACCGGGACGTGACGATCGAGCTCGCCAGGGAGGCGCTCCGCGACAAGCTGCAACGGATGGCTGCCGGTCAAAACGGCCCGGTGTCGGACCTCACCATCGCGACCATACAGGGTATGGTGGCCAGAGAGTGGGGGGTGACTCCGGAAGGGCTGCGCTCCGCGGGCCGGACCAAGACGTTGACCGTTCCGCGGCAGATCGCAATGCTGCTCGCGCGCGATCTACTCGGCACTCAGCTCGTGGAGATCGGGCAGGCGTTCGGCGGCCGGGACCACTCCACCGTTATCCACAGTTTGGAGAAAGCGGCGGAGCGAATTCGCACAGATGATACAGTGAGAACCCGCACCGATCGCATCCGCGGACAGCTATCAACATTGACCGGCTGACTCTCACCAGAACCATCACATCATACTCATTGCTTCAACTTCTCCTGGAGCCGTACTTTACACCGTATATCAACACTGAAGTTTTCCCTACTACTACTACTGTTCATTTAATAAAGAAGAGTACTAATAACTGCTGTTAGCTGTTGGCTGTTGGCTTTTAGCCAAACGGAACAGCAGGAACGGCAAGGATCTGGTTGTTAGCCAACAGCCAATAGCCAATAGCTAACAGCTGCCTTCGAGGCTCAATGCGCTTCACGATCACACGAGAAAAACTGCAGGAGGCTTTGAACGCCGTCGCCGCCAGCGTCCCCAGCAAGACGACGCTTCCGGTGCTGGCGAACATCCTGATCGAGACTACCGATCGCGGGATCCGCTTGTCCGGGACCGATCTCGATATCGCGGTGAGCACGGAAGTGCCGGCGGACGTCGAAGCTTCGGGCGCGACGACGATTCCCGCGAAGAAGCTGGCGGAGATCGCGCGCGAGCTACCGCCGTCGCCCGTCAGAATCACGACATCCGGCGAACAGCGCGCGACACTCGAGTGCGGCCGCTCGAAGTTCAAGCTCCTCGGACTTCCGCGCGACGAGTTTCCCACTTTTCCCAGTGTAAAATTCTCGGACAGCTGGAGAGTAAAGTCGGGAGATCTCCACAAGCTGATCGGACACACGATCTTCGCGGTGTCCACCGAGGAGAGCCGGCCGATCCTGAACGGGGTGCTGTGGGAGCTCCGGCCCGGGTACATGCGCATGGTGGCGACGAACGGCCACCGGCTGGCGCGGATGGAGGTGCCGAGCAGCGCGACCGCGGACGCCGGCGCCACCGATCTCATCGTTCCGCCTAAGGCGCTGGATCAGATCCGCCGTCTTTTCCCGGCGGAAGAGGAGCTGGAGATCGGCCGTGGCGAGAACCACATCGGCTTCCGGTCGCCGTTCACCGCGGTGTACACGCGCCTTATCGAGGGCCCGTATCCCAGCTACGATCAGGTCATCCCGAAGGACAACGACAAGTACGCGATCTGCGACAAGCAGTCGCTGGTGAGCGCGCTCAAGCGCATGTCCGTCGTGGCGTCGGACCAGACGCACCGGATCAAGATGGCGTTCAACGCCGGCATGGTGAAGTTCAGCGTGCAGACCCCCGACCTGGGCGAAGCGCAGGACGAGCTGCCGGTGCGCTACACCGGCGATCCGCTCGACATCGGATTCAACGCCAGCTACCTGCTCGAGATCCTGCGGTACATGCCGTCGGACGAGGTCAAGATGACCTTCCGCGCTCCCGAGCGCGCGGCGACGATCGAGCCGGAGGGGTGGGACGATCCGTCCAAGTATCTCTGCTTGGTCATGCCGCTGCGGCTGGTCGACTAGCAAACGGGAACATCTCACCGGGATCCAAGGTCTGAGTGGGAAGCGGGTCAGCCGTGAGTTGGAAGTGAACGACGGCTGGGCCCGGGCTGGTAGGCGAATTGCGGAGGTCTCGGCATGATGCGACGCGTCGGTGTGATCCCACTTTTGCTTGTCGCGGCCGGACTCGGCTGCAGCACAGCGCCCACAGAGCCGCCGGCACTGCCGGAAGCCGGAGGGCTGAGGCTCGACGGATCCATTTCGTTGCCGACCATTCGTCTTGGCCAGCAAGCTGTGCTGACTTTTCGCCTGCGGAATCTCACCGAGGAAGCGATAAGGCTCAACTTCGGCAGCGGCTGTCAGATCACACCCTTCATCGAGACAGCCAGCGGAAGAAGCGTCTATCCCTCCGGTGGAGGATATGGCTGCACAACAGCTCTCACGAGCCTCACGCTCGCGCCCCGTGGAGATCACTCGATCACGATGGAGGTAGTTGGGGACGGCATCCGGCTTGCCATTTACACAGGCTACCCGCTCCCCGAGGGCCGGTACCGCGCGTACGCGATTCTCGAAGGGAACTCGACCGGAATCCAGCTCCGCTCCGATTACGTCAGGTTCGAGGTTCGGTAGAGGCGGAGCTTTACCTCAAGGGCTCCACGGTCCGAGCGATTCGCTGGGAGAATCGGCGTGTTCTCCCTGAGGCGGTCACGTCGATTTCGGATACGCTCTCTTCCACAGCGCTCACCAGCCGCCCCTTGGACGTATCGAGCACAATCGTCGCCTGCCCCGAGCCCGAGCCCGTGACGCGCACGTTGTGTTGGCCGTCCACGCCTGAGCCCGCATAAGCGAAGCTGCTGCTGCGTGTCAACGTGACTCCGGTTCCCGCGACCTTGGGTGCGCGACCGGTCACGGTGTAGCTGTCCGTCCGCTCCACGCGGATTGGGATCGGACCCTGGCAAATGGCATACACCTGGCGGCGCTGCCAGCGCACTCCCTCACGCAGCTCGAGAGGCACGGGCGGTAACAAGGTGACCAGGTGCATTGGCGGTACCGTGTCGCGGCCGCAGATGGGCAGCGTGGGCTCCGCAACGCTGTCCGTGCTCACCACGCGGAGAGTGTCCACGAACGGGCGAATGATACCGGCCGAAGTGGTCCCTTCGATCGAGCCGGTCGTCGTGACGAGAGTTGCGCCGTCAGCCGGCGCGATTGCGACATCGACTTGCGCTACCTCACGAAACGCACGCGGCTCGCTCGCGACCGAATCGATCTCGGCGATCGTCGCTTCGGTCGTGACGATGTACGACGCGATTCCCGCTGCGTACTCGAAGCTCGCCCCGACCGGGGTCGTTGCCGGTGTCCGTGGCTGCTCGCGCACCACGGGTGGCGTGGTGCGGTCTGGCTCGACTCCGGTCCCGGGTTCCGGCGTCCTTCCCGCGCAACCCAGCGAGGCGAACAAAGCCAGACCGCCACCCGCGATGTAGAGACAGCGTTGCATTGGCATCGAAGCTAGCGTGGCGATACGACGAAGGACTCCATGCAGGCGCGTCTTAGCGAGCGTCGTTTGCTCGCGTAGCGCCGAAATGGAGTCCTTCGTCGTATCGCCACAGCACAGAGATCAATCAAAAATGAGGTCGAGCTGTTGACCTATAAGCCGGGTTCTGTCCAGCAGCGAGCTGCCTGGACGGTCATTCCTCTCGGAGTACGGTCACCCGCACCCTCTAGCGGCCTACCCGCGGCTTTGTCGGGGTGGACACCCTCGCCGCCTATTTGGCCTTGCTCCAGTCGGGGTTTACCCGGCCATCCGTGTCACCACGAATGCGGTGGGCTCTTACCCCACCTTTTCACCCTTACCTCCGGTTTCCCGAAGGCGGTTGTTTTCTGTGGCACTGTCCGTCGGACCTTGCGATCCGCCCAGGAGTTACCTGGCGACTTGTCCACCGGAGCCCGGACTTTCCTCGATCTGGTTTGAATCAGGGACCAGATCGCGACCGTCCAGTCAACAGCACGACCTCACCCTGAAATATAACCCGAAAGGGCGAAAAAGTGACGCCGCTGAACGCCCGCGCGCGCGTATGGCGCTCCTGCCGCACGCAACTTTGACGGAGGTCTGACCGGGCGTTTCTACCATTGGCGCAACCTCGATCCGGAGAGCGCCATGCAGAAGCTCGTCAGTCAGCCGGCGGCGGGTCTCGCCGTCTCCACGATGCTCAATCCCGCCGAGCGCGCGCGCGTAGATGCCGCCAGCCGCGGACTCTACCAGCTCGTTCACCGCGATTCGCTCGACGACGTGCTCAAGGACGTGCGCGAGCGCCGCGCCGGCGCGGTCGTGTTCTCGGTGGCGCGGTACGGGATCCTTCCCACGGCCCGGATCGCCACGATCGTGCGCGAATTTCCGCAGGTGCCGGCAATCGCACTGCTCACCTCCACCGACGAGCAGACTCCGCTCGCGACCCTCTCGCTCGGCCACCTCGGAGTGCGCACGCTCGTGGACGCGCGCGCGCCGCGCGGCTGGAGCGAGCTGCGCGACATCCTCATGGCCGAGCGCTCGAGCGACCTGGAGCGCGACGTCCTGGCGCAGCTCGCGCTCGACCTTGCCGGCGCGTCGCGGGACTGTTGGCGCTTCTTCGAGCTGCTGTTCTCCGCTTCGCCGAGAGTGCTTGTCGTGCGTCAGCTGGCGACCGAGCTGGGCGTGCTGCCGAGCACGCTGCTCAGCAGGTTCTTCCGCGCCCACCTGCCGGCTCCCAAGCGGTATCTCTCGCTGGCGCGGCTGATTCGCGCGGCGAAGCTGTTCGAGAACGCGGGCTTCTCGGTCGCGAACGTGGCCAACCATCTCGAGTACTCCTCGCCGCAGAGCTTCGGCCGGCACGTGCGCACGGTGATGAACATGTCGCCCGTGCAGTTCCGGAAGTCGTTCGACGCCGAAAAGATGACCATCTTCTTCCGCGAGGAGCTGGTCCTCCCGTACCGCGAGGTGCTGCGGACGTTCTCGCCCGTGGCGGTCCGCCCGCCCTGGATCCGCGACCCGCGGAACTTCAGGCCGCGGTACCAGGCAACGAGCTGAAGCGCCGGCTATTGAATTCTGAACTCCCGGGTTCCCACCGGCTGCCCGTTCAGCTTCACGTCCACCGTGTAAGATCCGGCGGGCCAGGGGGTTTCCTTCGAGATATGAAACTCACTGACGTTGACGCCGCCGGACGACGTCAGCATCTCGTCGGCTTCACTGACTCCCTGGTCGCCGTACATCCACGTTGCCGTGTCGGCGGGCTCGGCGTCTTTCTTTCCGCACGCGGTGATCCCGAGCGCAACGAACAGAGTTGCGACGAGAGCGGCGTGGTGTCTGGTCGCGCGCGGTATCAGGGCCGCAGAAACCATGCCCTGTCCGGGGGAGCCGCCGTCAGCGCCTGCGGGCTGCGCGCAACACGTCGGATGCGCGGGTCAAAGTGATAACCCGAACGCCGCGGGCCTCGATCTGCTCCGCGCCGCCTTCCTCCCTGTCCAGCAGCGCGAGCACACCGCCGACGGTGCCACCTTCCTGTTCCACCGCGTCTATCGCCGACAGCGCCGAGCTTCCGCTGGTGATCACGTCCTCGATCACCGCGACGACGTCGCCTTCGCGGAAGGGGCCTTCGACGCGCTTGCCGGTGCCGTGTAGCTTGGCCTCCTTGCGCACGGCAAACGCGCGCAACGGCTTCGCCGACTCCGCGCTGGCGTAAGCGATCGCGTACGCGATCGGGTCCGCACCCATCGTGAGCCCGCCGACCGAGTCCACGTTCCAGCCCGAGCGCTCGAGCGCGCCGCGTCCCGTCTCGCCGATGAGACGCAGTCCTTCGGGGCTCATCGTCGACAGCCGCGCGTCGATGTAGAAGTCCGAGCGCCGACCGGATGCAAGTGTAAATTCTCCGAGCAGCACCGATTTCTCCGCGAGCAGGGCGACGAGTCGCTCGTGAGTGGGCATGGACGTGAGCATACCGGAGGGCCGTCGGTCAGTCAATGAACCTCCCAGCCGAACTCTTCCCCCACTCGCTCGACTGGTTCCTGCACATCGCGCTGCCGGTGCTCGGCGCGATCGCGGTGCTGTTTATGGCGGTCGCCATCCGCCGCGAGCGGCGCCAGGCCGCCAGCAACGCCGAGCGGTCGCGCGAGCTGGAGCGACTGTCGTCCGACCTGATCCGCTCGAACAGGATGAAGAGCGAGTTCCTCGCCAACGTGTCGCACGAGCTTCGGACTCCGCTCAACGCGATCGTGGGATTCATCGATCTCCTGCGCGAAGGGGTGTATGGCGAGCTGACGCCCCGGCAGAGCGTGCCGGTCGAGCGGATCGAGGCGTCGGCGAACCACCTCCGGATCCTGGTCGATCAGGTGCTGGATCTCGCGAAGATCGCGGCCGGGAAACTGGACGTGCAGCCGGAGACGATCATGCTGCGGCTGTTTCTCCTCGACGTGACGACCGAGATGGAATCGCTCGCCAGCGAGAAGGGACTGGCGATATCGCTGACGCTCGGCGCCGCGCTGCCGACAGTGCGCGCGGATCCGACGCATCTCCGCCAGATCCTCATCAACCTCATCGGCAACGCGTGCAAGTACACGGACTCGGGCGTCATCGCGATTCGCGCGGCCGTGAGCGACGAGTCCGATTCCCCCAGACTACGCCTAAGCACCGTGAAGCACTGGCTCAGCATCACGGTAACCGATACCGGTCCGGGAATTCCGCTCGTGGATCAGCAGCGCATCTTCGAGGAGTTCGAGCAGATCGACGCGGGGTCGCGGACGCACTCCGAGCGGCGCGGCACGGGACTAGGCCTCCCCATCTCCCGCCGCCTGGCGGAAGCCATGGGCGGCGACGTGACTCTGGAGAGCGAGACGGGGAAGGGAGCCACTTTCACATTGTGGCTGCCACTGGAAAGTGGTGACTAGTGACTAGTTGCTAGTAAGGGCGGAAGGAGCTGGAACGACGGGGCGGTTACTAGTCACTAGTCACTAGCCACTAGTCACTAGTCACTTAAAGATTCCCTTCACCTTCGCCAGCAGCCCTTCCTTCGGTGCGGGCAGGAGCAGCGCTTCGGCCAGAGCATCCGCGAACGCGGTCACGCTCGGGTACCGGGCGTGCGGCTGGCGGGCCAAACCGCGCATGACCACCTCTTCGACGAGCGGGTGGTACAGGCAACCTTCGCGCGCTTGGTTGAGCGGCTTCGGCGGCTGCGTCAGCAGCTGCGTGAACATCTCGCGCGGACCCCGTGCGGTGTACGGCAGGCTGCCCGTGAGCAGCAGATACGCGATCGTCGCCAGGCTGTACTGATCCGCCGCGGGCCCGACCAGCTCCCCGGAGAGCGCCTCCGGCGCCACGTACATGAGAGTCCCGACGAAAAACCCCGCGCGCGTCAGACGCTCGTCCTGCGACATGTCCGTGTCGGTAGCGATCCCGAAGTCCAACAGCTTGACCTTGCGCTCGGCGACGTCGTACATGACGTTCTCCGGCTTGAGGTCTCTGTGCACGACGCCGGCTTCGTGGGCCGCCTGAACTGCCGCGGCGATCTGGCGTATGACGTTGGAGGCTTCGTCCGGATTGAGCGGGGCGGCCCGCCGCGCGAAGCGGTCCAGGATCTCACCCGCTGCCCACTCGATGGCCATGAAATGCTCGCCCGTATCAGCCTGGCCTATCTCGATCGTGCGCACCACGTTCGGATGCTGTACGCGCGCGCCGTACTTCGCCTCGCGCAGAAAGCGCGCGATCGCAGTCTTGTCCTGCCGCAGCTTTTCCCGGAGAACCTTCAGTGCAACGTGACCGTGAGCGGGGTGCTGGGCGCGGTAAACCGCGGACGTTCCACCTTCCCCCACTTCCTGCTCGAGGGTGTAACCGGCTAATGCCGTTCCGACCAAAGAGGGGCGGGCCACGGCGCGAAGCTAATCCGGCCCCCAAAACGTGGCAAGCAATTAGCGTGTCCCGCGTTAGACTCAAGCGAGCCGCATAGTGAGCTTCGCCCGAGGATTTCATCGATGACGACCATTACAGGACTCTTCCGGCCCCTGCTCCTGGCCGCCCTTGCAGCCGCCTTCTCCGGGTGCGCCGGGTCGAAACCCGGCCTCACGACGAGCCGCACTCTCGAGGTCCTGCCGACGGACGGGGCGCTGACCGATGCGACCCGGTTCTACCGGGCCATGGGACTGGCTTCGGCCCATATGCCCGTGTCCTTCGTCGGAAAGGTCTCGTTCTTTGCCTCGCCGAGCCCCGACACGACGATCGCTCTCGTGTCGGTCTCCATTCCGACGCGGTCGCTGACGTTCGCTCGCGAGGGCGACGTCTACCGCGCGCAGTACGCGGTGCAGCTGCGGCTCAACCAGGCTGGCGGCGAAGTGCAGCGGATCGACGCGTCCGAGATGGTGCGCGTCGGAAACTTCCGCGAGACGACGCGGACCGACGAGAGCGTGATCTTCCAGCGGTACCTCCGCGTTCCGCCGGGCGCCTACACCTTCGGATTCATCGTGCGCGACGTGGGCAGCACGCGCACGTCGGCCGACACTCTCGGAGTTACCGTCCCGCGGCTCGGCTCCGGATCGGTGTCGTCCCCGCTCGCGGTCTATCAGGTGCAGGCGAGACAACGGCTGGATTCGCTGCCGAGCGCGCTCCCGAGCCCGCGGTCGACGGCCGTCTTCGGCCGCGACTCGAGTGTGGTCGTCTATCTCGAGGCTTACGGCGACGCTACCGTGATTCCTATTCGCATCAGCGTGCGCAACGAATCCGGCACGATGCTGTGGGCGGACACTTCCAACCTCGGGCGCCGCGGCGGGCTGCTTAGCGGGGTCGTAGCGATCCCGGTCGCGCGACTCGGCGTCGGTGTCGGCTACGTCTTGTTCACGCGGTTGGACACGAGGGACAGCAGCGCGACACCGATCTTCGTGAGCTTCGGCGACGAGTTGCCGGTAGCGCCGTTCGAGGACATGCTGATGTACCTGCGCTTCTTCGCCCCGCCGTCGCGGCTGGCCGCTCTCCGAAACGCGCCGCCCGAGCAGCGCGCGCAGCTGTGGATCGATTTTCTCCGCGCGACCGATCCGGATCCGGTCAGTCCGATCCACGAGGGATTGCGCGATTACTTCGGCAGAATCCAGGTGGCGAACGACCGCTTTCGTGCGGAAGGCATCGCTGGATGGTTGTCCGACAGGGGGATGGTCTACGTCTCACTGGGCGAGCCCGATGAAGTCGCGGAGCAGCTGGTGACGGTGCGCGACCGGCGACTGGGCACGGCGTCGCGCGTCCCTGTGCAGATATGGGTGTACCGCCGCCACCGGACACAGTTGATCTTCACGGATGAGAGACAGTCCGGCCGGTGGGAGCTGACTCCCGAGAGCGAGAGCCAGTTCCGGACTCTCACCTCGAGGCTTCTGGCGGAGCGGTAAGACCGGTCATCGGGGCGGCTATATTGGAAGCGATGCAGCTTCCGGAGCCGCCCCGGCTTTTCCTCGTTGACGGCTACGCCCTGATCTACCGCGCGTTCTACGCGCTCATGGCCAGACCGCTCACCACCAGCAAGGGCGAGAACACCTCCGCCGTCTGGGGAATCAGCAACTTCCTGCAGCGGCTCGTCACCGCGCAGAAGCCCGAGTACCTCGGCTGGGTTCACGACTCCGGCCTGTCGTTCAGGCACGAGCGCTATCCCGCGTACAAGGCGACGCGCGAGAAGCTCGCCGAGGACCTCCAGGCGGACTTCGACCGCGGGATGATGCGGATCTGCCAGCTGCTCGACGCGTACCGGATTCCGATACTCGCGCTGGACGGGTACGAGGCGGACGACGTCATCGGCACGTTGGCACGCCGCGGAACGGAGAGCGGTGTCAGCGTCGTGGTCGTCTCCGGTGACAAGGATTTCCAGCAGCTCGTGCGCCCGGGCGTGTGGATCCTCAATCCGGGTCGCGGCGGCTCCGCCGCGGTCGAGGAGCAGTGGGTCGGAGTCGAGAACGCGAGCGAGCGGCTCGGCGTGCCGCCCGGGCGCGTGACCGATTATCTCGCGCTCGTCGGCGACTCGTCGGACAACGTTCCGGGCGTGCGCGGCATCGGTGACAAGACGGCGCGCGAGCTGGTCAACACTTATGGCGGGCTGGAAGACATCCTGGCGCGGGCGGGCGAGATCACCAAAAAGCGGCCGCGCGAGGCGCTGCAGGAGCACGCGGCGAACGCGCGGCTGTCGAAGGAGCTGGTGACGATCCGCGAGGATCTCGAGATCCCGCTCGACCTCGAGGCGCTCAAGCTGCGCGAGCCGGACCGCGACCAGCTACGGGACCTGTTCGTCGAGCTGGAGTTCCATTCGCTCGCCAGGGACGCGGCACCGGCGAAGCGCGCTCCCGAGCCGGGACTCGAGCGGCGATACACCACCGTCGAGACGGTCGCGCACGTGAAGGACGTCGTCGCCAGAGCCCGGAAGGCCGGCTCGTTCGCGCTCGACACGGAAACCGTGATCGCGGCGGGTGACCCGCCCAAGATCGATCCGCTGCGGTCGAAGCTCATCGGGATCTCGCTCGCGGTCGCGCCGGGTGAGGCGTACTACTTCCCCCTGCGGCACCGGCAGCACGCGGCCGAGCAGACGGATTTTCTGATGGATGTCTCCGGCGACCGCTCGGCAACCGACGCCCCGGAGGACCGCGGTGCCGTACAGGGGGGAGACGAAGCGACGCGCGTGCGCCCGAAGAAGCGGGCAGTGAAGAAAATCGAGAGCATCGCGTCGCGGCTGCTCGGCGGAGGGGCGACGCAGCCGGTGAACAATCTTCCGCCGCTCGATTCTCCGGAGATGGCGCCGCTGCGGGAGCTGCTGGAGGACGCGTCGATCAGCAAGAGCGCGCAGAACGCCAAGTTCGATCTGCTGGCGCTGAGGAAAGCAGGAGTGAATCTCCGTGGTCTCGAGTTCGACACGATGCTCGCGAGCTACGTGCTCGACCCGGGGCGCCGCTCGCACGGGCTCGACGTGCTCGCGTTGGAGTTCCTGCAGCACACCATGACGTCGTACGAGGACCTGTGCGGGAAGGGAAAGGAAGCGCTGCGCTTCGACGAATGCCCGGTCGAGGCGGCGCGCGATTACTCGTGCGAGGACGCGGATATCACGCTCCGGCTGCGCGGGGTCTTCGAGCCGCAGCTCGAGAAGTTCGCGCTGAAGGAACTGCTGCGCGACGTCGAGATGCCGCTGGTGAACGTGCTCGCCGAGATGGAGTGGACCGGCGTCGCGATCGACGACGACTGGTTCAAGTCGCTCAAGGTCCGCTTCGAGCGCGAGCGCAAAGCGGTCGAGCAGAAGATCTACGAAGCCGCCGGCACCGAGTTCAACATCGCGTCGAACCTGCAGCTGCGCGAGATTTTGTTCGTGAAGCTGGGCCTGCCCGTGTTGAAGAAGACGTCGACCGGGCCGTCCACCGACGCGAGCGTGTTGCAGGAGCTGGCGGAAGCGGGACATGCGCTTCCCGTGCTGCTGATGGAATACCGCGAGCTGGCGAAGCTCGAGAACACCTATCTGGACACCCTGCCCGAGCTGGTGAATCCTCAGACGGGGCGGCTGCACACGTCGTTCAATCAGACGGTGGCCGCGACCGGGAGACTGTCGTCCAGCGATCCGAACCTGCAGAACATCCCCATCCGGCGGGAGCTGGGCCGGGAGATCAGGCGCGGGTTTGTCCCGGAGAAGGGCTGGACTCTGATCGCCGCGGATTACTCGCAGATCGAGCTGCGTTTACTCGCGCACCTGTCGAACGATCCCGCGTTCGTGGATGCGTTCCACGCCGGCGGCGACATCCACCGGCAGACCGCGTCCATCATCTTCGAGGTGCCCGTCGCGGAGGTGACCCCCGAGATGCGCGCGCGGGCGAAGACGATCAACTTCGCGACGATCTACGGGCAGGGGCCGCAGGCGCTGTCGCGGCAGCTGCACATCGAGCACGCCGAGGCGAAGGAATTCATCGCGAAGTACTTCGAGCGCTTCCAGGGGATCCGCGCTTACCTCGACTCGATGGTCGAGTTCGCGCGGGAGTACGGCTACGTGCAGACCCTCTTCGGCCGGCGGCGCTACATCCCCGAGCTGCGCGACAGGAACTTCAACATCCGCGCGTTCGGCGAGCGCACCGCGGCCAACTCACCGATCCAGGGCTCCGCCGCCGATCTGATCAAGCTCGCGATGATTCACATTCACCGGCTGCTCGGCGAGCGGGGGCTGCGGACGCGGATGCTGCTGCAGGTGCACGACGAGCTGGTGTTCGAGGTTCCGGATGACGAGCTCGATGTGGCGCAGACGTTGGTCAAGCACGAGATGGAGCACGCGGCCGAGCTGTCGGTGCCGCTGGTGGTGGATATCGGCGTCGGGAAGAACTGGATGGAGACGAAGGAGTAAGATCGCCCCCAACGGTCCGCCGAGCGCGGGATCCGGCTAGGGCTTCTTGCGGTAGATCCCGCGGAAAACCTCGCGCCAGCTCTTGCCGCTGTCGGCTGAAACCATCCAGAGCTGCTCGACGGATCCGTCGGCCGCGGGTGTCCACCGCAGCCGGTCCAGCACCGCGCCATTGGGCGTCTGGCGAGCTGATTTTCCGCTCAGCTCCATCGCGCCGTCGTGGTAATCGCCCTCGAGCCGCAGAATCGCGCCGCCGCCGCCGACCCACAGCTGATTCCAGCGGCGCGCTGCCGGCTCCCAGAAGTTGAGGCTCGTGCCGCTGCCGCCGCTCCGATCCCGCCACTCCTCGAGTACCGCGCATCCAGATCTTTGTCATACGCCTCCTGCGGCTTGGTACGCTTGGTCCGAGTACGCCCGGCGATCCGGGACCCGCCGCATCACCCAGAGCGCGAGCACCATCCCCAGCCCTACCGTGACGATGCCAGCGCGGTAAGCGAAGCCCTTACCCATCGACGGCATCAGCCCGTCGACAGTGACCGCCCAGACCATCGGGCCGACGATAGCGGCCGCGCGGGCCGACAACACCATCAACCCGAAAAACCGGCCCGCGTCGCGCTCAGGAATCAGCGTCAGCATGAGCGGCCGCTCGGTCGCGGCGACCCCGCCGTACACCAGGCCGATGCCGACACCGACGATCCAGAACGAAGTCTGGGTGGGCGCGAAGATCATCGCGGTCAACAGGAATATCCACGACGTGATCACTGTGACGAGTGTGCGCTTGGGCCCGATTCGGTCCGCGAGATACCCCCACGCATAGCTCCCGAGCACGGCCGGAACCGTGAGCACCACGAACAGGATCGCTTCGCTGCCCTCGGAGAATCCCATCGCTTCCACGGCGTACAGCGCCATCACTCCTATGATCGTCCCCATTGCGTCCTGGTAGAGGAACGAGGTGACGAGAAAGCGCGTGGCACCCGGATATTTGCGCGACTCGCGGAACGTGGCGATCACGTCCAGGAATGCTTTCTTCCACTCGACGGCTCGCTTCTCCACCGCCGGCCGATGGTCGCGGCAGAAGAAGAAAAGCGGCAGCGAGAACAGCAGAATGAGGATCGCGGTCGGGACGAAAGTCGAAACACGCCCGCCGTGTTCCGTGAAGGGCACGATCGCGCGGAGGTCGGTCATCAGCGCCGCGGGCACATCGCCGAGCAGCGGTATCGAGCCCGTGTAGAACGCAGTGCCGATGAGCACGCCGGTGATCGATCCGACGTATCCGATCGCCGTGCCCATGCCCGACAGCCTTCCCCACTCGCTGGCCGGCGCGAGTTCCGGCAGCATCGCGTTGTAGAACGGGAGCGCGCCCTGGTACGCGTAGTTGGCCACGATGAACGCGATGATGATCACCGCCAGCGCCGAACCGGAAATGCTGGCGGCCGCGGACCCGGGCGGCAGACCACCTATGACGCTTTCGCCCGAGAGGGGGACAATCGTCTGGCTCAGAATTCCGATGGTAGCGGTCGCGGCCACGGCTGCCAGCGTGAACCAGACTACCCACGGCTTGCGGCGCTGCCTCGCGTCGGAGATGGCGCCGAACACCGGAATCGAGACCGCGACCAGGACCGACGCGATCACCGAGCCGATCATCGCGACGGTGTTGGAAGCGCCCAGATCCTTCACCAGCCACACGACGAAGAACAGGGACACGACGTTCATCGAGAAGATCGTGTTCGCGAAATCGTAGAGGATCCAGCTCCAGCGTTCGCGCGCGGGCGCGCGAACGGCGATTATGTCACCAGCGCTGGTCTCTACCGGAAGCGGATGTGGCTTGTGCATGTGGTTGGGAGATCGCTCTCACTCGACACGGGGTTGGCCGCGCACAAATTATCGGGAGTGGCGCATACACGCTCGCTGTTTCTGACCGCCGGAGTCGCCGTGGCGCTCCTGACCGGTTGCGGGGAGCGCGAGCCGGAGCCGCGCCCGCCCGAGCCGCAGCCGCCGGCGGTCGTTCCGTCCCCGCCGGTAGCCCAGCTGACCGGCTGGCCCGCTGGACTTGGACGTGCTTTCGTACTGCGTCTCAGCTCGTCGGAGGAGTCTTATCGGCTGATCGTTCCGGAGCTCGGCGACACGCGCTTCGCGGACAGCTCCATTTCCGTGAAGGTGGGCGATTCGCTGCCGGTTATCCTGGTTGGCCGGCGCGGCAACGCCGGAGAGGCCGTGCTCAGCGTGGTAGACGCGGAAGCCGGCACGGGGGCGTGTGTTACATGGCCCGCAGTGGAGATCGCCGGTAGGAGCGTCGGGCAGCGAGCCGGGTCCGGCGCGTGGCGCGTGGCGATGGAGCGTGACTCGGTCACGCCGGTGGTCATCGACACTCTCCTTGGAATGCGATCCGAGGACTCGGCAAGTCTCACCCGCGCCATCTACTCCCTGGCGGCCGACGTTACCGAGCTCACGGATTCTACCCTGCGCGGAATTCCGTTTGCGATACGCCGCGCGTACGCTCTTCCGGCCGGCGGTATCTCGATCGTCGCCGCCGAGCTCGTTCGCACCTCGCGCTCGGAGGCCGATCCACGGGAGCAGCGGCTGTTCCTCGTCGGCGAACGGACGGGTGATCAACAGGCGCATCAGCTGGCCTTCTCCAGCGACATGACCGGCCGCGCGGACAACACCCCGGTGACGGAGCTTCTTGTCGCGGTGGTGTCACGGCAACCGCGCAGGCCCATCCTCGTGCTCGGCGTCGAGGGCACCGAGGGCATGCGGGTTCACCTGCTGCAGCGCGTCGGCCGGCGGCAGTGGCGCAGATCGTGGACGAGCGTCGTGAGGTTCTGCTGATCCGCTTGTAGTCGACCAATTCCGATGACGGTCACCTGTGATTGCAGATTGAGGCCGCAAAGTCCTCAGTCCGAAGTCGTAAACAACATCACCATTCTGACCCACGACAGCTGCCGCTCGTTCAGAGTCCCGTAGGGTGTTGCAGGAAAGTCCAGGGGAGCGAGAACTTTTCGCTCACGTGCTCCGCGAGCGCGCGCACACCGAGCGTCTCGGTCGCGTAGTGACCGGCGTATAGAATCGCGAGCCCGCTGTCGGCGGCGCTCACCGCCGTCCAGTGCGCGCCCTCTCCCACTATCAGCGTATCGATCTCCTGCTCGGCGGCCTCGCGTAACGTTTCACTCGACGCGCCCGCGCCTGTGCAGATCGCCCACCTGCGGGTTCGATGTCCGCTCGCAATCGGCGTTGTGCGCAGAGTGCCGCCGTGCTTCTCGGAAAAAGACGCGGCGCGCAGCGCGAGCTCCGCGGTGTCGATGTCGGCTTCGCCGCGCACGCCGATGTCGATCGTCTGAAAGCGGGCGAACCCGCCCGAAGGCTCAAGCCCGAGCTCGCCGGCCAGCAGGACGTTGTTCCCGAGCTTGTCGTGCCGGTCCAGTGGGAGGTGCGACGAGTACACGGCCAGGTCGCCCGCGATGAGCTGCTTCATCCGCTCGTAGGCCGTTCCTCTGACCGGTTCGAGCCCGCTCCAGAACATCCCGTGATGCACCAGCAGGAGTGTCGCCCCCTCGCGCACGGCACCGGCGACGGTCCGCGACGAAAAATCCACCGCTACGGCGATCTTCGACACGGCGCCGCTGTTGGCGAGCTGGAGGCCGTTGACCGCGTTCGGGTAGTCGGGAGTGCTGTCTGTTTCGAGCAGGTCATCAAGGTGGCGAACCAGCTCGGAAAGCTTCGTGCCGGTCATTTCGCTTCGCCGGGCATATCACAAATATGCGGGAAAGTACTATGTGTTTGCGACCGATTCGCGATCCCACATCGCTGTGGAGAAGCTGTGGGCCAACACGAAGTAGGAAAGACTAAATCATTATGAGGCATTCAGTTGCGAAACTTGTGGAAATGCCCGGCTACAACAGCTCTTCGGTGCGAACGCCCACAGCTTCCAGGATTCGCTCGAAATCCTCATGGGAGTAAAAGTGGATCGTCAGCTCCCCGCGGCCCTTGTCGTCGGCTGAGATTTTCACGTCGGTCTGCAGCTGTTTCCGGAGCTTGTCCTCGACGCTTTTCGTGAACGCCGAGCCGGCGTTCCGGGGTTCCTTTTTTTGTCTTTTTGGACGCTTCGTCGCCGTCCGGACGGTGGACTCGACGTCGCGTACGTTGAGCTGCCTGTCGACGATGTTGCGCGCCGCGGCGAGGATCTCCGCGTCGTCCTTGAGCGCGAGCAGCGCGCGCACATGTCCTGCCGTCAACTGCCCCGATTGGACCATCTCGCGGACTGCCTGGGGGAGGTCCAGCAGGCGCAGCAGGTTGGCGACGGTCGGACGACTCTTGCCGACGAGCTCCGCTACCTGTGCCTGGGTCATCCCGAAATCCACCGTCAGGCGCTTGTACCCTTCCGCCTCCTCGATCGGATTGAGATCTGCGCGCTGCAGATTCTCGATGAGCGCGAGCGCGAGGAGCGTCGAGTCGTCCACGTCCTTGACGAGCGCCGGGATGTCCTTCCAGCCGAGTGCGATGGCCGCGCGGAACCGTCGCTCGCCCGCGATCAGCTCGTAACCGCGGCCTGCCTGCGACGTTCGCACCGTCACCGGCTGCAACATCCCGTGGGCGCTGAGACTCTGCTGGAGCTCGGCCAGCTCCTGGGGCGCGAACTCCTTGCGTGGCTGCAGAGGGTTCGGCTGAATGTCGGAGATCGCGATCCTGCGTAGTCCATCGGCTGCGGACTGCTCCCGGGAGGCGGATCCGAGGAGGGCGTCGAGTCCCCTGCCGAGTCTGCGTCCGGGCTTTTCAGTCGCCACGCTTCGCACCCTCCAGCTGGCGTCCGACCTTCGCTTCCTGCTTGTCGGTCTGCTCGGTCCGCTTGACCAGCTCTTCGGCGGCGGCGAGATACGCCTGCGCGCCGGCTGACGCGATGTCGTACAGGATGATCGGCTTTCCGAAGCTCGGGGCTTCGGCGAGGCGGACATTGCGCGGAATGACGGTCTGGAAGACCTTAGCGCCGAAATACTCGCGCGCCTCCGTCGCGACCTGGCGGGAGAGATTCAGCCGTGCGTCGTACATGGTGAGGATCACGCCGTCGATCGCGAGGTTTTCGTTGATGCCGTGCTGCACCCGGTGCACGGTGTTCAGCAGCTGCGAGATCCCCTCGAGCGCGTAGTACTCGCACTGCAGAGGAATCAGCAGGCCGTCGGCCGCGGCGAGCATGTTGACGGTGAGAAGTCCCAGCGCCGGCGGACAGTCGATGAGGATGAAGTCGTACTCGTCGCGCACTTCCTCGACCGCGGTCCGCAGACATTGCTCGCGTCGCGGGCGGTCGATGAGTTCGACCTCCGCGCCGGCGAGATCGGGAGTTGCCGGCACGACGTCGAGGTGTTTGAGCGCAACGCTTCGATGCCGGACGTTGGCAATAGATGTCGCACCCAGGAGGACTTCGTACAGGGTGCTTTCGATGTCCGCGCGCTCGACGCCGATCCCGCTCGTGGCGTTCGCCTGTGGATCACCGTCGATGAGCAGCGTGCGATGCTCGGCAGCGGCCAGACTGGCTGCGAGGTTTACGGCCGATGTGGTCTTTCCAACCCCACCTTTCTGGTTCGCGACTGCGATAATTCTGCCCACGGCGTCCTGATAGGAGTTAGCGGGCCAATATAGAGGCGGGGCGCCCCGATTGTAGCCGTGTTGTGGGGCTGTTTCACGTGGAACGCCGATATAGACGTTCCACGTGAAACATTGTTGTTACCTGCCAGGCAGGAAGTACCACCTCGTGCTGACCTGGACCGTTAGAAGCTCGCTCCCAGGCTCGACCGGTGTGGGGGGAGGTGCCGCCATCTCCGCGGTTGCCCGCATCCTGACAACCCCGCCCATCGGGACCATGTAGGCGCCCACGCTCGCCTGGGCAAGGCTCCCCAGCGTCCCCCCAGCCGCGCGCGCGATGATCTCCGCGTCCAGTCGCGCCTTCGCCACAGCTGCAGCGAGAGCCACACGCCGAGCTTCCTCGGTGTTGGAGGCGTAGAAATTCAGGGAGTTGATCATGTTCGCGCCGGCGCCGAGCGAGGCGTCGATGACCCGGCCAACCTGCTCTATCTGACGCACGTCCACAACGACGGTGTTGTGGACCATGTAGCCGATGACTTCCGGCCGGCGATTCTCGATGTGGCGGTACTCCGGATTCACCGAGTAATTCACGGTTGAGATCTGCTCTGCCCCGATCCCCAAGGCCTTGACGGCCGCGATGACCCTCTGCGCGACGCGCGCGTTCTCGGCGCTCGCCGCCGCGGCCGTGGGCCCCTGAGTCTGGACGCCGATCTGGACGGTGGCCCTGTCCGGCGTAATTCGAGTGCTTCCTTGCGCAGAAACGCTAATAGATGGTTTTTCTGGCGCTCTACTGGCGTCCTGTTGGCCTTGTAATGGCGCAGCAATCGCGCTCAAACCCGCCAAAACGAGGGCTGACGAGGTGAGAAATCTGGCTAGCATGAAGAAACGCTCCTTTCTGGAAGTGTGGGACGGGATCAGCGCTGCGTACTGCGTGAAGCAGCGGGAGCAAATGCGCTGGCTGATGCCGTTCCTGTTATGACGCTGTCTTCTCAAAAACATGCACACCGCGCCTCCCGTTCGAGTAAAGCTGCACAAAGGACGCCGAAGTCCGCCGTTTAGCTTGTCGCGATGCAAACGCCGCACGTGCCCCACATCCCCGCTTCGACGGCCAGAGCCACGCTGCTCGTGCTGCTGTCCGCGGTCAGCTTCGGATCGATCTCGATTCTGACCATCTTCGCCGTTCGCGAAGAGATGACCATTCTGAACCTCGTCTTCTGGCGCTTTCTCTTCGCCGCGCTCGCGCTGTTCGTGATTGCGCACGCCCCCGTGCGCGCGCACTGGCGCGCCGGGATCGGACTGCTCGCCATCGGGGGTCTCATACAAGCAGCGTGTACGTACATAAGCCTGTCAGCGCTGCGCTTCGTTCCGGCGAGCGTGGTAGCGTTTCTGTTCTTCACGTATCCCGCATGGCTCGCGCTCACCGGTGCCGCGCGCGGCACCGATCCGCTGACACCCAGGCGCGGCGGAATCCTGCTGCTGGCGATGACTGGAGTCGCTCTCATGATCGGCATACCAGGCGTGGGCGCCGGCACGCACCTCAACCCTGTGGGAATCGTGCTCGGCCTCACCGCGGCGCTGCTGTATTCCACCTATCTGCCGATCGTCAATCATCTGCAGCGCGCGATACCGCCGATCGCCGCTTCGTTCTACATCATCCTCGGTGCGCTGCTCACGTTCTTTGTCGCCGGCGTCGCGGCCTCGCGTCCGTGGCTGCCAGACGCGGCCATGCTGGGCGCGCTCGCCGCACCACCAACGACCTTCGCCTGGATCTATGTGCTCCTGCTCGCGTTCGTGTCCACGGTGATCGCGTTCCTGGCGCTGCTGGCCGGCCTCAAGATTCTCGGCGCCGCGCGCACGAGCATCATCGCCACCGCCGAGCCGTTCTTCACGACTCTGCTCGCGATCGCGCTTCTCGGCGAGCGGCTGCGCTGGACGACACTGGTCGGTGGAGCCTGCATCGCCGCGGCGGTCCTCGCGATAGCTGTAGAGCGGCAGAGCGTGACAGCCAAGCAGTCACTAGTCACTAGCCACTAGTCACTAGTCACCAGTTACCACGCCCCTCCGCCACCGCTCGACCTCGATCACGAGGTTCTGCAGATCGCTCGGATTCACTCCCGGTATCCGCGATGCCTGCGCCAGCGTGCGCGGCCGGACGTGCGCCAGCTTTTGCCGCGCCTCGAACGAGAGCATCGTCATCTCGTCGTAGGGAAGATCGGCTTCAAGCTTCATCTCCCCCATGCGTGACATGCGGTCCGCGTGCGCCCGCTCGCGCTCGAAGTAGCCGGCGTACTTGATCTCCAGCTCCGCGCTCAGCACCGAGTCGGCCCCGAGCTCCGTTCCCGCTCCGACGGCGGCGAACAGCGCCGACAGCGCGACACCGTTCCTCTTCGCCACTTCGCTGATCTTCATTGCGTGCTTGAGCGGCGTCCCGCCCGCGCGGAGCAGCACCGGGTCGGCTTGCTCGGGGCGGATGCTGCCGCTCTCGGCCGCGGCTATCGCGCCGCGAACCTCTCCCACGCGCCGCTCGGCTATCGCGCGCTCGTCGTCGGTGTACAGGGCGAGCCGGATCGCGATCGGCGAGAGGCGCTGCAGCGCGTTGTCCTGCCGCACCGTCAGGCGAAACTCCGAGCGCGAAGTGAACAGGCGATACGGCTCGTCCACGCCCCGCGTGACAAGGTCGTCTACCAGCACGCCGATGTACGAGGTCTCCCGACCCAGCACCAGCGGCTCGCGATCCAACACGCGCAGCGCCGCGTTCGCGCCGGCGACGAGCCCCTGTCCCGCCGCTTCCTCGTATCCGGTCGTGCCGTTGATCTGTCCCGCGAAGAACAACCCCGGCATGGCCTTTACCTGGAGCGTCTGGTCGAGCTGCGTCGGTGGATAGTAGTCGTACTCGATCGCGTAGCCCGCGCGGTTCATCCGGACCCGCTCGAGCCCGGGAATCGACCGCAGGATCTCGAGCTGTACCGGCGCAGGCAGCGACGTCGACAGCCCGTTCACGTATAGCTCCGCCGTCTCGTGTCCCTCGGGCTCGAGGAAAAGCTGGTGACTCTCGGCCGCGGGAAACTTCACGATCTTGTCCTCGACGGACGGGCAGTACCGTGGCCCGCGCGACGCGATCGCGCCGCCATACATCGCCGACTGCTCGATGTTGCGGGTGATGATCTCCTTGCCGGCGGCGCCGAGGTGCGTGATCCAGCAGGGAAGCTGCGGCGGATGACGCGTGGCCCCGTTCGACACGCGCGGCTCGGTCCAGAAATGCGACCATGAGTAGTCGAACTGATCGATCTCGCTCTCCTGGATCGCGAGCGAGCTGAAATCCACGGTGCGTCCGTCGATGCGCGGCGGAGTTCCCGTCTTGAAGCGCGCGACCTGAAGGCCCGCGCTCTCCAACTGCTCGGCGAGATGCGTGGTCGCTGCGTCGCCCGCGCGGCCGCCGGAGATCTGCGTGGTCGTTCCGATGTGCATGCGCCCGCGCAGGAACGTACCGGTGGTGATCACGACCGTCTTCGCGCCGAAGCGGCGGCCTTCGAGCGTCTCGACTCCGCGGACCGAGTCGCCGTCCATGAGCAACCGCGCGACGGTGCCCTGGATGGTTTGCAGGCCGGCGTGCCGCTCGAGCAGCGAGCGCGCCGCGCGGCGGTACAGGCCGCGGTCGCATTGCGCGCGCGGAGACCATACGGCCGGTCCTTTGCCGCGATTCAACATCCGGAACTGGAGCGTGGAGAGATCCGTCGCGCGTCCCATGATCCCGCCGAGCGCGTCCACTTCGCGCACCACCGTGCCTTTGGCCACGCCGCCGATCGCGGGGTTGCACGACATCTGGCCGATCGTCTCGAGCGCGCTGGTGACTAGTCCGACAGTTGCGCCGAGGCGAGCCGCCGCGACCGCCGCCTCGGTGCCGGCGTGGCCCGCGCCCACGACGAGGACGTCGAAGTTCTGTTCCGTCATGGGATTGGTGCGCGCTGCCGCCATGCGACGGAATCTAGGCGGTTTCGTATTTCGGTTTAGTGTCGTGAACTATCGCGCGTCTCAGTACCGCCAGCTGGCGAGGTCCGCCCCGGCAGGAGCCGTCGCTAACATCCGCTCTACCGCCCACGGCAGCACCATCTGCGGATAGCGCAGCCGCGAGTACGCGTTGGCCCGCGTGTGGTCGCCGTTCCAGCAGTGCTCGGCGCGGTTGCCATAGTCCACCACCGCGTCGGCGGGAGGATCCGCGGAGCGCAGAAAATCTTCCACGAGATAGACCGCGTTGTTCAGGTAGTAGTTGTCCATGTCGCCCACGTAGATGCGCAGCTTCCCGCGCAGCTTGGGGCCGAGCGTCTGCCAGTCGCGCCGCAGGATGTGCGAAAGGTCGTAGTTCTCGCGCCAGAACTCTGCCACCGAGTGGTCGATCTCGCCGGTGAGCTTGTTCCAGATCGGCTTCGGATAGCCGTCGTCGCCGACCGGTGAATAGACCGATTCCCACACGTCCCACTGGTCGCCCGAGCGGCTGCGTGTGCCGAGTGCCAGCTCCCTGTGATTCGACTGCTCGAGCGTCGTCAGGAGATGGCCGAGATAATTGCGCTGACCGGGGCGCGGCACGCGCTTGAAGGGACCGTCGCGGTAGTAGGCGTTGGAGTCCGCGTAGATGTTGACGACGGTGTACGCGCGAAAGTCGATCGGGTCCGGGCACGCGACCCACGCGCCGTTGTACTCGTCCGGATAGAACATCTGCACGGCCATCGCTTCCCAGCCGCCCGTCGAGCCGCCGAAGGTGAATCGCGCCCAGCCCTGGCCAATTCCGCGGAAGCGCCGCTCGATCTCGGGGATCAGCTCGTACTGAATTGCGTCACCGTACGGTCCGTTGTTCACCGAGTTCACGGCATAGGAGTCGTCGTAGAACGGAGTGGCGTGCTGAATCTCGATCAGCAGCGCGCGCGGGAACCCGGGCCCGGTCCAGTCCCGGTAGAACCGCCAGGCATGCTCCTGTTGGATGCGGTTGTAACCCCGCAGGTTGAAGCGAGTGCTGAAGTCGGGAGCGAGCGTGCTGTCGGGCGGTGTCTCGCGCCATCCGCCCAGGCTGGCCGGAAAGTGGCCGTGAAAGACCATGAGCGGATAACGCGCGTTGGGATGCTCGTTGAATCCCCATGGCAGCAGCACCCACGCGGCGAGGTGCATGTCGCGTCCCCAGAACCGCGACAGCCGTTCGCTGCGAATCCGCACGTACTTCACGTAATCGGTTTCCTGTCTCGCGAAGTCCGCGACGGGCGGAATCTCGTTGTCCAGCGTCAGTCGCACGAGGTTGCTTGCTGCGGGATCGAGGGTGACGGCGCGGGGCGTGGAATACAGGTTGCCCGGCTTGCGACTCCATTGTTGTCCCTCGCCCATGTCGGGCGGGAGCTTCACCACGTGCCCGTCGCTGCGACGGAACGTCTCGTACCGGTTGATGAGCGCCTGCACGCGGTACGTGCCGCGCGGCATGCCGGCGAGCGAGCGAAGCGGATAGCCGAACGCGCTCGCATCCACTGTGCGCGTCTCTCCCGGCTTCCAGCCATCGACGTCGACGCCGAAGACCTGCTGCGTGCCCGGCGCGTCGCTGATCTGGAAACGGGGCTCGCCCGCGGTGTCCGTCGAGATGAGCAGCAGAAGGCGGCCGTCCAGTGGCGCGCGACTTCGCTCGGCCGGGAAGGTGATCTCGAATCGCAGGCTCGACTGGCGGCCCGTGGTCTGGGCGCGGGTGGTACCGGTCACTCCTGCGAGCAGGAGCATGGACAGTGGTGCTATGCGAGCGAGGCCACGCATGAGAGCTCCGCGAAGATGGGATTGTACCGACAATCCTGCGGGTGAGCGGCTACGGCTTCAAGATGTGGGCGGGCGAACCGATCACGAAGATCGTGTTACCGAACGGATCCGTCACGCCGAAGGTTGGCGGCGATCGCGTTCACGCCGCACGAGTCCGCCTTGCCTGATGGTTGGACAGCGAGCCAGCCTGATCGTTGACGGATGCTGCGGGAAAGGGCAAACAAGTCGTACGTCGCACGCGATGCAGCCCGTGCCAGTCGCACTCGTAGCACCAGCTCGAGCGGAACCACGGCATCGCCTTCAACGCACCGCGCGACTCCACACGCAGCGTCTCGGCGTCGCAGCACGGGCAGCGATCACCGTCGGGAAGAATCCAAAGAAATACCACGGTCGCCGCGATCAGCCGGATGACGAACAGCCCGCCGAACAGTGCGATGAAGAGCGCGGCATCCGACATCGCTCAGAGACGCGGCTCCACCGACGCCCAGGGCTCGACGTACGCGACGTGGTCTTTCTGTTGATCTATGACGACTTCGGTTCCCGCCGCTATCGGCTTGCCGTCGAGGCTCCGCGCCTCCACCGAATGATGATGCCCATTGAGCGCGTACTCGATTCTGCCGGGCTGCGTGGGAGTGATGTCCTGAACTACGACGGCAATGTGTCCCTGGATCAGCTCCTGCAGCTCGTGCGGATCCTCCAGCGGCGCGCGCAGCGCCCACTTGGCGAGTAGCAGCGTCATCCCGGCGTACGCGGCCCCGCCCGAGAGCGCGGCGATCAGCAGGCGCGCGGGGAATCCCATTCCGCTGTAGCGCGAGAGCAAATAGCCTACGGCCCCGAATGCGATCAGCGCCATCCCGAATACGGGAAGGTTGAGTCCCGCGAGCGGGCGCTTGATCTCGTCGTCCGTGCGCTTCTCGACTCCGCGCAACATCGCGAACACGGCGAGCACGAGGCCCGCGATGAAGGCCGCCGTAAAGAACCAGACAGCCGGCGTCACGGTCATCTGCCCAGGTGCGTCCGGAACCAGGAGATGGTCTCCGGCCAGGCTGCCGTCGCCGCGGCGAGGTTCTTTCCTTCGCGCCCGTCCTGCTGCCGGAGGAAGCCGTGTCCGGCGCCCTCATAGAAGATCGGCCGATAGGTCTTGCCCAGCGCTTTCATGGCGGAGTCCGCTGGCGGAACCGTGGCATTGACGCGTGCGTCGTCGCTCCCGTACAGCCCGAGCACGGGCGCACGGACCGATGTCAGCCGCGCGGGTGCCGGGGATGTTCCATAATAGACGACCGACGCTCCCAGACCAGGCGAGCGAACCGCGTGCTCGAAGGACACCGCGCCGCCCCAGCAGAATCCCATGATTCCGTAGCGCGGCGCCGCCGCGGGCAGAGCCATCGCATGCCGCGCGACCGCTGAGATCTGGCGATGCACGTCGTTCATGTCGAGTGTCTGGATGGCCGCTCTCGCTGCCTGACCGTCGGGATTCTCCGGCGAGCCGGGGATGTTCTTCATGGTGAGCAGGTCGGGCGCGACTGCCAGAAAGCCGTCCGCCGCGAGCTGATCCGCCACGCTGCGGATCCACGGCGAGAGCCCGAAGATCTCGTGCACCACGATCACGACCGGCGCCTTGGTCCTCCGCTCCGGGTACACGACCCACGCGCGCACGCTGTCGCCCGGGCCGGTGGAGACGGTGACCCATTCGGCATGCCTCGGAGACGTGGTCAGCCGCGTCGAGGCGTCCGTCGCGCCAGGCGCGTGTTCGAAGGGCTCGTCCGCCGCGGGCGTCGATGCCCTCATGCATGCTGTGAGAGCAAGCAACGGCAGAGCGAGCTTTGTGATCACTGGTCTCATGCGATTCTCTCCTGTATTTGCGGACGCAGGTGTGATGCAAGAAAGTCGCACACGCGCCGCTCCGCGAAGTATTTCAATCGCCGGCCATCGCCGGCTATGAACCCGGCGTGGCCGCCGCGCGCGGGAAAATCGAGCGTCAACCAGCTGTTTCGGGCCGCGATCTCCCGGACCCGGTCGAACACCTCGGATGGAAGGAAGGGATCGTCCGTCGCGCTCAGCAGCAGCGTGGGCCGCCTGATCCCGTGTAGCCAGCCGATCGAGCTGGACCTCCGGTAATAATCGTCGGCGTCCGCGAAGCCGTGAAGGGGCGCGGTGATGACGTTGTCGAAGTCGTACATCGTTCTGAGCCGCGGCAGCGCGTCTGCCGGCGCGATGTCTGGAAACTGCTCCAGCTTGGCCGCGGCTTTTCGGCGCAGCGAGCGCATGAAGTGCCACTGATACAATCTCGCGAATCCCCGCTGGATCTGGATGGAGGAGCGCGCGAGGTCGAACGGAACCGATACGGCGGCGGCCGCCTTGAGCTGCGGGGGCACGGCCTCTCCGCGCTCGCCGAGGTATTTCAGCAGCACGTTTCCGCCGAGGGAGACGCCGGCCGCGACTATCGTGCGGCCGGGCTCGGCGGCGACGAGCCGGTCGATGACCAGCGCGATGTCGGTCGTCTCGCCGGAGTGGTAGAACCGGCGCGCGCGGTTCATCTCGCCTCCGCACGAGCGGAAGATCAACAGATCGGCCCCCCATCCGCGGCGAGCCGCCTCGTGCAGCAGCGCTTGCGCGTAGTGCGACCGGATCGTCCCCTCGAGGCCGTGCAGGATCACCAGCCGCGGCGAGCCGGGCTCGCCGGCGATGCGGTGCAGCTCGATGAAATCGCCGTCCGGCGTGTCCCACCGTTCCAGCCGCGTCGGCGCCGGCGGCAGCTTCCGCGCGAGCTTGCCCCAGAGCGTCTGCACGTGGCGGTTGCGAAGAAGCCAGGCGGGGGAAAAGTCCATAACGATATAATGGCTCATTCACGGACGCCGTTGTATCGGAACGTCAAATACCTTTACGATCCAATAGCCAATAGCGCCCTTGAAATTCAAAGTCCTCCTCACCGACGGCATAGATCCCGAGGGCGTCGCGTTGCTCGCCGCCGACCCGCAACTCGAGGTCGACGAGGTGTCGACGCTGCCCGCCGCCGAGCTGATCCAGCGCATCGGCGAATACGACGCGCTCGTGGGACGGAGCGCGACGCGCGTGACGCCGGAGCTGCTGCGCGCGGCGAAGAAGATTCGCGTGATCGGACGCGCCGGTGTGGGGGTGGACAACATCGCGATGGACACCGCGACCGAGCTCGGGATCGCGATCATCAACGCGCCGGCCGGCAACACGGTCGCCGTCGCAGAGCTGGTCTTCGGCTCGCTGCTCAGTCTGCTGCGCGGTCTCCCGATGGCCGACCGCACGATGCACGCGGGCGAATGGCGCCGCTCCGAGCTGCTTGGCGGCGAGCTCAAGGGGAGAACGCTCGGCATCGTCGGGCTCGGACGCATCGGATCTGAAGTCGCACGCCGCGCGGCCGCGTTCGAGATGGCGGTCGTCGCGTACGATCCGTACGTGCCCGAAACGCGATTCCAGGGACTGCGCGTAGAGCGCGCCGACTCGCTTGACTCGCTGCTCGCGCTGAGCGACGTCGTCACCATTCACACACCGCTCACGGACGAGACGCGGGGAATGGTCGGCAAGCGCGAGCTCGGCAAGCTCAAGGCGGGTGCGATCGTTGTGAACCTCGCACGCGGCGGGATCGTCGAGGAAGACGCGCTCGCGGCGGCGCTGAAAAGCGGCAGACTCGCGGGCGCGGCGCTGGACGTGTTCTCCAGGGAGCCGCTGCCGGCCGACGACCCGCTGCGCTCGGCGCCGAATCTCTTTTTGACACCGCACATCGGCGCGTCCACGATTGAAGCGCAGCGCAACGTCGCGCGTGACGTGTGCGCCGCGGTGCGCGAGACTCTGCTGGGCGGCGAGCTGTCGCGCTCGATCAACATCGCGTCCGTCGAGGGCGTGCGCTGGGACGAGCTCAAGCCCGCGCTCCGGCTGAGCGAGCGCGCCGCCGCGGTGGGCCGCGCGATCCTCGCCACGCAGGGAAATCGCGCGGTGCAGCGCGTGTCCGTCCGCGCGGGCTCCGCGCACGTGGGGGCGAGCGAAGCGCTCCTGGCCGCCGCCGCGGTCGGCGTGCTGGAAGGCATCGTCGAGGGCGACCGGCTGAACGTGATCAACGCGCGCACGCTAGCCGCGCAGCGCGGCATCGAGCTGTCGTCGCTGGAATCCGCGTCCGGGTCGGCGGACGATGAGGTCGAGATCCGCATCTCGGCGGGGATGCAGGAGATCGCGGTGGCCGGCACGGCATCGCCGACGGCGCCCGTCCGGCTTACGCGGATCGGGGCGTTCCATGTGGACGTGCAGCCGCGCGGCACGCTGCTGATTCTCACCAACGAAGACGTCCCGGGCGTGATCGGGCGCGTGGGAACCGTGCTCGGCGAGGCGCGCATCAACATCGCCGAGTACCACCAGGCGCGGCTTGCCCAGGGCGGCGACGCGCTCGCCGCGGTGTCGGTGGATGGAGCCGTCGGCGAGGAGGTTCGGGCGCAGCTGCTCGGAATTCCGGGCGTGCGCACGGCGACCGTTGTGACCTTTGCGCGGTAGCCAGTAACATTACTGGCTCGATACTGGCGGCCTAGTGCCCAGATTTTCTTCCATCATTCTCGACGTCGATTCCACCCTCTCCGGAATTGAAGGGATCGACTGGCTCGCGGCGCGGCGCGGGCCGGAGGTTGGGCGGAAGGTGGCGCGTCTGACCGCGGAGGCAATGGCCGGCGAGCGCTCGATCGAGGAGGTGTACGGCGCGCGGCTCGAAGTGGTGAAGCCGGCAGCGGCCGAGCTCGTGGAGCTGGCGGAAGCCTACTGGAAGAACGTCGCGCCGGGAGCAGCCGGCGCGATCGAGCGACTGGGCTCGGCCGGTGTGCGGCTCGACGTGGTGACGAGCGGCCTTCGCGACGCCGTCGCTCCCTTCGCCGCGCGACTGGGGCTGCCCGCGGAGCGCGTGCACGCCGTGGCGTGCGGCTTCGACGCGCGCGGAGACTTCTCTTCGTTCGATGCGACCGAGCCGCTCGTACTCCAGGGTGGAAAGCGAACGGTCGCGGAAGGGCTGCAGCTCGCGCCGCCGGTACTCGCGGTGGGTGATGGGATGACGGACGCGGAGATCCGCCCCATTGCCGACGCGTTCGCGGCGTTCACCGGATTCGTGCGGCGCGAGCCGGTCGTCGCGATCGCGGATTTCACCGTCGGCTCCTTCGCCGCGCTGGAGCGGCTGGTGCTCGGCACCGAGGGTTCAGAGTGACCTATTCGTTCGGAAGGTTTTTCGTGCCGGGGCCCACCGACGTGCGCCCCGACGTATTGGCCGCCATGACGCAGCCGATGATCGCGCACCGCGGGCCGGAGTTCGAGGCGCTGTTCGCGCGGATCCAGACGGGGCTGCGGGCGGTCTTCCGCACGCAGCGTCCCGTATATGTGAGCACTTCCTCCGCGACTGGCTTGATGGAGGCAGCCATCCGGTGCGCGCCCGCCGGAAGAATCCTCGCGCTCGTGAATGGTGGTTTCTCGGAGCGATTCGCGAAGATCGCGGACATGTGCGGCCGCGAGTGCGACCGGTACGAGGTGCCGGCGGGAAGCGCGCACGACGTCGCGGAAGTAGAAAGAAGGCTGAGTTCTGCGCGGTACGCGGCGGTGACGGTTGTGCACTCGGAGACTTCCACCGGCGTGCTCAACGACGCGCGCGCGATCAGCGACGCCGCGCACGAGCACGGCGCGCTCTGCCTGATCGACAGCGTGTCCGGCCTGGGGGGCGCTCCGCTCGAGTTCGACGAATGGCAGTGCGACTACGTGCTCACCGGTTCCCAGAAGGCGTTGGCGCTTCCTCCCGGACTCGCTTTCGCGGCCGCGTCGCTGGATTTCGTCGAGGGCGCGCGGCGCGTCGCCGGGCGCGGCGTGTACTTCGACATCGGCGAGTTCGACGAGCTCGCGGCGAAGAACCAGACGCCGAACACGCCGGCGGTCTCGCTCCTCTTCGCGGCGGACGCGCAGCTGCGGTCGATCGTTGCGGAGGGGATGGAAGCGCGCTGGGCGCGGCATGCCGCGATGCAGCAGGAAGTCGTGGATTGGGCGGGGCGCCTCGAGGATCGCGGGATCGCCATCGTCGCGAAGCCGGGCGAGCGATCGCCGACGGTGTCGGCCATCAGGCTGCCCGAGGGCTTCACGCCGCAGTGGTTCATCACCGAAGTGCGCGCCGGCGGCTACACGGTGGGCGCGGGGTACGGCGCGCTGAAGGAGACGACCTTCCGAATTGGGCACATGGGCGATCACACCGTCGCGACGGTGCGCGGGTGTCTGGCAGCGTGCGAGAGCGTGCTCCGGGGGAAGCGGGGTTGATCCGGAGTTGACTTTATAACGCCAAGTACTTTATCGTCCTTGGTAACCTCACCGGATTACCATGGGCAAGCGCCTCTTCGCCATCGCTTTCATCTTCGCCGTCACGACCGCCGCCTGGTTGCTGCTCGGCGCCACGATCTTCCAACGGACGCAGTCCTCCGACCGGCACCTGCGCGGGCGCGTCGGATCCACCTGGGGAACCGCGCAGGCGCAGCAGGCCCCGTCCGCCTACACCGAGCGGATCGAGGTGCGCGTGCTCGAGGCGCCGCGCCGCCCGCCGCCCGACGCTCGCCGCGACATCACCACTGCTCCGGCCGGCACGACGGATACGCGGTCCGAAACAGTTCGCGTGCGTGTGCCGCTGGCGCTCGACCAGACGAGAGCGAACGTCGCGTTCGATCTCGACCACCGGCAGAAGGGACTGCTCTGGTACAGCACGTACGGCGTCTCCTTCGCCGGGACGTTCCGCTTCAGGAACACGACGGCCTCCGACTCGGTGGCGCTCGAGTTCCGGCTGCCGGCGTCCCAGGCGATCTACGACGGACTGCAGGTCACCATTAACGGACAGCCGGCGGCGTACGAGACCCGCGACCAGGCGATCATGGCCCTCGCCCGCGTGCCCGTGGGCGATGCCGTCACCCTCGGCGTGTCCTACCGCTCGCAGGGACTCGACCAGTGGCGGTACGTGCTCGGCAACGACGTGGCGGAAGTGCGCGACTTCGAGCTCGGAATGAAGACCGACTTCGAGGACATCGATTTTCCCGAGAGCACACTCTCTCCGACCGAAAAAACCGAGGGCGGCGAAGGCTGGGATTTGAAGTGGCGCTACAGCAATCTCCTGTCGGGTTTCCAAATCGGCATGGACATGCCCGAGAAGCTCCAGCCCGGGCCGCTCGCCGGCGAGATCTCGCTCTTCGCGCCGGTGTCGCTGCTCTTTTTCTTCGCCGTGATCTTCCTCATCACCACGATTCGCGGGATTGACATCCATCCGATGAACTACGCCTTCCTGGCCGCGGCGTTCTTTTCCTTCCACCTGCTGCTGGCATACCTGGTGGACCACATCTCCATCCACCTGGCGTTTCTCGTCGCGTCGGCGGTGTCGATCTTCCTGGTTGTGAGCTATCTCCGACTCGCTATCGGGCGGCAGTTCGCCTTCCGCGAAGCCGCGCTCGCGCAGTTCATCTATCTGGTGCTCTTCTCCTACGCGTTCTTCTTCAGGGGCTTCACCGGGCTGGCGATCACCATCGGCTCGATCGTGACGCTGTTCGTCGCGATGCAGCTGACCGGGCGGATCCGCTGGAGCGAGGTGTTCGCGAGCAGGCCCGGGGTGACAAGGCCGTAGCGCTCCGCGCGCCGGGCGGTTGCGCAACCCCGCCCGGCGCGGCACCTTCGCCCGGTGTTCAGCTGCAATCGGCGGTCGCGCGTATGATCCCGCTCGCATTCGATCGCATTCCGCTCGATGTGACGCTCACCCGCGGCCGCGCTTTTTACGCTGAGATGAGCAAGCGCCGCACGACGCGCCATTTCTCGCGCGACCCGGTACCGCGCGAGGCCATCGAATGGGCGATACGTGCCGCGGCTACCGCGCCGAGCGGCGCGCACCAGCAGCCATGGACCTTCGTCGCGGTATCCGATGCGGAGCTGAAGACCCGGATACGCGCAGCCGCCGAGCGCGAGGAGCACGCGTTCTATCATGGCAAAGCGCCGGACGCCTGGCTCGAGGCGCTCGCGCTGCTCGGGACCGACGAGCACAAGGCGCATCTCACCGACGCACCGTGGGTGGTGGTTCTCTTCCGTCAATCGTACGGCCTGCGCGCGGACGGCACGCGACGCACTCACTATTATTCGCAGGAGTCGTGCGGCATCGCCGCGGGCTTTTTCATAGCGGCGGTGCACAGGATGGGTCTCGTGACGCTGACGCACACGCCAAGTCCCATGGGATTCCTCGGCGAGCTTCTGCAACGACCCGCGAACGAGAAGGCGATGCTGGTGATGCCCGTCGGATATCCGGCAGACGACGCGAAGGTGCCCGACCTCGCGCGCAAGCCGCTGGAAGACGTCGTGGTGTGGCGATGACGCTTCCCGCGCCGCTCGAGCCCATCGACATCCGTCTGACCACGTGGATGGCTCGCCATGGGATCACGCTCACGCGAGTCGCGCTGGGCGTGGTCTTTCTCTGGTTCGGCGCGATCAAGTTCGTGCCGGGCTGGAGTCCCGCGGCGGATCTTGCCGCGCGGACCATCGAGCGAATTACCTTCGGATTCGTCACGCCGGAGATCGGACTGCCGCTGCTCGCCGCCTGGGAATCGCTGATCGGGATCGGGCTGCTGCTCGGACGATTCCTGCGACTGACTCTGCTGCTGCTGTTCGTACAGATGCCGGGCACCATGTTGCCGCTCGTTCTGTTCCCGGGAGAGACTTTTACCGCGTTTCCGCATTCGCCGACGATGGAAGGACAGTACATCATCAAGAATCTCGTGTTGATCGCGGCGGCGATCGTCGTCGGCGCGACGGTGCGCGGCGGGGAGCTGCGGGCGGAGCCACTCGCAACGGAGAAGTGATGACTCGACGAACCGTCAGTGTTCTACTCGGCGCGCTGGTTCTTTGCTCCGCCGATCCCGCCGCCCAGACGACGGCGGCGAGCGGAGCGGTTCCGGATCTCTCCGCGCTCGTCGCGCGCGCGGGCAGCGAGCTTGCGCCGGTCGTGGACCGGTTCAGCACCGACCTCGGGTCCATCAGGCGACGATACGACGCGACCGCGTCGCCCGACCAGCGCCGCAGGATGCGCGAATTTTATTCCGGCTGGGGCAGCGAGCTCCGGCGGGTCGAGTTCGACCGCCTGAGTCAGGAAGGCAAGGTGGACTACGTTCTCCTCACCAATTACCTCAGGCATCAGCTCGATCTGCTCGGGCGGCAGGGCACACAGCGCAGCGAAACGGCCGCATTGCTCCCCTTCGCCGACCGGGTGCTCGCGCTGCAGGACGCGAGGCGGAATCTCACCACTCCGGATGCGCGGGCTGCCGCGAGCACGCTCGCCGAGGTAACGCGCCAGATCGACAGCCTGCGCGCGCGCTTCGAGACACCGACTTCGCGCGGTGATACATCGGCGGCGGCGCCGACGAGGGCGCGGGTACCTGCTCCCGCGGTATCCAGGACCGTCGCGAACCGTGCGGCGGAGAACATCGACCAGATCAGCCGCGTGATGCAGAACTGGTACGAGTACTACGACGGGTACGATCCGCTCTTCAGTTGGTGGGTGAAGGATCCCTACAAGCGCCTGGACGAATCACTCAAGCGGTACGCGCGCACGCTGCGGGAGCGCGTCGTGGGATTCAAGCCGCAGCCTCCGGCCGGCGCGCAAGGCGGGCGCGGCTCGGACACGGCGAGCGCCAACGACGGACCGATCATCGGCGACCCGATCGGCGCGCAAGGTCTGCGGGAGGACCTGGAGCACGAGATGATTCCGTACACCCCCCAGGAGCTGATCGCGATCGCCGAGCGGGAGTACGCGTTCAGCCTGAGCGAGATGAAGAAAGCCGCGCGCGAGATGGGCTTCGGCGACGACTGGAAGAGCGCGGTCGAGAAGGTGAAGAACAGCTACGTGGAGCCCGGCCGCCAGCCGGATCTGATCCGCGATCTCGCGCGGGAAGCCGAGGCGTTCTTCGACCGGCACGACTGGGTGACCATTCCGCCGCTGGCGCGGGAAGACTGGCGGATGGAGATGATGAGTCCCGAGCGGCAGCGGGTTGCGCCGTTCTTCCTCGGCGGCGAGTCCATCATCGTCTCGTATCCGACCGCGGACATGACGGCGGAAGAGAAGATGATGAGCTTGCGCGGCAACAATCCGCACTTCTCCCGCGCGGTCGTATTTCACGAGCTGAATCCCGGCCATCATCTGCAGGGCTTCATGTCGGCGCGGTACAATCCGCACCGTCGTCTCTTCAGTACGCCGTTCTGGGGCGAGGGCCAGGCGCTGTACTGGGAGATGTTTCTCTGGGACCACGGCTTCCAGGAGAAGCCAGAGGACCGGGTTGGCGCCTTGTTCTGGCGGATGCACCGGAGCGCGCGGATCATGTTCTCGCTGCGCTTTCACCTCGGGCAGCTCACGCCGGAGCAGGCGATTCAGTTCCTGGTGGACACGGTAGCGTTCGAGCGGGCCAACGCGGAGGGCGAGGTGCGGCGCTCGTTCAGCGGCCAGTATTCACCGCTGTATCAGATCGCGTACATGATCGGCGGGCTCCAGCTCCGCGCGCTGCATGCCGAGCTGGTTGATTCCGGAAAGATGACAGAGCGGCAGTTCCACGATGCCGTCTTGCAGGGCGGACCGATGCCGATCGCGATGGTCCGCGCGCGACTCGCCGGCGTTCCGCTGACGCGCGACGGCCCGCAACCATGGCGGTTCGCCGAGAGTTTGCCGGCGCCGCATCCTTTCGGAGGTCGATGACATGCCGCAACCACGAATAGTCGTCACGGCGGTAGCGGTGCTCGCTCTCTGCGCATGCAGCGGAGCCCGCACCCACCCGGAACCGCTTATTCCGCCGGAGGTTCAATTCGTGTCGCGGGCCGAGTGGGGCGCGCGGCCGCCGGTGCTGCCGATGCAGGCGCACACGCTGAGCCGCCTCACGATCCATCACACGGGAACGAATCAGAACTTCAACCGGACGGTGGCGGACAAGCTGCGCGGGCTGCAGCTGTTCTCGCAGCGGGACGACTCGCTCGCGAGCGGCCGGTTGAAACCGGCGTGGCCCGACGTGCCGTACCATTTCTATGTAGGCGTGGACGGGGTCGTCGGCGAGGGGCGCGACTGGCGCTACGCCGGGGACACGAACACCGAGTACGATCCGGCATCGCATCTGCTCGTCGTCGTCGAAGGAAATTTCCAGAAGGACACGCTGACGACCGCGCAGCGCCGGACGCTCGACGTCATCGTGCCCGCGCTCGCGCGTAGCTTCGGGATTCCCGCGGACCGGCTCGCTTCACACCGCGACTACGCGCGGACGGAATGTCCCGGCGCGAACCTGTACGCCGAGCTGCTCCGGTTCCGCGAGCTCATCCGCGCGCGGCGGTGATGGAAGTACAGATCTTCGGCGTAAAGAAAAGCTCCGCCACGCGCAAAGCTCTGCGCTTTTTCGCGGAGCGGCGGATCAAGACTCACTTCGTGGATCTGAACGAGCGCGCCGCGTCGCCCGGCGAGCTCAAGCGTTTCGCGCAGAAGTTCGGCGTGACGCGCCTCATCGACCTCAACTCGAAGCGGTACGCGGAGCTCGGGCTCGGCGCCGCCAGGCTCACGGACGAGCGGTGGCTGGACAAGCTCGCTTTGGAGCCGTTGCTGTTGACGATTCCGCTGGTTCGCTGGCAGCATCGCCTGACGATGGGGCTCGCCGAGCGCGAGTGGCAGGGGTGGATCGAGACCGAGAAGGGCGGTCACTAGTCACTAGTCACCAGTTTCAAAAGTCCCCGATAAACCCGATCTCGGGCTCGAGCCGATGCCCGAACTTCTCCTCGACGGCCTTCTGGGCAATGGCGATCAGCTCGCGCACGTCCTTCGCCGTCGCGTGACCCAGGTTCACCATGATGTTGGCGTGGATGTGCGAGATCTGCGCGTCACCGTGGCGGTATCCTTTCAATCCGCACTGATCCACGAGCCGCCCCGCGCCCACCCCCTCGATCTTCTTGAAGATCGAGCCGGCGCTCGGATGAAATTCCAGCCACGGATGCCGTGAGCCCCGCCAGCTCAGGTTCTCCTGGAGGATCCGGTGCATCACCGCGGTGTCGCCCTTCGCGAGCTGGAACTCGGCCCACGTCACGATGTCCTTCGTGAAGTGCAGGATGCAGCTGTCGTAGCCGAACTGCATGTAGTCGCGATCCACGACCTTCCGCTCGTCGGCCTCGGTGAGCAGCTCGCACCGCTCGAACACTTCCGCGATGAACATCGTCCGCTCCCGCTCGGGAGCCGGCGAGAGGAAATGCAGGTTCTGCCAGACCGCCCCGCCCACCGTGCTCGGGATGCCCACGTAGTGCTCCAGTCCCGACCAGCCCCGCTCCACGGCCTGCGGAATGATGTCCGCCATGACGGCGCCGCTCTCCACCCATAGCTTTCCGTCGTCGGAGAACTTGAAGTGCTTCGCTGCGTTCCGGATGACGAGCCCGCGGAATCCCTTGTCGCCGATCAGGATGTTGGCGCCCAGTCCGAGCACGAAGTATGGGATCCCGACATGGCGGGCCGCGATGATCGAGGATGCGAGGTCGTCCGCGGAGTCCGCTTCGTAAAAGAGGTCCGCCGGACCTCCTATTTTGAACGTGGTGTATGGAGCAAGCAGCTCGTCGCGCCGAAGCCGCGCGCTGTCGAGCGTGCGCGCGAGCTCCGCGTAGGAATCTTCCGCAACCCTGGTATCCGGTAAGGACATGGCATTAAGAAAAGGATTGACGAGGTGGCGCGCCACTGTGGGCATCGCTCTCGCCCTCGTGGCGCTGCCTCCCGCGGCCGCCGCGCAGCGCTCCGACCTCGAGAAGATCATACACCGCCGCGTGCTCGCGAACGGGCTCGAGGTGATAGTGGTCGAGAACCACGGCGTCCCGCTCGTGACCGCCGAGATCGACGTCAAGAACGGCTCCTTCACGCAGACCCCGGAGACGGCGGGGCTCGCGCACATGTACGAGCACATGTTCTTCCGCGCCAGCCGGCGGTATCCCGGCTCGGACGAGTTCGTCGAGCGCGCGGCCGACATGGGAGCTGTGTTCAACGGCTCGACCCGCGAGGAGAACGTCAATTACTACATCACGGTCACCTCGGACCGGCTGAACGACGCGGTCCGGCTGCTCGCGGCGTCGTTTCGCGAGCCGCTCTTCCGGCAGGACGAGCTCGAGCGCGAGCGGCAGGTCGTGCTCGGCGAGTACGACCGGAACGAGTCGAACCCGTTCTTCGCGCTGACGCAGGCGCTCGACGAGAAGCTCTATCCCGGGAACGCGGTCAGGAAGAACACGATCGGCGATCGCGACGTGATCGCCAACGCAACCCCGGCCCAGATGCGCGCCATCCAGCGCAAGTATTACGTGCCGAACAACTCGGTGCTGATACTCACCGGTGACGTGGATCCGGCCACGGCGTTCGCCGCGGCTGAGCGCAAGCTCGGCGACATGCCACGGGGCGAAGATCCGTTCGTCAAGGACCCCATCCCGGCGATTCCGCCACTCGCCGGCAACGACGCGATAATCCACGAAGCAGGCGTCGGCGCAGTTACGGTGTTTCTCCAGTGGCAGGGGCCGAGCGTCGGCGCGGATCCGGACGCGACGTACGCGGCCGACGTCTTCTCCGACGTGCTGAACGATCCCAACTCGCGGCTGCAGCAGCGGCTGGTGGACAGCGGGCTCTGGGACGGGATCGTGGTGAACTACTACACGCTCGACAACGTCGGGCCGATCACCATCAGCGGGCAGACTTCGCCGCAGCGGCTGCGGCAGGCGCTCGCGGCGCTGAACGCGGAGATCCCGAAGTTCGCCACCGCGTCCTACTTCGACCCCGAGGAGATTGCCGCCACCAAGGCGCAGCGCGCGGTCTCGTCGGCCTTCGATCGCGAGCGCTCCTCCGGCTTCGCGCACACACTCGGCTTCTGGTGGAGCGTCGCCAGCCTGGAGTATTACATGGGTTACGTGGACAACATGGCCGCGCAGACGCTGGCGGATCTCACCGGCTACGCGAGCAAGTACATAGTAGGAAAGCCGAGGATTACGGGCGTGCTGATCCACCCCGAGGCGCGCCGCTCGCTCAACCTGACGACAGCCGAGCTGATCGGAGGCGGCCGATGATCGCCCGCGCGCGCGTACTCGCAATCATGGCGCTCGGCGCGGTCACGCTCGCCGCGCGGCCGGCGCCGTCGCCCGACGACAACACGATCGCGTTCGACGTGGAAGGAATCCGCGTCATACTGCGTGAGACCGACAACAACATCGTCGCCGCCAACCTCTATCTCCTCGGGGGCGCGCGGCAGCTCACGCCGCAGAACGCGGGCGTCGAGCTGATGCTGCTGCAGGCGTCCGAGCACGGCACGAGGAGCTACCCCAGGGACGTTCTACGCCGCAAGATGTCGCGGCTGGGCACGGAGATCGTGATCGACGCGGAAAAGGACTGGACCATGTTCGGCATCCGCTCGACGACCGACGTGTTCGATTCGACGTGGGCGATATTCGCCGACCGGCTGATGCACCCGCTGCTACAGCCCGCCGAGGTGGATCTCGTGCGCGGCCAGTTCCTGTCGGGGATCAGTCAGCGGCGGGACGATCCCGACGCGCTCGCGCGCTATCTCGCGGACAGCATCGCCTTCGCGGGACATCCGTACGCGATCCCGATAGGCGGAACTCGTGGCTCCGTCTCGCAGCTGACGAGCAACGTCCTCCGGGAATATCAGCGCGGCCAGATCGTGAAGTCCCGCATGCTGCTGGTGGTGGTCGGTGACGTGGACCGCGCCAGGCTGGAGTCGCTGATCCGGGGATCGCTAGCACAGCTCCCGGCTGGCGGCTACCGGTGGACATTGCCGCCGCCGGCGCCGCGGGGCGAGGCGACCGTGATATTCGAGCAGCGCCCGCTCCCGACGAATTACGTGATCGGCTACTACGCGGGTCCGGTATCGAACGAGCGCGACCTGCAGACCCTGCGCATCGCCACCTCGGTGCTGACGGGCCGCATGTTCGCGGACATCCGGACGCGGCGCAACCTCACGTACGACGTCCACGCGCCGTTCGTCGAGAACGCGGCAGTGCTCGGCGGGCTGTACGTCACGACGACGTCGCCGGACGTCACGCTCGGACTGATGCGGCAGCACGTAACCGAGCTGCAGCGCGAGCTGATCGACCCGCAGGGTCTCAAGCGCCTGTCGGCGCAATTCGTGACCGAGTATCTGCTCGACAACGAGACCAACGCGGCCCAGGCGGATTTTCTGGCGCGCGCCGAGCTGTTCCGCGGCGACTACAAGGCGGCGGAGCGGTTCGTGGACGAGCTGCGGGACGTAACGCCGCAGGACGTGCGCGCGGCCGCGCAGAAGTACATGAAGAACATGCGGTTCGCCTATGTCGGCGACAGCACGAAGGTGGACCGGAGGTTGCTGCTCGGGTTTTGAGTCCCGGCAATGACTCCAAGCCGGCTTCGGACGGGACACGTCAGCGGTTCGCTGCTTTCGGAGCCCAAGGTGTTATCCTTGACTTGCAGCGTGTGGCTGTCTGAATGTCGTACGTGTTCCCCACCTCAGGCGCATCGAAAAATGAGACGTAACATCTTTCTCGCCGTGGTCGCCGCCGGCATCGCAGGCTGTGTCCCTTCTCCGGCTCCCACTGTCGCACCGGAGCCGGTCGTGCGTGAATCCACCGGGTTGCCGTCGGTCGCCGAGCGCCTGGCGAAATACACGCCGGTAACGCTCGCCGCCGACATGTCCGGCCTGAGCGCCGGCGAGCGGCGCATGCTGCCGCTCCTGATAGATGCAGCGCACGTCATGCACGACGTCTTCTGGATGCAGTCGTACGGCAACCGTGACTCGCTGCTCAGCTCGACAACGGATCCGCTCGCGCGCCGGTTCGCGGAGCTCAACGTCGGCCCGTGGGATCGGCTCGACGACAACGCGCCGTTCATAGCGGGTATCGGACCGAAGCCGGAGGGCGCGAACCTGTATCCGCGCGACATGACCAAGGCGGAGTTCGAGGCCGCGGTCGCGGCGGGCGGCACGCGGGCGGATTCGCTCAAGAGCCTGTACACCATCGTACGACGGGACGCGCAGGGCCGCCTCGTCGCGATTCCGTATCATCACGCCTTCGCCGCGCAACACCGGATCGCCGCGCGCAAGCTGCGTGAGGCCGCCGCTCTCGCCGAGGACGCGGGGCTGCGGCGCTACCTGACCACGCGCGCCGACGCGTTGCTGAACGACGAGTATCAGGCGAGCGACATCGCCTGGCTGGACATGAAGTCGAATACGCTCGACATCGTGATTGGCCCGATCGAGACGTACGAGGACGCGCTGTTCGGCTACAAGGCCGCGCATGAGGGCTACGTGCTGGTGAAGGACAAGGCGTGGAGCAGCCGCCTGTCGAAGTACGCGGCCATGCTGCCGGCGCTGCAGCGCGGGATCCCCGTGCCCGACGCCTACAAGCAGGAAACTCCCGGCTCCGACTCGGATCTGAACGCGTACGACGTGGTGTACGTCGCGGGAGATGCGAACGCCGGCTCGAAGACGATCGCGATCAACCTGCCGAACGACGAGGAGGTGCAGCTCCAGAAAGGCACGCGCCGGCTCCAGCTCAAGAACGCGATGCGGGCCAAGTTCGACAAGATTCTGCTGCCGATCGCGCGGGAGCTCGTCGTGGCGGATCAGCTCGGCAACGTCACCTTCGACGCGTTCTTCTCGAACGTGATGTTCCACGAGGTCGCGCACGGGCTCGGCATCAAGAACACCATCAATGGAAGCGGCCCGGTCCGCACGGCGCTGAAGGAACGCGCGTCTGCGCTGGAGGAAGGAAAGGCCGACATCCTCGGGCTGTACATGATTCGCGAGCTGCACTCGCAGGGCGAGTTGGGCACGGCGCCGCTCGACGACAACTACGTCACGTTCCTCGCGAGCCTGTTCCGCTCGATCCGGTTCGGCGCGGCCTCGGCGCACGGCCGCGCGAACGTCGCCGCGTTCAATTTTCTCCAGGAGATGGGCGCGTTCTCGCGCGGCGCCGACGGGAAGTACCGCGTCGATCCGGTGAAGATGCGCCAGGGCGCCAATTCACTCTCGCGGCTCATCCTCACGTTGCAGGGCGACGGGGACTACGAGGGAGTCGGCCGGTTCAACGAGCGGTACGGGACCATCGGTCCCACGCTGCGCGCGGATCTCGACCGGCTGCGGACGCGCTCGATCCCCGTGGACATCATCTACGAGCAGGCGCGGTAGCCGGGATGGGCGCGAAGCCGGACATGGCCGGATCATCGGACTATCGCGCGCCCGACGGGACCGGCATCGGTCACGTGCATCTCAAGGTATCCGACCTCGAGCGGTCGCTCGCGTTCTACGTGGGAGTGCTCGGCTTTCAGCTCACGCAGCGGTACGGCAAGCAGGCCGCGTTCGTGTCCGCGGGCGGATATCACCACCATATCGGGCTGAACACCTGGCACAGCGAGGGAGGCAGCCCTCCGTCGCCCCGGACCACCGGCCTGTACCACCTGGCGATCCGGTATCCGACTCGGGCGGACCTGGCCGGAGCGCTCAAGCGGCTGATCGAAGCCGGGATTAAGTTGCGGGGAGCGTCGGATCACGGGGTGAGCGAGGCCATCTACCTGGACGACCCCGATTCAAACGGTGTCGAGCTCTACTGGGACCGGCCCGAAGCCGAGTGGCCGCGGACCAGCGACGGCTCGCTCGCGATGAAGACGGAGCATCTGGATCTGGATGGATTGCTGCCGTCCGCTTCCATCGCGGCGCCCTTGTGAATAAATTCACAATCTCGGCGGCGTACGGGTTGCCTCATTGAAATATCACATACTTTGTTGGACCATCGAGCACGGGCGGAGGCCTTTTCAGCAATGAAGATTTCCAGGATTTTTTTGGGCGCGGCGGGAATGATCGCGCTCGCGTGCGGCGGCGCGGACACCAGCAACACGGCGACGACCGGTGACACTGCCGCGGCAGCGGCTGCCACGACGCCGGCCGCGACTCCGGCGGCGGCCGGCACGACGGCGCCCATCACGGGCACCACGCACGAAGTGCGCATGGTGTTCGAGAACAACGAGTACAAGTTCGTCCCCGCGAACATCACCGTTAAGGCCGGCGACGGCATCCGGTGGATCATGATAAGCGGCGCGCCGCACAACGTCGCGTTCGATCCCGCCACGATCCCGGCGAACGTGAAGTCGCAGCTCTCGGCCAACATGCCGAACCAGATCAGCGAGCTATCGAGCCCGATGATGATCAACCTGAACGAGACGTACACCATCTCCTTCGCGAACATCCCGGCGGGCGCCTACAACTACCACTGCACGCCGCACCTTGCGATGAACATGCGGGGCGTCATCACGGTCGAGTAACCGGCCCGGCAGCGGACTTGCTTAGTGAAACGGGAGCGCGGCATACGCGCTTCCGTTTTTCACTTATGGCAGCTCACATTTCAAACCGATGAAGCGTTGGGCCGGTGGGGCGCTTGGGATGTCGGCGCGCGCGAAGAACGCGCTGCGCAGGCGTGCCCGCATCGCGGTGGTGAGCGGAGTCGCTTTCGTGGCCGCGCTGGTGACCTTCGTGCTGATTCCGCGCCGCGCGACCCGCGTGGCGACGGCCGTCGAGGCGCGGATCCCCGACCGCCCCGACTCGCAGCCCACGCTCAACGCGCGGATCGCCGCCCTCGCCACCATCTCGCAGAGTGATTCCCTGCTGGCTCTCGCGCGCCGGGAAGCCGCCCAGGCACTCGCGCAATCCATCGACACACTTCCGTTCTATCTCATTCCGCGGCGGGACTCGCTGACGGCGCGAGTGGCCGTGCTCACTCGGCTGATCGAGCGCGCGCAGAGCACGCCGCTGCCTTCCGCGTACAGAGCGCTCGGCTCCTCACCTGAGATCAGGAGCGCGCCGATCGTCCAGTCACTGCTCGACTCGCTGGCGATCATCGAGCGTGAGCGGGAGACGTTCGGCGCGCTCGGCGGCGCGGACCCGCTGGCGATCGCGTTGTCGGCGCGGGCGAACTCGATCGGCCGCTCGCTGGTCGCGATCGCGGTCTCGCGCCGCAACGAGCTGCGCGCGGCGCTGCAGCCGCTGCTTCCCCCGCGGGCGCCGTCCGTCGCGGCCACGCCCACCGCCGACACCATGGCGGTGCACGTGCAGCGGAACGAGGCGATCGGCATCCTCAACGCGGCCAACGCGCGGCTCGTCGAGATCCGTCGGCGCAACCAGGAGATAGACCGGATGACGGCGCAGGCGCGGCAGATCGCCAACGTCGACGCGCCGCCGTGGGCGATGCTCGCGTCGGCGCTGGTGATCGCGCTCGCGCTGGGCTTCGCGGTCTCGCTGCTGGTCGAGGTGCGCAACCCGCACATAGCCGACGTGCGCGAGGCGGAGCAGACCGCGGGGACGCGCGTGCTCACGGTGGTGGACCCGCGCGAGCAGATAGTGGAGCGCGCGCGGCGGCAGTCGGACGTGGAGGCGCCGCCGCTCATCGACGTCGTCTCCGACACGTACCGGACGCTGTACTTGCGCCTGTCGTCGCTGGACGCGCCGGTGAATACGGTGACCATCACCGGCGACGACATGGACATCGCGTCCACGGTCGCGGTGAACGTCGCGGCGATCGCGGCCTACGAAGCGCGGAGCACGCTGGTGATCGACGGCGATCCCGTGACCTGCGGCGTCGCGGGCGCGCTCCGGATCCCGCCGGACCCCGGCCTCACGGCGGTGCTCGCCGAAAAAGTGGTGCTTGCTGATGCCGTGGTGTTCACGACGATCGGCCGCGACCAGATGCTGGCCGTGATCCCCGCCGGCAAGCGCCTGGGCCAGCCGACCGCGAGCGCCGTCAAGAAGGCGAAGGAAGACCTGGAGCGGATGTCGTCGCGCTACGACATGATCGTCTTCACCGCGCCGCTGGCGCAGACGAAGCAGGACGCAACGACGATCGTTTCCTCGACCGACGTGATTCTATGCGCGCGCATGGCGAGAACTCCGCTGAAGGAGCTGTCGAGCGCGGTCGAGACGCTACGCGGAGCGGGGATGCGTGTGCACGGTCTGGTGCTGTGGAATACCGAGTCGCCGCGGCTGCGGACGCGGGACGAGCTGCTCTCCGCAGCGAAAAGGCCTCCACGAGAGGCGACACTCGAACCGGCTGGCTGATTCCGAGAGTGGGCAGGCGGATGCAAGAAGATATGAAAGGGCTGGCCCTCCAGCCTTGGCGTGGGTTAGCGTCTCCCATGTCAATGCAGGAGTTGCCAGAGCCACATACAGAGCGGCGTGATTGCGCCGGTGGTGCAGAATAACGGAGGAGGACCAGCCCTATGTCCCATACAATTTATCTCGGTCTCGACGCGCACAAGGATTCTGTTATGATCGCCGTCTTCCAAAGGGGCGGGAGAGACCGAGGGAGGTCACGAAGTTGCCGCACGACCTGTCGCGGCTCGAGCGGTATTTCCGGAGCTTGGCCCGCGAGGGTGCGACGCTTCGGGCCTGCTACGAGACGGTCAACATCCAGGGCAACAGCTACCGCATGCGGCACCACGCCGACCTTCACGCCGAACTCCGCTCCCCCTCCACCACCGGGAGGGTGTCCGGAGCGTTCATCCTTCAAACGGCGGAACAGCCGCCAGGAGGCCCAGGCGAGCTAAAAGATCGCCCCCTGAAAGTGTGCAATTCCAACCCGCAAAAAGTGTGCAATTTCACCCGCCATTGACACCGGCGCCGTGACGGAACAAGAATTCCTCCACACTCACGCGATCAGGAAAAAACCGGAGGCCGCGGTGCCGGTCTTTTCCGCTCCTGAACCAACCGCCGCGGAATCCTAATGGAGGCGGAACGATGCGAAACCCGGCACCGACGTTCGCACTCACCTTCGCTGGCACGGCCCGACCCACATGGTGGTCGGCTCTTGTGCTGCTCGTGGTAGCCACATTCGGAGTCGCGGGCTGCGCCGATCAAGAACCGATTACACCGCCCTCGTTACAAAAAGCATTAGCACCCTCTGGCCCGGACGCGCTCGGCCACGAAAGAGTCGAGCAGAGTGAACGGCGGGTGACGGAGCTTCCCGATGGGCGTGTCCTTGAGGAGCTTCATGGAGAACCTGCGTACCGGCACCTCCAGCAACTCATGTCACGGCGACCGGAAGCTTTTGCGAACCTCTCGCTGCCGGCTAAGGGTTACCGCCCGTCCGGGGAGGTGCTGATCCAAAGAGTTACGCGCCCTCGGCATGCCGCTTTGCGTGGGGACGGTTTTTTATGCTTGCACAATCATACCAAGAGTCGAACTCGGAGGGGGAAATTATCTTCTGGTCCTGGGACGACGGAGCCCCCGACACTTGGGAAGGCGTGATCTGGTTCGAGGACTACACTAGAGGCATCGCTGGCACCAATGAAGCGCAGGTCGACATCTCGTCCACCGAATCGCACGAGCTCGTGTTCTTGGAAAACACATGGGAGTCGGGTGGGGGCGGTGGTGGTCCTGGCGATATCGAGCCTATGTGGAATCCGGCACCTTGCGCTACGATCGCCCCAGGGGTGAGGTTCGCAAGCCTTGATGTCGGTTCGACGTGGGTTGCTAGCGGTTACACGTTGGCTTCCTCTGCCGGCTGGAGTTGGAGGAGGTGGGGCGGATGCACGGTCGCTGGGGGTGTTGGCGGGTGCGCCGGCGCCGCTACCGGATGCATTTTGACCGGTGCGGGCTGGCCCAAGTGCACTGCCGCTTTTTGTGCCGGAGCATTCGTTGGCGCCGCAGTCGGTTGTGGTTTAGCTGAACTAATGTGAGGACCTCATGCATGCGAACGAAGAACGGACCAACTGCGGACCTGGGCTGACGCGCTGGGAAATGAGCGCTTTTTGGATCACGAGCACTCTAACGGGAGCTTTGTTGATGCTCCTCGTTGGGTTCGTGACCCCCAGACTTCTGGCGCCTGTGCTCGTTCTACCGCTGGGTGTTTGGGCCGGCCTGGGATTCCTGGTGTTGGGGCTGGCTCTGTATCCAGTAATGCGAACCGAGGCCCGGCTCGCCCAGCCAACTCGGGGGTTATCGTTCAAGCGATTTCTGATAGCCATGCTACTCGGTTCCGTAGTGGGCGCTCTGGTTTTCCTCGCGTGGCGCGCGATACTGGGCGCATTCTAATCGAAATCGCTCCCAGGTTGCCGAGGTTCCAGACCTCGAAAAGATGGAGCCATGAACCCGACGAGGTGGAGCTGCCCCGTTTCGTGGACACCTTCAGACTGGAGAGAAAGGAGGAGTTCACGATGCCGAGATCGAGACCGCCACCCCCGAGGGATTTGGCTGACAGATGGGCCCGGACTTCACCCGGGCCCATTCTCTTTGTGTGCCCAGCATGAACATCGACCAGGAGGGGGAAGTCCTCTGGGGAGTTGGTCGCAACGACCTGAGCGAACCGCAAGGCGGTAATCGTGAGAGAGCCGCTGAAAGAAGCGGGTAGCGAGACCTGTGGGGCGACGAACGGGAATCGGATGTTAGGCGGGGTGGATCAGACAGCAGGGCGAGCGGGCAGAGAACCGCGAAGCTCTTGCGACCAAGCATTCGCCTCGTAAATCCGGCGCTCGTTGCAGGGAGGGCGCTCTATATTTTCGGCCGAGAGGCAAGTTCGGCGTGAGCGCCCTCCGCCACTTACCCCACAGCGGTATGAGACGGTGCAGGGTCTCTCATCACTCGCACCCTGAACTCGTACTCATAGCTCGCATCGCGCCTGCTCCCTTCCCGATCTACATGAGATCCAAAGAGTACTGGATCGGCACCGAAGCTGTGGTAACGGGGCTACTCACACGTCTCGAGGCTCCGACATTGTTCGGATGCCCGGCGAGATGCTCGGCGTCGAGTTCCATGGCCCGCAGGTGCGCCGCGAACACCGGCGACCCGTGCACCGTGTAGATCTTCGTCGCGCCACTCTCCACCGCCGTCCGCACCAGATCGTCGAAGTCCGCGTGATCCGATATCGGCAGCACCAGATCACAGTGGCCGTACATGTATCGCGCGCGCGGATTGCACGCCCACCCGGTCAGCTGGACTGTGCGCGCCCGCGGTATGTCGGCCGCGGGATGCTTATTCCACCCAGGCGTCGCCAGGACCACTCGCCCCGGCAGTAGCTCCGGAGAGAACCGCTCCCACGTGCCCGGACCGGGAAAGGGGTAGCCGAGCTCGACGTGCAGATCGCACAAAGCCGCCGTCGGCTCCTTCACCAGCACGTCGCACTTCGGGACGAGAGCGAGCGGCGAGAACGGATTGTCACGCAGCTTGTAGTCGCCAGTGTAGACCAGCGTGCCCTTCTCCGACCTGATCATCGCCATGGCCGAGCCCAGCGTGTGCCCGGCGGGCAGCAGCTCGATCGTCGCGTCGCCGCAGGTGAAAGGCTGATGGAAATCGAGGGTCACCGCTTCTTTCTTGCGCTTCCGTCTCGCATGCAGCGCGGCGGTCTCCCGCGTGCAGATGATTCGCGGCGCCGACGAGCAGTGATCGGAATGCGCGTGCGACACGAACACGGTGCCGGGCGCGGAGCGGGCGTCGAGATGGATATTCGCCGGCGGCGCGTGGAGGCCGTGTCGGGAGCGTGTCACGAGGGCGGAAGCGGGCACCTCGAAACATAATGCGCGCTCCATTCGTTCTCAGCCCGGTACATTGTGTGCAGAGGGTACCGCGCATCGCGTCTAGAAATCCTCAGTCACGGAGTAGTTCATGAGCAAGCTGTTGCGAGGGCTGGCGGCGGGATACGGCGCCAAGAAGCTGGGCGGCGGCTGCTTCAGCACGGTCCTCATCTTCCTGATTCTGTGGTGGCTGCTCAGCAAATTCCAAATCTTTCAGTAGGCCATGGCTGAGATGACGCTCGATCTAGCGGGCGTCGCGAAGCCGGAGGCGTACGCCGGGCTGGCGCGGCAGATCGACGTCGTCCTCGAAGGAATCGACGACGAGATCGCCGCGATGGCTACGATCAGCTCCGCGGTCCACAACGCGATGCATCACCTGTGGACGGGCTTCTACCGGGTCGTCGTACCGGGAAAGCTCCTGCGCGTCGGGCCGTACCAGGGCACGATTGGCTGCCTCGAGATCGAGTACGGCCGTGGCGTGTGCGGGACGGCAGCCGCGACGGGCAAGACGGTGATCGTGGACGACGTCACCGCGTTTCCCGGCCACATCACCTGCGACGCGCGTGCGCGCTCCGAGATCGTGGTTCCCGTGTTCGACGCAAATCGCGTGTTGCTCGGCGTCTTCGACATCGACTCCGACCAGCGGGGGAAGTTCGACGCGCAGGATCGCGACGGATTGGAGTCGATCGTGGCCCGGTTCGCCCGGCCGCGTACGGCGGCGTGAGATGAAATCGTCCCGTCGCTACATTGATCGAATGACCGATTTCGTCGGATGAACGGCTACTCGGACAGGGTCAATCACGCCTTCGCCTTCGCGGCGAAGCACCACGACCGGCAGGTGAGAAAGGGCACGGCTCTGCCCTACCTGACGCATCCCGCCAACGTCGCCGTGATTCTCACGCGCTACGGCCAGGACGAGGACACGGTGATCGCCGGCATTCTGCACGACGTGATCGAGGACTGCGTGCGCGACGGGTACACCAGCCACTCTCTGTGCGACCGCATCGGTGACAAGTTCGGACAAACCGTCCTCGACACGGTGCTCGCGGTGACCCACAGGGAGACCGACGACAACGGAGATCCGCTGGACGGCGAGCAGAAGAAGCAGGACTATCTCGACCGGCTGGCGCAGGCTCCCGAGCGCGCCCGTTGGGTGTGCGCTGCCGACAAGATCCACAACGGCAGCTCGATACTCGCCGACCTTCGGCGCACGCAGGACCCGGACACGATCTGGAGCCGGTTCAAGGCCGGGCGCGAAGCGACGATCCGCTGGTACCGCAGCGTGCACACGCGCTTGCGCGAGCTCGGGTTCGACGGGCCGATCATGTCCGAGCTCGACGAAGTCGCGGCAGGTCTCGAGAAGTACGCATAGGGCAGTAACAACGCCCTCGCTTCGCTCGGGGGCGGGCGGTGTGGCGGGATGCCGCTCGGCCCCTACGCTCGCAAACTGCGCTCGCTAACACGGGGCCGGTGCGGCACCCCGCCACACCGCCCGCCAGCAACGGCACCCGTTCCTCCCGCACTTCGTCGCGGCGCAGCGCGAGCTGCGGACGCACCGTACAGGAGGCTCGGGTCTAGCCCGTTCGAGCCACCGTGTTAGCGAGCGTAGTTTGCGAGCGTAGGTGGCGAGGACGAGCTAGACCCGAGCCTCCGCGGCAACATCAGGCGTTCGTGCGTACCGGCGTGTGACATAGCTCTCGAGCAGCCGCAAGAACTCGGGAACGATGTCGTCGCCGCGGAGGGTGACGGCGAGCTTGCCGTCGACGTACACGGGCGCGACGGGGTCCTCGAACGTGCCGGGCAGGGAGATGCCGATGTCGGCGTGCTTGGACTCGCCCGGCCCGTTGACGACGCAGCCCATGACGGCGACGCGCATGTCCTCGACTCCGGGATACAGCGCGCGCCACGCGGGCATCTGCTCGCGCAGGTACGCCTGGATGTCCTCGGCCATCTGCTGAAAGAACGTGGACGTCGTGCGGCCGCAGCCGGGACACGCGCTTACCTGAGGCGCGAAGCTTCTGAGCCCGAGCGATTGGAGGATCTGCTGTGCCACCTGCACTTCCTCGGTGCGGTCGCCACCCGGACGCGGCGTGAGCGAAACGCGAATGGTGTCGCCGATCCCCTCGGCGAGCAGGATCGCGAGCGCGGCGGTGCTCGCGATGATTCCCTTGCTGCCGAGTCCGGCTTCGGTGAGCCCGAGGTGCAGCGGAAAATCACACCGCGCGGCGAGCCGGCGGTACACGTCGAGCAGATCCTGCACCGCCGAGACTTTCGCGGAGATGATGATCCGGTCGTGGCCGAGTCCCGTGGCTTCCGCGAGCTCGGCGGAGCGGAGCGCGCTCGCGAGCATCGCCTCGATGTACACGTCGCGCGCGTCGGCGGGCTCGGCGTCGCGCGCGTTGGCGTCCATCATCTGGGTGAGCAGGTCCTGGTCGAGCGAGCCCCAGTTCACGCCGATACGCACGGGCTTGCCGTTGTCGGCGGCGATGCGCACGATCGTCTGGAAGTTCTCGTCGCGCCGCCTGGTGCCGACGTTGCCGGGATTGATGCGGTACTTCGCCAGAATCCGGGCGCAGTCGGTGAAGCGCGCGAGCAGCAGGTGCCCGTTGTAGTGAAAGTCGCCGATCAGCGGGACGGAACAGCCCAGGTCGGCGAGCCGCGCGGCGATCTCGGGGACCGCGGCCGCCGCGTCCTCGTTGTTGACGGTGATCCGGACCAGCTGGGATCCCGCCGCGGCGAGCGCCGCCACCTGTTGGGCGGTAGCTTCGGCGTTCGCCGTGTCGGTATTGGTCATCGACTGGACCACTATCGGATGACCGGAGCCGACCGGAACTCCGCCGACGGAGACCGTCACGGTCTGCCGGCGCGACTGGATGGCGCTCGGATTTGCTGTGCGAAGCGACATATGATTAGTACCGAAAGCTAAAGCGCTGGCCCCGGCGATGCAGTTCAACGGAGACAGCCGTCGAGAACCAATGTTGGCCGCACTCAACCGGAAGCTGAGATGATAGAGCCCAGATCTCCCAACGATCCCGACGATCCCGGCATTCCCGATCCCGCCGACGCGCCGCCGCCCAAGCCGCCGCTGCCCACGGAAGACGTGGAGCGCGAGCGAGCTCCGGACTCGGCTGTTCCCCCGCCGGTCGCCAAGCCGGTCGTCGTGGAGAAGCCGTGGCACAAGCGCTGGTCCACGCGCGTGCTCGCGGCGCTGATCATCGTACCGCTGCTGATCTTCGCGGTGTGGGCCGCGGTCACGCTGAACGTCGTGTACGAGAGGGGCGAGCGGTACGGCTACGTGCAGGCCTTCGCCAAGCAGGGCGTCGTCTGCGCGACCTGGGAGGGAGAGCTGGCGGAGACCAACGTGCCGGGCCTGGCTCCGGAGATCTTCCGTTTCAGCGTGCGCGACAACGCTGTGGTTGCGGACGTCCAGGCGAGCATCGGCAAGCGGGTCGCGCTCCGGTATGAGGAGCACAGGAACGTCCCGACGTCGTGCTTCGGCAAGAGCGACCACTTCGTGACCGGGGTCCGGGTAGAGGAGCCCTGAACGGTACCGTTTAGAGTCGGAACGATTAGAGCCGGATGGCCACGGTATTGTCCAAGCCACCCGGCCCGCTTACTTTTTGCGCTGTGCGGCGGGGGTGCGCAGCAACCTCGAGGCATGGATCCAGGGCGGGGGGTCGATTCGGTCCCGCCACAAGCCGATGGCAGGAGTAGTCAAAGCTCGCTCCGCGGCGTCACGCTACCAATTGCAGGAGTAGGAATGCGCACGACCGGAAAGGTGAAGTGGTTCAATGACGCGAAAGGGTTTGGCTTCATCACCCCTGATGATGGCACGAAGGATTGCTTCGTCCATTACAGCGCGATCAGTGGCAGTGGCTTCAAGTCGCTGGCAGAAGGCGACGCTGTCGAGTTCGACGTGGTGCAGGGGCAGAAGGGTCCCGCGGCAGAGAACGTGACCCGGGCCGGCGCGAGCTGACCAGTCAGAAATGAAGAAGCGCCCTCCGAGAGGAGGGCGCTTTTTTTTGGCCGCAGCCGCTAACTGCTGGCTATTTCGACTCTGGCTTCTCATTTCTTGGATTCCCCATCCAAGTCCGGGGGGCCACGGCGGGTTGGCTGGATGCTCGCCCCATTTTTGGCGGCCGCCCGCGTTTCGGTCGCGGCGCCATCTCCAGGGCTTCGGCCACAGCCTCCGCGACACGGGCCCGCAACGCGGCCCGGCCAAGGTACAGCTCGAGCTCACCGGTCCGAACCGTGGCGGTATCGGCTGCGTCGGTATTTTGCGGGGAGCGCCAGAGCTCGTGCGCCAGTCGGAGGGCGGCTCCCACAGGAATTTGGAGCTCCCCGTTCAGCCGGTGCACCGTGGCGATCACGTGCAGCGCGCCCGGCCCGAGTCTTCGCGATACTCCCTGCCTCGCCTGGATGACTTCGTCCACCCGGTCATGCGACAGCAAGTTGTCGAGCCACTTGGGTTCTACGCCGAGTGCAAGTGCAGCGATACCAACGGAATAGCCTCTCATTGATAAATAACCTAGAAAACTAAGAAGATTATTGCAATAGCCGTGGAAACTCGCTAATAACCGTACAATAGAAACTGTTGAAATGGTCGAACTTTGGCGCGAGGCGGGGTACCAATGCTACCTGTCGCGCGAGGCAAATAGGCAAGAATGCGCGCGACTTGAACCAGATAAAGAGGATCTCGAAAATGCGTAGAGTTTTGTCTGCATTCGTAGTCGGCGCGGCCCTGGTGGTCGGCGCCTCGAGCGCGGAAGCGCAGCGCCCCTTTACGATCGGCCTGTCGGCCGGCGCGTCCCTCCCGCTCTCGGATTTGAGCGACAGCCACAAGGTCGGCTACAACGCCGCGGCCCACCTCGGCATCAACATGCCGATGTCGCCCGTCGGCTTCCGGCTCGAAGGCTTCTACAACAAGTTCGCCGGGCAGGACCTAACGGGCGGCTCCATACCGGACCTTCGCGTCGCGGGCGGTAACGTCAACATCACATACGCGTTCGGCGGCGTGGGCATGCGGCCGTACGTGATCGGTGGCGTGGGCTCGTACAACGTAAAAGCTGATGGTGGTGAGTCGCGCACCGACTTCGGCATCAACGCCGGCGTCGGCGCGAAGTTCCAGCTCTCGGGCCTCGGCACGTTCGTCGAAGCCAGGCTGCACACGATCAGCGGCGACCCGCAGCTGCAGTTCGTTCCGATCACGTTCGGAATCGAGTTCTAAGAAGGCTGCAATTCTGTAAAAAGAAGTCCCCGCGAAGACGCGGGGGCTTTTTTGTGGAGCGGGCCACGAGTGGGGCTCACGGCCTGGATTCCGCTTGGTATGAGTTCGTGGCCTCCGTGAGCGCGGTCCTCGCTGCCTCGATTTGTTCCCGCACCGCATTCGGCCCGGTTCCCCCCGCGACATCCCTCCGCGCGATCGACGCCCGTGCATCCAGCCACCCCCGCGCATCGGCGCCGAACTTCGCGTGCGCGCTCGCGAATCGCTCCGGCGGCAGCTCACTCAGCTCGCACTCCGCTTCTTCCGCCGCTAGCACGAGACTCCCGACGGCGCTGTGCGCGTCCCGGAAGCTCACGCCCTTGCCCACGAGATAGTCCGCAAGGTCAGTCGCCATCATCCCGCTCGACACCGAGCGTTCCATCGCGTCAGTCTGGAACGTGCATTCCGCCAGCGCGCCGGTCACCGCCGGCAGCACGAGCAGCACGCTGTCCACGGCGTCGAACAGAATTCTTTTGTCGTCCTGCAAATCCTTGTTGTAGCCGCTCGGCAATCCTTTCATCGTCGCCAGAATCGAAGTAATTCCGCCGAGCGAACGGGCGGCGAAGCCACGGGCGATTTCCATTGCGTCGGGATTCCGCTTCTGCGGCATCATGCTCGAGCCCGTCGTGAAAGTGTCGCCGAAGCGGATGAAGGCGAACTCCGACGAGCCGAACAGGATCATGTCCTCCGCCAGCCGCGACAGGTGCACGCCGAGCAGCGAGATGGCGTACAGCAGATCGGCGACGAAGTCGCGATCGCCGACGGCGTCGATGCTGTTCTCGGACAGCCGCATGAACCTGAGCTGCTTCCTCAGCTCCTCGCGTGGAACACGGTACGCGGCCCCCGCGATCGCGCCGGAGCCGAGCGGCAGGGAGGAGGCCGCTATCGAAGCCATGGCGATCCGGTTGCAGTCGCGCTCGAGCGGCCAGAAGTGCGACAGCATCCAGTGCGTGGCCGAGACGGGCTGCGCCCGTTGCAAGTGAGTGTATGCCGGCATCACCGCGTCCACGAGCGATTCGGCGTGCTGCAGCATCACGGCCTGGAGCGCGCGCACTTCGGTCTCGATGGAATCGGTCGCGACCATGGCCCACAGCCGTGTGGCGGTCGACACCTGATCGTTGCGGCTCCGGCCCGTATGCAGCTTGGACGCGACGTCGCCGATCTCGTCGTGCAGCAGCCGGTCGATCATCGTGTGCACGTCTTCGTCCGAATCCACCGGCAGCTCGCCGCTCTCGAATCGCTTCCCGACCTGCGCGAGGCCATTCTGAATCGTCGAGCTCTCGTCGGCGGTGAGCACGCCCACGCTCGCGAGCGCGCCGGCCCACGCCTGGGACGCCCAGACGTCGTAGGGCCACAGGCGGAAGTCGACTTCAATGGAACGGTTGACCGCGGTGAGCGCCGCCGCCGGGCCGGCCTTGAACCGGCCGCCCCAGAGCTTGTGGGTCTTGCCGGAGCCGTCGCCCCGGGCAGAGTCCCCGGGTGGCGACGACTGCGTCACGCTATGGCCCGCTTTCCCGACTGGGCCGCGTCGATGCGCGCCTGGTCGCGGAGCGCCTGCACCTTCGTGGACAGCCCGTACAGCCGGATGAATCCGGCCGCGTCCGCCTGGTTGTAGACGTCGTCGGCGCCGAAGGTGACGAAGTTCTCGTCGTACAGCGCGAACTCACTCGAGCGGCCGGCGACGATGATTGAGCCCTTGAACAACCGCAGCGTCACTTCGCCGGAGACGCGCTCCTGCGTGACGTTCACGAACGCGTCATACGCGTCGCGCTCGGTGCTCCACCAGCGGCCGTCGTACACCAGCTCGCCGTAGCTGTGTGCGATCAGGTCCTTGGCGGCGAGCGTGCGCCGGTCGAGCACGAGCTGCTCGAGCTCGCTGTGCGCGGCGTACAGCAGCGATCCGCCCGGCGTCTCGTACACGCCGCGCGACTTCATTCCCACGAGCCTGTCCTCCACGAGGTCGATCCGCCCGACGCCGTGCCGCCCGCCGATTGCGTTCAGCGTGGACAGCAGCGCGACCGCGCCGAGCGCGCGCCCGTTCACCGTGACCGGCGTGCCGTTGTCGAAACCGATCGTGACCTCCTCGGCCTCGTCGGGAGCTTCTTCCGGCGACGTGCTGAGCATGAAGAGATCCGACGGCGGGGACGCCGCGGGATCCTCCAGCACGCCGCCCTCGTGCGAGATGTGCCAGATGTTGCGGTCGCGGGAGTAGATCTTCTCCTTCGTCGCCGTGATCGGCACGCCGTGCGCCTCAGCGTACGCGATGGCGTCCTCGCGGCTGCGGATGTCCCAGCAGCGCCAGGGCGCGATGACCGGAAGGTCGGGCGCGAACGCCGCGTACGTCAGCTCGAAGCGCACCTGGTCGTTGCCCTTGCCGGTGCAGCCGTGCGCGAGCGCGGTCGCGCCGACCTGGCGGGCGATCTCGACCTGCTTCTTGGCGATCAGCGGCCGCGCCATCGAAGTGCCGAGCAGGTACTTCCGGCCGTACGTCGCGCCGGCGCGAAGCGTGGGCCAGATGTAGTCGGTGACGAACTCCTCGCGCAGGTCTTCGACGAAGCACTCGTCCGCGCCGGACGCGATGGCCTTGGCGCGCACGCCTTCCAGCTCGTCGCCCTGCCCGACGTCGGCGGCGACGCAGATGACCCGGGCGTCGTAGTGCTCCTTGAGCCACGGCACGATGATCGAGGTGTCGAGGCCGCCGGAGTAGGCGAGGACTATTGTAGACATGGCGGGAAGCTCTTGGCTGTTGGCTATTGGCTTTTGGCTAACTACTTAGCCGTGTAATTATGCATGAATAGTGAATAAATACACTGTAGGGGCCCCAGTCAAGTATATTTTCAGCCACGTACGTAGTGGTCCACCTGCTGGCAGTAGCCAACAGCCAATAGCCAACAGCCAATAGCCAACAGCCAAGAGCCCTCTTAGTGATGGCCAATAAGTCTGACCGGCAGTCCGCCATTCTCGACATCGTCGGCTCCCGCCGCGTCTCCAGCCAGGAGGAGCTGCGGCGGTTGCTGCGGAGCCGGGGCTGGGACGTGACGCAGGCGACCCTGTCCCGGGACCTGCGCGATCTCAGGGTCGCGCGCGTGCCGAGCCCGGACGGGCCGCGGTATTCCGCTCCCGACCAGGGAGCGGCGCCGGCGCTGGCGCTCGAGTCGATCCTGCCGCAGCTGTTCCTGCGGGCGGACGGGGTGGGCGAGCTGATAGTCGTGCGGACGATTCCCGGCGGGGCTCAGTCGGCCGCCGTCGCGCTCGATTCGCAGGGGTGGCCGGAGGTGCTCGGCACCGTCGGCGGGGACGACACGGTGCTCGTCATCTGCCGGTCAGCCAGCGGAAGGCAGAAGCTGCTGCAGCGGATCCGGGAGATCGGCGAGAGGGGCTGACTCCCGGGATGTTGACAGGGAATCCAAGTTCGGAGTGTGGCAGTGGGGAGTGGCGCAGTATGGAGTAAGAGTCCGGTGACAGACTCCCGACTGCCACACTCCCCACTGCCACACCCCAAACTTGGATTCCAGTGACCGATCCAGGAGCCAGTAAAACATTGACATAGCCTTCCTGCAAGATTATGCATGATAGATGCATAAGGTTGCGGTCGGAATCCTGGGCGCGAGCGGCTACGCCGGCAGGGAGCTGTGCGGGCTGGTCGCGCGCCATCCGGGGATGGAGCTGGCGTTCGCCGCGGCCAACGGCCAGCGGGGGCAGCGCGCGCGCTTCGGCGCGAGCGAGATCACCTTTCTCGCGCCCGACGACGTCAAGCTCGACGACGCCCGAATGGTGTTCAGCGCGCTGCCGCACGGCGCGTCCGCCGAGTGGGTGGACGCCGCGCGACAAACCGGCGCGCGCGTGATCGATCTCTCGTCGGACTTCCGCCCCGGGAACAGCGCGAACGCCGCGCCGTACGGGCTGACCGAGATCATGCGCGACACGATCGCCGGTGCCGAGCTGGTCGCGAATCCCGGCTGCTATCCCACCGCGGTGCTGATCGGACTCGCGCCGCTGCTCGCGCGCGGGCTCGTGCGCGCGGGCGCGACGATCAACGTCAACGCCGCGAGCGGAGTGACCGGCGCGGGCTTCGCGCCCAGGCAGGAGTTGATGTTCGCCGAGGTCGCCGAGGACTTCCGGGCGTACGCGCCCGGCAACGTGCACCGCCACCTCGCCGAGATGAACGCGCTGGTGCGCGAGCTGGGCGGCGACGCCGACATTCTGTTCACGCCGCACCTGCTGCCCGTCGCGCGCGGCATTCTCGCGACGATCACCGTTCCCCTCGCCGCCGAGCTCGCGCATCCCGCCGCGCTCTGGCGCGGGTTCTACGCCGGCGAGCCGTTCGTCGAGATCGCCGACGCGCCGCCCTCGCTGCGCGACGTCGTGCACCGCAACGTCGTGCGGCTGAGCGTGCACGCCGCCGCGAACGTGCGGCAGCCGACGCTCGTGATCGTAGCGGCGATCGACAACCTGCTCAAGGGCGCCGCGGGCCAGGCGGTACAGAACGCCAATCTCCTGCTCGGCCTGGACGAACGTCTCGGGCTGCCCGCGTGAAGACGGTCGTGAAGATCGGCGGGCGCGCGCAGTCGTCGCCCGCGCTGGCTGCCGTGCTCGCCGCGGCGTGGAATGCCGCGCCGGGCGCGATGTGCGTCGTGCACGGCGGCGGCGAGGAGATCTCCGAGATGCAGCGGAAGCTGGGCCGATCGCCTGGGTTCAGCGGCGGCCGCCGGGTCACGTCCGAGGAGGACATCGCCATCGTGCGCATGGTGCTGTCGGGCCTGGTCAACAAGCGGCTCGTGGCGCTGCTCGCCGGCGCCGGAATTCCCGCAGTCGGGATCTCCGGCGAGGACGGCGGATTCATCGAAGCGCAGCCGCTGGGCATCGAGGAATTCGGCCACGTGGGCATGCCCGGACGCGTCAACGGCGCGGTCGTCGCGACGCTGCTCGGCGCGGGCTATCTGCCCGTGATCTCGCCATTGGCGAAGAACGCGCACGGCCATGGCGCGCTCAACGTGAACGGTGACGACGCAGCGGCGGCGATCGCGGTCGCTACCGGCGCAGCCGAGCTGCTTCTCATCGCGGACATGGACGGCGTCCTCGGCGCGGAAGGAACAGTGCTCGAGGACCTCGACGTGGAGACGGCGCGCAATCTGATCGCGAACGGCACCGCGTCCAACGGAATGGCCGCCAAGCTCGAGGCCGCGCACGCCGCGCTGGCCGGAGGAGTTTTGTCGGTGCGGATCGCGTCGCTCGCCGGAGTGCTCGATGACGCGCTGGGCACGACCATGACACTCGCGCCGGGTCGCGCCGCGTGACGACGCTCTCTCTGCCGGTGCTCGACGAGGAGGCGAGCGCCGCGAAGCAATCGGCGATCCTCGGGACGTACAAGCGCGCGCCGCTCGAGATCGTCGGCGGGCGCGGCGTCGACCTGCTCGGCGCCGACGGCCGAAGCTATCTCGATTTCGCCAGTGGAATCGGTGTGAACGCGCTGGGCTACGCCGACGCGGGCATCCGGGACGCGATCGCGGCCGCGGCCGGCACAGGCGTGCTGCATACATCCAACCTGTACGCGACCGGGGCCGGCGAGATGCTGGCGCAGCGCCTCGTAGACCGGTCGTTCGCTGCGTCGGTGTTCTTCTGCAACTCCGGCGCGGAGGCGAACGAAGGTGCGTTCAAGTTCGCGCGGCGGTGGGCGCGGACCATCGGCGGCTCGCGGAAGCACGAGATCGTCGCGCTCCGTGGAGGCTTTCATGGCCGGCTGTTCGCCTCGCTCGCGGCAACCGACCGGCCGTCGTACCGCGCGCCGTTCAGACCGCTTGCGCCCGGCATATCCATCTGCGAGCGCGACCTGGACGACTTGGCGCGCATGCTCGATGGCGACACTGTCGCGGCAGTGATAGTGGAGCCGGTGCAGGGCGAGGGCGGGGTGCGGGTACTCGAGCCCGCGTTGCTGCAGGGGCTGCGGCGGCTGACGAGCGAGCGCGAGATCGCGCTGATCTTCGACGAGGTGCAGTGCGGGCTCGGCCGGACGGGGACGCTGTTCGCCTACGAGTACAGCGGCGTCGTGCCCGACATGCTCACGCTCGCGAAGCCGCTGGCCGGCGGCCTTCCGATGGGCGCGGTGCTGCTCTCGCCGGAAATCGCGAAGACGATTCAGCCGGGCGATCACGCGACGACGTTCGGCGGGGGACCGTTCGTGGCCTCCGTCGCGCTGCACGTGTTCGACCGGCTGTCGGACGAAGCGCTGCTCGAGAGCGTCGCTGACAACGGGCTCTTCATCGAAGGAATACTGACCGAGCTGGCGGCGAGCACGCCGCGCGTGCGCGCGGTGCGCGGCGTCGGCTACATGTGGGGGATCGACGTCGTCGAGCCCGCGGCCGGCGTCGTGGCGCGGGCGCTCGACGCGGGCCTGCTGATTCTGTCCGCGGGCGATTACACGCTCCGGCTGCTCCCGCCGCTGGTTGCCGACCGGGACGACCTGGCGAGGGGTCTCGCGATCCTGGAAGGAGTCGTCGCGTGATTCAGCCGAGCCTTCGCTCCATCGCCCCACGGCAGGAAGAGGTCACGCTTCGTCCCGCGCGCCGGGCCGACGCGGACGCGATCGTGCGGCTGGTGAACGGATACGCGGCCGAGGGGATCATGCTGCCGCGGTCGCTCGACTCCGTCGTGCACGCGCTCGACGACTTCGTCGTCGCCGTGGACCGGCGCGGCAAGCTGCTCGGCTGCGGCGCGCTGAAGGAGTATTCGCCGTCGCTGGCCGAGGTGTCGTCGCTCGCGATTGTGCGCGAGGCGCACGGGATCGGACTGGGGAAGCGCATCGTGCGAGCAGTCGAAGCGCTCGCTCGCAAGCGGGCCATCGACGAGTTGTTTGCGCTAACGCTTTCGCCGGCGTTCTTCGAGTCCGCGGGATATGCACTCGCGGATCGCGCCGCGTACCCGGAGAAGATCCGGCGCGACTGCCTGCGCTGCCCGCGCCGGATTCGCTGTGACGAGATATGCGTGAGCCGCTTGCTGGCGGCATCGCCCGCGCTCGAGGCCGCCGCGTAGCCGGACCAGCGCGCGCGCTGTATTCTGAGGCAGATGGTGACGGGGGTCGGTTCTCTCTCTCCCCGTCGGGACCTACGCGAATCGGGCCGTGCCCATGCGAGTGCGTCTTCGCGAGGCATGACTCCGTTGAGGGCACGGCCCGATTCGCTAAGACGGTCCCTTTGGGGAGAGAGACAAACCGCCCCCCCCCCCCGGAACTCCGATGCCTATGACACGCACAGCTCTGGTCCTGATCGCATCAGCGGTGACCGCGTGCGCGACTGCGACCGTCGCCACGCCCGTGCCGCAAACGTCGTCAATCGCGGCCGACAGCGCCGAGGCGCTGGCGCTGTTCCGCGAGAACATCGACGCGATCCACAAGCGTGATCGTCCGCGGTACATCGCCACGTACCTGCAAAGCCCGCGGCTCGCACGGAACGGGCCCGACGGGCTCGAGCTCGGCTTCGAGAGCTGGCCCGCACGCACCAGCACGAGCTGGCCCGACACGCTGATGGCGCGGGACCTCACCGTGGTGCCGCTGGCGTCCGGAGTCGTGTATGGCACCTATCGCTACGACGTGCGGTATGGAGATTCCGTCAGCACCGGCGTGTCCGAGCGCGTATTCGTGAAGACTCCCGCCGGATGGCGGATCGCGGTCACGACCGCGTTCGGCAGTCCTCTAGTCTTTTCACCCAGGCCCTGATCATGCGCTTTCGTTTTGCTGTCGCCGCAGTCTGCATCTCCATCGTTGGCTGCGCGGCCACTCTGCCACAGCCCGCGCCGGCCGCAAAGCCGGCTCTCGTCGTATTCATCACCGTGGACCAGCTGCTGCCGGAGTACTACGACCGGTGGAAGCACCAGCTCGACGGCGGGCTCGCGCTGCTGTATCGCGAGGGCGCGGTATTTCAGAACGGGTATCAGGACCATGCCGTCACGGAGACCGCGCCGGGCCACGCCAGCACGATGTCGGGGCGGTTTCCCGTGAACACCGGCATAGCGTCGAACAGCGTGGGCGTGGCGGATCCGACCACGACGCTCACCGGCACGATCGGTCAGGGCGCGTCACCGCACCGGTTCGAGGGAACGACACTCACCGATTGGCTGCTGGCGCGCGATCCGTCGACGCGCGTCCTGTCCGTTTCCCGCAAGGACAGGGGCGCGATCCTTCCCATAGGCAAGAGCAAGGCGCAGGTGTTCTGGTTCTCGCCGGCTTGGTCGGGTGAAGGCAACGGCGCGTTCGTGACGAGCAGCTACTACGCCAGCGAGCTGCCGCGGTGGGTGCGCGACTTCAACGCGCGGCGCATCCCGCACTCGTACGCGGGGAAGGCGTGGGACCTGCTGCTCCCCGCGGCCGCGTACACGGAGCCGGACAGCGTCCCCGTCGAGAACCTCGGGCGCGACTTCTTGTTTCCGCACTTTGCGCCGGAGGATTCCGCGGCGATCGGCTACCTGCTCCCGAATTATCCCTGGATCGATGAAGTCACGTTGGAGCTCGCGCTCGAGGGAGTGAACCGAATGCAGCTCGGCGCCGGCGGGCGAACGGACCTGCTGGCGGTCTCGCTCTCGGGGATGGACGGCACCGGCCACGCGTTCGGACCCGACTCGCGCGAGGTGCACGACCACATACTCCGGCTCGACCGCATGCTCGGCCGGTTCCTCGACTCCCTGTTCACACTGCGCGGCCGCGGCAACGTCATCGTGGCGCTCACGGCGGACCACGGCGTCGCTCCCTTCATAGACGTCAGCGGAAAGACGAAGAATCCCGAGGCGACGCGGGTATTCATCGGCCCGGTGGTGGCGCAGGCGCGGCAGATGATTAGCGACGCCGGCGGAGACACGACGGCCATCGGATTCGGGAGCGGCGCACTGAGTCTCGACCGGGCCCGGCTCGGGAACGTGAACGTCGACGCGCTGGTCGCGACGTTCGCCGACAGCGCCGCGCGCATTCCCGGCGTGCTGCGCGTGGACCGGCTCAGCGAGCTCGCGCGCAGAGACACCGTGCAGGACCATATCGCGCGGCGCTGGCTGCACATGTTCCGGCCCGGCGACGACGAAGCCGCCCTGGTGATCACGCTGACGCCGTACAGCTACTGGGGGGCGGGCACCTACGCCACGCACGGGACTCCGCACGACTATGACGCCCGCGTGCCGATCATTTTCTTCGGTGCGCCCTTCAACGCCGGCATGCACCAGCAGGCCGTACGCGTCGTGGACATGGCGCCGACGCTCGCACGGGCGCTCGGCGTTACGCCGCTCGAGCGGCTCGACGGCGTGGCGCTGACGGCCGCGCTGCGGTAGCGGAGCATCCGCGTGTCGCGGCGGAGCCGGTCTCCGGCGGGACGCCGGGTGCCCGGCGTATTGCGGGCGCTGGACGAGGCTTCATTTGGGGCCGGCCGCACCCTGAACCTGCGCGCTGCGCTCCCGTCGGCCGCGGAGGCGACCACGCGGGCCGAGTCCTGGCTCCGCGAACGGCAGATGTCGCGAGCGGGGGACGTGCTGGTAATCACCGGCCGCGGCAAGTCGAGCGAAGGCGGCGTGGCCGTCGTGAAGCCCGCGGTGGAGAAGCTGCTCTTCTCACTCCGGCGCCGCGGGGTAGTGGCGGACTGGCACGAGCACACCGAGGGGTCGTTCGTCGTATCGCTCGCTCCGATGAGCGCCCTGTTTGCCGCGCCGCGGCGGAAGCGGGACGCGGCGCCAAGAGCGCCGGCTCCCGACAGCCTGGCCGCACTGTCGCCGGCCACACTCGAGCTGTTGCGCGAAGTGGCGGTCAGATCGCTGGCCGGACTCGGGATGGCGGCCCCCAACCGCCGATTCGTGGAGGACGAGATGCTCAGCACATTCTCGAAGATCTCGGGCGCGCTGCCGCCGTCGGCGGATCGGGAGGATGCGCTCCGCGCTGCGCTGAGGCACGCGCTGGCTGAGCTGGAGGAGTGATTTCAAACGGGCGCGGTGATTGCAATGGTGAGCGGTCGTCAACCGGTGCCTGCAAATGTCGCAGAACGGACAGTTCCAGCCAGGACAGCTCACGCGGGATGACCTCGAGGTTCTCGCGGGATACGGCGCGAAGGCAAACTGGCCTTCGGGATTCGCCTTGTACGAGCGGGGCGCGCCGGCCAACGGACTTTTTGCCGTCGCCAGCGGGCGGATCGTGCTGAGCAACAGCGGGCGGAACAAGCGCGACTTCGTGTCGTGGGTCGCGTTCGAGCGGGAGACGTTCGGCTGCGAAGGTCTCTCGCCGGATGCATCTTACGCCACGAATGCATACGCCGCGGTCCAGAGCGAGACGCTGCATCTCAACTTCGACGGCTACCGCGCGCTCGTGCGCGAGCAGCCCGCGTGCGCCATCTCGCTGACCAGTCAGATGGTGACGGAGCGAGCCGCGATTCTCCAGCGGCTGCACGATTTCGCGGCCGCATCGGTGGACGCGCGCGTGCTGGCCGCGCTCGATCGTCTGAGTCACGATCCGTCCACCAAGGCGAATGGCTCGCTGGTCGTATCGCCGTCAGATTACCGGCTCATCTGCGAGATGGTGGGCGCGACGCGGGAGTCGATATCGCTGGCGTTGGGGCGCCTCGTCGGAGCGGGAGTCGCGGAGCGGAAGGGCACGTCGTACGTGATCAACCGCAACCAGCTCGCGCCATCGCCGGCCTGATTCCCGGCGCCGGGCCCATAGACCTTCGCGGGACGGGCGACTCGGCCGTCCTGCTTCTGCACGGCTTCGGCGACACTCCTCAGACTTTTGACTATCTCGCCGCCGCGCTGCATGCGGCGGGATTCACGGTAAAGGCTCCGCTGCTCCCCGGGCACGGCACCACCGTGGACGACTTCGACCGATCGCGCGCAGCCGAGTGGATCGAGCACGCCCGTGCTGCATACGATTCGATGCTGCCTTCGTTCGGCGCGGTGGGTCTCGCGGGGCTGTCGATGGGTGGGGCGCTCGCCGCAATCATAGCGGCGAACGCGCCGCGGCTGCCCGCGCTGGTGCTGCTCGCGCCGTACGTCGGAATGCCGCGCTCGCTCGCCGTGGCGGCACGGCTCCATCGGTTGTGGGGGCCGTTTGTCGGGCAATTCAAGGCCCAAAGCGACCTTTCGATACACGACCCCGACGAGCGCGCGAAGAATCTGGCGTATGGAGTCACGACCGCGAGCGCGATCCGGCAGCTGCTCGAGGTCACTCGGACCGCCAGGAAGGCGTTGCGATCGATCACGGCGCCCACGCTGATACTCCAGTCCCGGAACGACAACCGGGTCTCGCGGAAAATCGCGAGGTACGCCTATAGTAAGATTCCCGCGAGCGAAAAGCGTCTGACATTCGTGGAGCGGGGCGGCCACATAATCACGGTGGATCACGACCGCGAGCTCGTCGCGGCCGTGGTCCGCGACTGGTTCTCGAGCCACATGCAATAAGAAAGGTGAGGCCTCTCGTCGAGAAGCCTCACCCGTTCCCGCACCGCCCTAGAACCTGTCGGTTACCTGGCTGGCGGTCTCGCTGATCTTGTGCCCGGCCGACTGGGCGAGATCGACCGCCTGTTTTGCGACCGTGGTTGCGACCCGTTGCGTGCGCTTTACGATCGCCCGCGCCCGCGCGCGCGGACTGGTCTTCCTGCCGGACGAGCGACGCTTCGTGGCCGACTTGCGTGCGCTGCCGCGCTTCGCCGAGCTGCGCTTCGCCATGCCTCCACGCTTGGTCGAGCCGCGCTTGCTCGCGCCGCGCCTGGCGCCACCGCGCCTGGCAGTGCCGCGCTTGGCGGAGCTTCGCTTCGCCGTCCGCTTCGACTTGCCCCGTGCCGCGGACTTGCTCCGCGATGATTTTTTCGCCGCCATTGAGGTCTGCTCCTGTAGAGGAGGGTGGTCTTAACCGGACCAGATAGCAAGATTCGCGCACATAACCTGCGTGACGTTGCCCATGGGGTACCTTCCCGGTTCCACCACGGTCTCAAGCGAGGGTGAAAAATGCGCAAAAGAGTGCTGATATTCGGTCTTGTTCTGGGCGCGTGCGCGCCCGCCGCCAGCAGCGGCACCGCGGACACCGGTGCAGCCGCGCCGGCCGTCCAAACGGAGGCGGATCCGGACTTGAGGCCTACCGGTGCGGGCGGCTTGCCCGCCGGATATCTCGGCCGGACCGACCGGGCGAACACGAGCATCGCCGACGCCAAGTACGTCGTCTCGGCAAACAGGTGGGAGATTACGACGGGTCCGGCCCACATCGTGTATTCCCCCAGGGACGCGGGCACGGGCAACTACACCGTGAGCTCGACGATCGAGCAGCTCGCCGCGCCGCGGCATCGGGAGGCGTTCGGGTTGATTTTTGCCGGCCGGAACCTCGACACACCGGCCCAGGAGTACGTGTACTTCGTGGTTGCCGGGACGGGTGAGATGCTCGTGAAGCAGCGCCAGGGTGATGCGACGCACGACCTGATCGCCTGGAAGAAGACACCGGCGGTGCCGGCTGCGGACTCGCTGGGGAGACAGACCTACCGGCTCCAGGTGCGCGTCGCCAGCGACTCGGTGAGGTTCGTCGTCGACGACGTCGTCGCGGGGGCGCTGAGCAAGGCGGCGCTCAACCAGACGGATGGAATCGCCGGTCTGCGGGTTAATCACAACCTTAGCCTGAGGGCGACGCCGGTTGTGGTCCAGAAGTGACTAGTCACTAGTCACTAGTCACCGTTGTACGGCTTCCAGCTGCTCCCGCAAGTGCGCCGGGCTCTTCATGCCGACCAGAGCGGAGGTGACCCGCGGGAGCGAGCGGACAAACGCCACCGCCCGCTGCGCGTCGGTCGCGAGATCGGGAAACGCTTCGGCGAGCTTGGCGGGCAGCCCGCTGGTGAGCTGACCCTGCATGAGCGGGGCGCTGGCGATCACCGTGATCCCCAACTCGCCGGCCGCCTGTAGCAGCGGAACCACGGCTTTGCCCAGTGGCTGCGTCGGCACGCGAACCGCCTCCGGCATCGCGAGGCTGATCGGCAGCTGTATTACGCGAAAATGGTGGTCGGTGCCACCGACCGTCTCCGCGATTTTCAGCAGCTCGGCGAGTGAGAGGTGTGACTTGTCGCCCGGCGCGACCCTGAATCCGCTCCACGTCGCGCAGCCGTAGCAGCCGATGTTCCCGGCCGCGACTTCCCGCTCCAGTTGCGTGAACGCCGCCGCAATCGCGTCGGAGAACGCGTCGCGCGACAGCGCATCGAGCTGCTGCTCGGGGTTGTGCAGGTAATAGATGTCGATGGTGGAGAGGCCGAGGTTGCGGCGGCTCCGTTGAACCTGGTCGGCCAGGTAACGCGGCGCGATGCAGTGTCCTCCGGCGACTACCTGATCCGGCGAGACGATGCCCGAATCGAAGTACTGCGCCTTCAGCTGCGCGTCGTAGTCGCGGCGCGTCGCGGGCGGTGCGCCGTCGAGCGGTATGTAGCCCGCCTTGGTGCACACCACGATCTCGTCGCGTGACTCCGCGCCCGAGGAGAGGAGTGCTCGCAGCGCTTTCCCGAGCGCGCGCTCGGACCGCTGGCAGCGGTAGTTGATCGCGCTGTCCAGCAGGTTGATCCCGGAGCGCGCGGCCTGCTGCGCCGCCACTGCGTACCCGGCGTCGGTCCTGTCGTCGCAGTCGCCGAGGTAGGTGCCGAGCCCGATGGACGATACGCTGAGCACGTCGGCGACCGGCCGGTAGAAATCTTCGGCGCGGTTCGACGCATGCCGGCCGCGGTATCGCTCGGTGCCTTCGCGGGTGGCACAGCCCGCGATCAGCCTGTCTGCTTTCCTCGGCGCGCGCACTGCGGCACTGTAGTGGTGCATTGGTTACCCTGCAAGAACCAGATCTGACCCTCCAACTCGGCCCGTTTCCATGAAAAGAACCGTCCTCGCGCTTTTCTGCCTCGCCTGCGCCCCGCAGCAGCCCGTCACCACCGCCCCGCGCCCCGCCGATGCTTCCGTCGTCCTCGAAAGCAAGGCTGGCGATTCGGCGGCGCCCGCCTCCGCGCGGTCTTCCGTACAGTGGCGAACAATCGACGAGGATCTTTTCATTCTTCCGCAGCGGGGCACTTGGTCGGGACCCAATCGGTACCGATCCGCCGACGGCTCACCCGGACCCGACTACTGGCAGCAGCGCGCGGACTACACGATCGCCACCCAGCTCGACACGGCGGCCAAGCGGATCAGCGGGACCGTGAGCATCCGCTACACCAACAACTCGCCGGATACTCTTCGATTCGTCTGGCTGCAGCTGGGCCAGAATCTGTACCGGGCCGGCAGCAAAGGCGCGGCACTCTATCCAGCCGATTCGCGCTGGGGAGTGCGCGGCTTTCTTGGCGGGTTCGACCTGAGCGACGTCAGAACGAACGGCCGCGCCGCGACACTGCACGTGGATGATACGATGCTGCGCCTGGCACTCGACCGTCCGCTGCCGCCGGGCGGACGCGCGACGATCGCGATGAGCTTTGCCTTCCTCGTGCCGGAGTACGGCTCCGACAGGATGGCGAGAGACGGGAGCTTTTACGAGATCGCGCAATGGTATCCGCGAATGGCCGTGTACGACGACGTTCGCGGCTGGAACATCGAGCCCTACCTCGGCCAGGGCGAGTTCTATCTCGAGTACGGCGACATCGACTACTCCATCACGGTCCCGGCCGGCTACGTGGTCGCGGGCAGCGGTGTGCTCGACAACCCGGAGCAGGTGCTGACAGCCGAGCAAAGACGGCGGCTCGCGGTCGCGGCGCGGAGCGACACGGTGGTGCGGATCATCCCGCCGGCGGAAGCGGTGGCTCGCCCGACGCCGGGGACGAAGACGTGGCGCTTCACCGCCCGCAACGTGCGCGACGTAGCGTGGGCGGCGGCACCCGATTTCAGGTGGGACGCGACGAGCTGGAAGGGAATCCTGACGCAGGCGTACTACTACCCGGAAGCGGGAAAGGGGTGGGAGGCCGCGGCCGAGCAGACCCAGTTCAGCATCCGGACGTACTCCGAGCTGTTCTTCCAGTATCCGTATCCGCAGGCGACGAGCGTGGCCGGTCCCGTCGGAGGCATGGAGTATCCGATGTTCGTGATGGTGCACGGTGGCGCCACTCCGGCGGCGGTCTTTGGAACGCTGGATCACGAGCATGGGCATGAATGGTTTCCCATGATCGTCGGGTCGAACGAGCGGCTGTACGCGTGGCAGGACGAGGGATTCAATACCTACATCAACTCGTTCTCCAACGAGCGCAGATATCCGGGACGCGAGGCGTGGAGCGCCTACTCCGCGAATTGGAAGTCGATAGTCGAGCGGGGGATCGATTCACCGCTCATGACCGCGCCCGACAACGTGCATCCCTCCGCACTCGGAGCCGTAGGATATCGCAAGCCCGCGGCGGTGCTGCTGATGCTGCGGAATCACGTGGTGGGACCCGAGCTGTTCGACGCGGCGTTTCGCGAATACACGCGCAAGTGGGCGTTCAAGCATCCGACGCCGGCCGACTTCTTCCGCACGATCGAGAGCTACGCCGGCGGAGACCTGTCGTGGTACTGGCGCGCGTTCTTCTACGGGAACGACGTGCTGGACATCGGCGTCACCAGCGTGACGCAGAGCGACACCGGGCAGATGCTGGCCACGGTGGGCTTGAGACGGATGACGTCGGTGCCGTTTCCGGTGATGCTGCGCGTGCGCTACGCGGATGGAGGTACGGAGGACTTCCGGCTGCCGGAAAAGATCTGGGCGCGGGGTGACGCATTCGCCGCGACGCTGCCCACCCGCGGGCGCGTGATCGGCGTGCGGCTCTGGCCCATTCCGTCGGTCCCCGACTGGAACAGCGAGAACGACACCTGGGGCGATGCGCCGCCGGCGGATTCGCCGGCCCCAACGACCCGCTGATCGGCCGAAGGCGCGTTTCACCTGCTGCTACGTCACAAGGCGTATGTGGCCGCCATGGGCTGAGTGCGATCGTCATCCAGCGATAACGGTGCAATCCACCTTCAATGGAGAGGATGATGAACGCCGCACTCGGTATTCTGGTCGCTGTACTGGTTTTCTCTTCGCCCGTCGCCGCGCAGATGGCCGGGCTCGGCGCGGGCTCGCGCGTTCGCGTGACGTCGCCGCGCGATGATCTCAACAAGCACGTCGGTACTGTGCTGGAAGTGCGCGGCGATTCCGTCGTAATAGCCGGCCGGCACGGCTCGCGCACCATTGCGCTCGCCAACGTCACGCGGCTCGACGTGAGCACGGGAACCCGTCGTCACGTAGGGCGCGGCGCGCTCATCGGGCTCGGTGTGGGTGCGTTGCTCGGTCTAACCGTGGTCGATGAAGGGGTCGAGGACTGCACGGACGAATTCCTCATCTGCCCGGTTCCGGTGAGTCGGGCACAGATGGCAACGGCCGGCGCACTGGTATCCGGCGCGGCAGGAGTCGTCATCGGGGCGATCGTCGGCGCCTTCGTCAAGAGCGATCGATGGGAGAGCCGCAGCGCGCCCTTCCGTGCCGCGATCAACCCGGGCCGATCGGGCGGGGTGCAGCTGTCGCTTTCACGGAAGTTTTAGCTCGTCATGCTCGTCGTGTGCAACCTTTGGCGGTTGGTGGTTACGCGATCGGCTACGCCTCATACGATGGGCCAGACTTTTTCTCCACCAGTCCAAGCCAGGACGGAACATTCGTCGGCGCCGCGCTTGGTGTGATCGGCCTGTTCACGGGGGCGATTGTCGGCGTTTTCCACCGCGGGGATCATTGGGTTCCCTAGCAGCCGCTCGTCCGAGCTTCGATCGGTGCTACGCGGTCCGGAGGCGTGTCTTTCGGCATTTCGAGAGCGTTCTAGAGGAGAATACATTCCCGGAGGGGGGTGCACGCTCTTTGCATTATCAACCCTCTGGAAACATGAGAGTTAGGGCCTCCGCCGCTAGCAAAATGAGCCAGGGTAGGTTAGATTTCGTACATCGCTCCGGGGAGCCACAAACGGCCTCGGAGCGCTTCTTTTCGGTTAGAAAACCGCGTCGCGGCGGAGGGTTCGTCCCCCGTCCATTGGAGCTTGTGTAAATGCCTTATTTCGCCGCCTGGGCGAGCGAGTGGTGGATACCAGTGGTATTCATCCTCATCGCCGGCCACATCACCAACGTCTGCGTAACTCTGTTTCTGCACAGGTCGCAAACCCACCGCAGCGTCAAGATTCACTCGCTGGCGGCGGTGCCGATGCGCGTCTGGCTCTGGATGTCCACCTCCATCATCACGAAGGAGTGGGTCGCCTGCCACCGCAAGCACCACGCGTTCGCCGATCGCGAGGGCGATCCGCACAGCCCCCTGCTCGAAGGCCTGCGCAACATCGTGCTGAAGGGCGCGCTGTACTACAGGAAGGCGGTCAACCAGCCCGGCGTCCTCGAGAAGTACGGCAAGGGCACGCCCAACGACTGGCTCGAGCGGCAGCTGCTGACGCCGCTCAACTGGCTCGGCATCCTGGTCATGCTCGCAGTCGACATCTACCTGTTCGGCTTCTTCGTTGGCCCGCTCGTCTGGGGCGTGCAGATGCTGTGGATTCCGTTCTGGGCCGCGGGGATCATCAACGGCGTGGGTCACGCCGTGGGCTACCGCAACTTCAGCGTGAAGGACCACAGCCGGAACATCCTGCCGATCGCCATCTGGCTCGGCGGCGAAGAGCTGCACAATAACCACCACGCCGATCCTCACTCCGCCAAGTTCAAGGCGAAGTGGTACGAGTTCGACATCGGCTGGATCTATCTCCGCCTCCTTCAGCTCTTCGGACTCGCCAAGATCGAGTACGCCCGTACGTAACCGTGCCAGCCAGGGTCACGTGCGTCCGCTGCGGCGAGACGCGCGAAGGATTTGAGAAGCCGCCGTTTCCGGGCCCCGTGGGGGCCCGGGCCGGCGAGGAGATCTGCCGCGAGTGCTGGGCGGCGTGGGTCAAGCAGCAGATGATGCTGATCAACCACTACGGGCTGAACCTGATGGATCCGCAGGCCCGGGCCTTCCTCACCAAGCAGATGGAAGCCTTCCTTTTCGGCGGGAAGCGTGAGGAGATCGATACCAGCAAGCAGGGGACGATCAGTCACTAACTGGTGACTGGTGACTAGTGACTCGTGACTAGTAAAAGCTACAACTCCCGCCTTGTCCGCGTCTTTCCGCTCGCCTAGTCACTAGTCACTAGTCACCAGTCACCCGATGAAGCTCTCCACGATCCTTGTCGCTGCGGCGTGCCTGTCATGCGCGGCGATCCCCGCGTCCACCCCGCAACCTGGCAGCGCGGCACAGGCTTCCAACTGGGTCGATTCGGTGCTCGCTTCCATGACTCTGCGCGAGAAGGCCGCGCAAATGGTCTGGCCCACGGTCCTCGGCGATTACACGGCGCTCGACTCGCCGCAGTGGCAGCGCGTCCGCAGGGAAATCGTCGAGGACAAGGTCGGCGGATACACAGTGTCCGTCGGATCGCCGACGGAGATCGCCGCCAAACTGAACGCGATGCAGCGGCTCAGCGAGGTCCCGCTCCTCGTCGGCGCGGACCTCGAGTTCGGCGCGGGCTTCCGGGCGCGCGGCGGCTACTTCGTACCCAACGCGATCGACCTCGGCGGCGCGGTGCTCTTTCCCACGCAGATGGCGCTCGGCGCCACGCGCGATACGGCGCTCGCGTACGAGCAGGGACGGGTCACCGCGATCGAGGGGCGCGCGCTCGGCATTCACATCGCCTACGCGCCGATACTCGACGTCAACAGCAATCCGGCCAACCCGGTGATCAACGTCCGCTCCTACGGCGAGGACCCGCACCTGGACGGCAGGCTCGGCGCGTCCTTCATCCGCGGGCTGCAGGAGCACGGGATGCTCGCCACGGGCAAGCACTTCCCGGGACACGGCGACACGGAGGTGAACTCCCATCTCGCGCTGCCGGTCATCACGGTCAGTCGCGCGCGGCTCGACAGCCTGGAACTCACGCCCTTTCGCGCTGCCATCGCCGCCGGCGTTGGCGCGATGATGTCGTTTCACGGCGTGATGCCGGCGCTGGATTCGACGGGCGTGCCGGGCACACTGTCGCGTGAGGTCCTGACCGACTTGCTGCGCGAGGAGATGGGATTCGGCGGCGTCATCATCTCCGACGCGATGGACATGCGCGGCGTGCTGGATCAGTTCGGCGCCGAGGAGGCGACCAAGCGCGCGGTCGCGGCCGGAGCGGACGTGCTGATCCAGCCGCTCGACATCCGCGCGACGATCGACGCGATCGTCGAAGGCGTGGCGGAGAACCGGTACACCGAGGCGCGGATCGACGCCGCGGTGCGGCGGCTCCTGGCTCTCAAGCAGCGCATGGGTCTGGACCGCAACCGGCTCGTGCCGCTCGACTCGGTGCGCGCGGTGGTGGGCGGCAGCGCCAACTACGCGGTGGCGCGTGAGATTGCGGATCGGTCGATAGTCCTCCTAAAGGATTCAGGCCGACAGCTCCTGCGCAATCCGACGCCCGGCATGCGCGTTCTGTCCATCACGGTCGCGCGTCGCGCCGACCTCGCCGCGGGTGCGGCGTTCAACGCCGAGCTGAGGCGGGTTTACCCGCGCTTGCGGACGATCTTCGTCCCCGCGGACGACATCTCCGGGTCGCTGGCACGGTTGGAGGCTGCCACGGATTCAGCCGACGTAACTATTATCGGCTCATACGTAGGCCAGGGTTGGGACGCCGTGACGGTTGGCGCCCCACGACCGTTTGTGGATTTCGTCCAGCGCAGCTCCGCTCGCGGCCGGGATCCGATCGTGGTGGCGTTCGGGAACCCGTACCTGCTGAGCCAGATTCCATCCGTGCCGACCTACCTCATTGCCTGGAGCGGCGCGCCCGTATCGCAGATCGCCGCGGCCCGAGCTCTGCTCGTCGAAATCCCCATTACAGGGCGCCTCCCGATCACCATTGGGGCGTTTGCGCCCGGGAGCGCGATCATCAAGCGGCCGCCGCGGAATCGATAATTTTCCGCAGCAGCACATTTGTAGCATTTCGTACAGAAGGGCCCTGAAACTATTGCGCCAATTGGTGTAGTAGTTGCAAAGTGGACCTGACGGAGGAAGTGGCCGTCAGGCGCCGATCCGTCACGGAGGGCCTATGCTGGCATATGTAGACTCACTCTGCGCGGCGCTGCTCGCGAGGAATTCCGGCGAAATCCGGCGGCTGCTCGCGCTCCCGCAGGCCGGGAAGCTGCCGCGTCGCGTCCGCGAGGAAGCGACCGCGATCGCCAAGTCCGCCGGATATGGCCATGCCGCCCCGGTGCACGCCCTGCACTACTACTATACGCTCACCCACCTGCTCGACGAGAACAACGACCCGCTGTTCGAGGGGGAAATGGGCCAGGCGGAGCGCTCGCAGATCGAGCTTCCGCTGCGCACGGCCAGCGGTTTCTAGCGCGAGCGTAGATTCGCATGCACCGCCGAAGCCAGGGGATTCTCCTGGCCTCTTGCGTTTGCGAGTGAGCCAGGGCGAGCCACGTGTGACGAAGCTAAACCGGACCGGCAGATGATCAGGCGCGATTTCTTGAAGTCCGGCGTATTGTCCGTAGCGGCGATCCCGTCGCCGCGATCGTCCTGGTTGCAGCCGCCGAGGACGTTCAGGCTCCGCTACGCGCCCCATTTCGGAATGTTCCGCGAGCACGCCGGGAGCGATCTCGTCGCGCAGCTGGAGTTCATGCGCGCGGAGGGATTCGTCGCGTTAGAGGACAACGGAATGAAGGACCGGCCGGTAGCGGATCAGGATCGCGTCGCGGCGGCAATGACGCGGCTGGGGATGCAGATGGGCGTGTTTGTGGCCCACACGATCAAGTGGCGTGAGCCTGATCTCGTGCAGGCCGAGAGCCGCGACGCGTTCCTGCGGGAGATTCGCGAGTCGGTGGACGTGGCGAAGCGGGTGAACGCTAGGTGGATGACGGTGGTGCCCGGGCACGTGGACATGCGCCTGCACAGGGAGTTTCAGACAGCAAACGTCATCGAGACGTTGAAGCGCGCGGCGGCCATTCTCGAGCCGCACGGGCTGGTGCTGGTGCTGGAGCCGCTCAACACGCTGCGGGATCATCCCGGGCAGTTTCTCATGCGAGTGCCGCAGGCGCACATGATCTGCAAGGCGGTGGGGAGCCCGGCGTGCAAGATCCTCTTCGACATGTACCACCAGCAGATCACCGAAGGGAACCTGATCCCGAACATCGACGCGGCGTGGGACGAGGTGGCCTATTTCCAGGTGGGAGACAATCCGGGGCGGAAGGAGCCAGGGACCGGCGAGGTGAACTATCGGAACGTCTTCCGGCACATTCACGCCAAGGGGTACACGGGGATCGTGGGGATGGAGCACGGGAACGCGCGGCCGGGGCGCGAGGGGGAGCGGGCGGTGATCGATGCGTACGCGGCGGCGGACCAATGGGATTGATTCGCGTGGTGGCGCTGAGCGCCGCGCTTGCGTCGCCGTTGGCCGCCCAGGTTCAGCCGCAGTGGGAAGTGCACGATACGCTGCGGACGCTGCCGCGGATCGTGTCGGTGCGAGGTGGGCCGTCGGACGCGATTGTCCTGTTCGATGGAAGGGATTTGTCGGAATGGCGGTCGGTGCGGGGCGGCGCTGCGCCGTGGCAGGTGCGGGACGGGTTCGTCGAGGTCGTGCCCGGCAGCGGCGATATCGAGACGGCGCGCGGCTTCGGCGACGTGCAGCTGCACATCGAGTGGGCGACGCCGGCGGAGGTGAGCGGTGAGGGACAGGGGCGGGGGAACAGCGGCGTGTTCCTGATGGGGCTGTACGAGCTGCAGATCCTGGATTCGCATGAGAATCGCACGTACGCGGACGGGCAGGCGGGCGCGCTCTACGGGCAGCATCCCCCGCTGGTGAACGTGTCGCGCTCCCCGGGGGAGTGGCAGACGTACGACATCGTGTTCCGGCGGCCGCGCTTCGATTCGACGATGGGCGCGGTGCTGTCGCCGGCGCGGATGACCGTGCTGCACAACGGTGTGCTCGTGCAGGACAACGTCGAGCTGCTCGGGGCGACCGCGCACCGGCGGCGCGCGACGTACACGGCACATGCGGACCGGCTGCCGATCAAGCTGCAGGACCACGGCAATCGCACGAGGTTCAGGAACGTCTGGGCGCGCGAGCTCGAGCAGCCCTAGCCTCCCGTTTTTTCATCCTCGGCTTCGGCTTCGTCGAACGACAGCGCCTTGCCCACTGGCACGACGATCTCGCCATCGAGCACGAACCGCCTCGCGGGGAGCGCCTTCAGGGTTTCGACGCCCAAGAAGTGAGAAGCCAGATGTGAGATAGCCTCTCACTTCTTGGATTCCCCGTCATTTCTCCTTGCGCGTGTTCGCGGCCAGCAGCTTCCGCAACGAGTTCTTCCGCTTCATCGCCGTTCCCCAGATGTCCCCTTTCGCAGTAAACCGCTCCATTACCGAATCGATCGTAAAGTCCCGTGGATCGAGCTCCGCAGTCAATTCGTCCCAGTCGAGGGGAGTCGAAACTGTCGCTCCATCGCGCGCCCGAACGCAGTACGGCCCGGCGACCGTCTTCCCCTTGATGTTCTGCAGATAATCGACGTACACCTCCGCCTCGCCGCGGTGTTTCGTGAACCGCTTGACCGTCGCTTCCTTCGGGTGCTCGCGCGCCACGCGCTCCGCGACAATCTGCGCGACCAGCGTGGACGCGTCAGTGGGCGTCCGCGGCGGGAGCGGGATGTACACGTGCAAACCCTCCGAGCCTGATGTCTTGAGCGCCGCGTGCAGCCCGAGCTCGTCGAGCACTTCCTTCACCCAGATCGCTATCTGCACGACGCGCCCGAACTTCGCCTTCGGCCCCGGATCGAGATCGATGATCGAGTAGTCGGCGTACGCGAGATCGGGGAAACGGCCGTGCCACGGGTCCACCGAGACGGCGCCGAGCTGGATCGTGTAGAGCAGAGTGAGCAGATCGCCGCCCACTATGCGGCGCTGCTTCTCACCGTCGTCGTTGGTGACTACCTCGACGCGAACGCCGTCGGGTGTGTCGTCGGAAGCCTTCTGCTGGTAGAACGCCTCGCCGTGGATCCCGTTGGGAAACCGCTTGAGCACCAGCGGTCTGTCGGCGATCGTCGGGAGGATGAACGGAGAGACGAGCGTGTAGTAGCGGAGCAGGTCGCCCTTCGTGTGGCTGGTGGACTGGAAAAAGACCTTGGCCAGGTTCGTGACGGAGAGCGTCCGGCCTTTACCGAAGTCGAGCGTGCCGCGCTTGTCGCTGCCGCACAGCTCGTCTATCTGCTTGAGGACACGGGCCGCATCGGCGCGGAGCGGTGCCGGCGGCTCGGCGCCGGCGATCAGCTTGCCGGTGGATCTCGCCGCGCTCCTTCTCTTCGCCGGCGTGGTCTTTTTGGCGGCCGTGGTTTTCTTCGCGCGCGCGGCGGCTTTCGCCGTCTTTGCGCGTGTCGAGGTCTTTTTTGCGGGCATGGATTCCCTCGCTCGCGGCTGCGCGCTCATCGCCTCGCGGGTGATCTTGCTCGCCGACTTGTCGGTGCGGGTGCCGAGGTAGATG